>CAUZOL010000078.1:0-22287 GCA_963581435.1 Planctomycetota bacterium
TGTGGGACTGCGCGACGAACAGTTCCTCAACTGTCAGGCCAGAAACATTGTCCGAAACTCCAAACCCCGTAGGCACGATGGAAGCTCAATTGCTGGGGCAAACCGGCCTGAAGGTCAGCCCAATTGGGTTTGGGGCGTTCAAAATCGGCCGCAACCAGAAAATTAAATACCCCACACCGTACGACTTGCCGACGGAAGCCGACGTCGAAAAGTTGTTGAACGCGGTACTCGATATGGGGATTTCCTACATCGACACAGCCCCCGCCTACGGCTTGAGCGAAGAACGCATCGGTCGGTCCATTGCGCATCGTCGCGATGAATTCGTACTTTCAACCAAGATCGGCGAGACGTTTCGGGACGGGCAGTCACAATACGACTATTCGGCAGCAGCTGTTCGCCACAGCATCGACAGCAGCCGGCTATTGCTCGACAGTGAAATTCTCGATCTCGTTTTGATTCACTCCAGCGGCGACGATGACTTCATTCTCAATCAAACCGACGCAGTGGCCACACTTTGCGATTTGAAACAGGCAGGCATTGTTCGAGCCGTTGGAATGTCGGCCAAATCGATTGAGGGGACGCGACAGTCACTCGAATGGGCCGACGTCATCATGGTCGAATACCATCTCGACGACCGATCGCACGAAGAGGTCATCGCTGAAGCTGCGGAGCGTGGAGTGGGCGTTGTCATTAAGAAGGGATTGGCGGCAGGCCATCTCACCCCCGACGAAGCAATAAGCTTTGTGCTGCGGAATCCACACGTCGACAGCCTCGTCATCGGTGGGTTGAATCCGGCACACATTCAGGTCAACGTGAATGTGGCAGGAACAATCTCCAAAGGGTGATCGACCCTCATCTTTCTCCAGGTTACCGCTATTCGAAGTACGTCTCTTCGCTGGACAGTTGGCTGCTGGCTCTTTCATCAACTGCCGCCAGCAGATCGGGATCGAATGGCGAGGCCCACGAGGCAATCTTTTGAATGTTCGGTCGTCGCTGCCTCAAATCACGTTCGAGACACTGCTCGAGCAGCCAGTTGGTCGCAATACTGATTCCGGGACAGACCTCTCGGAATTTGGGCATTTGGTAGCGGTGATGCTCGCGACGAATTTCACGCACGCCGCCGCCGGTAAATAACGTCTGCCCCGTTAACGCCTTATAGGCGACACAACCAAGGGCAAAATAGTCCGCTTCTTTTCCCACCTCAAAACCGGCAAGCTGTTCGGGTGCCATGTAGCGCGGCGTGCCGACGATGGAAACTGCCGCTCCCCCGGTTTCGTCTTCGACCGGCTTCGCTAACCCGAAATCCATCAGTTTAACCGACCCATCTCGATTGAGCATGATGTTGGCCGGTTTGACATCACGGTGTATGATTTTGTGCGCGTGGGCGTGATCGAGCGCAGCCGCCACTTGTCCGATGATCTTTCGGAATTCTGCTTCTGGAAGTGGCCCCGTCGCATTCACCACGTCTTCTAATGTGAAGCCGTCGCAGAATTGCATGGCGATGAAATACGTATGAAATGCCGCAAAACGACCGTAGGTCGTCACAATATTGGGATGCTCGAATGTCTCAATGATATCGGCCTCGCGCTGAAACTGCATCAGGGCTTCCGAATCGTAGACGAGCCGATGGCTCATCATTTTCAACGCGACCTGCCGGTCCGTCTCCACATGTCGCGCTTCGTAAACGACCCCCATGCCACCCTGCCCAAGATGACGTGTGAAGCAATAGCCACCGAACGTCTTGCCTGCCAGAACATCACGCCCCACTCCGCCTAACCGCGTCGCAAACAGTCGCGTTAGCACCACGCTGATGCTGGGGTACAACGAGGCCAGCTCGTGAAAGATTCCCGACGGCAGAACGAGAACTTCGACATCGGTCGTGGCAACGACGTTGGCAGTGCGCGGCTCTTCGGTCAGCAAAGACATCTCGCCGAGTACCTGCCCCGTGCCGATGCGGCCAATAAAGTGGCTGACGGCTGCCTTGTCCTCCGTTGAGATTTCAACGATGCCATTGCGAATGACCAGCAGCGAGGTCCCCGGCTCTCCCTGCTTCAAGACCGTTTCGCCCGCAGAAAAACTGTGGCAGAACATATTGGATTCGATCATCGACAACACGTTCGCCGGCAGCGAAGTGAAAGTCTCACACTCGGCAAGAAACGGAGCCCCGCCGACTTCAACATCGGGGATAACCGTATCGCTGAGCGACGTTGCGTTCAAAGAATCTCCGGCAATGATCGTCGTATCGACCGATCCATTGTCGGCCACCGCAATCGCAATGGATTCGTCCTGGTTGCAACCCAATTCCTGGCGGAGACGATCACCAAGATCGGGAAACCTCTCGACAAATTCATCGACGGTGGCCGCTTCGCCGTAAAGCCCCTGATATTCGAACTCGCGCAGAACCAGTTCAAATTTCAATTCGACATCGTCGGCGACTTCGGGGATGCTCTCGAAATAGGATTCGAGGGGCGCGGGATTGCCGACGCGCCAGCGACGGAACAGATCGACGGCGACGACATCGGCGCGTTCGCGCGGTGTCGCATCGGGAAGCTCAGCCAAAAACGCGTTCACATCCGGTGGCGCATCCCAAAGGTTGTTAAACTCGTCGGCCGGCGTCTTACTCACGGAGATCTCGTCGGAGTTCGTGGTGACCGCAATCTTGCCGCGTGACTCTGCACGCGACACCGCATACATAATACTGTTTGACACAGCAAAGCAGACAGATGAATCCTCAACAACGTTCATCCTACTACGACGAGTCGAGACGCTCAACTTCCCGGCACGAATGTTGGGCGTAACTCTGCGATCTTCCGACGATTACTCTTTCGGGTCCCGCAAGATTGTGAGGTCAACCGTTTCGCCCGAGTCGAGAAATACCTTACCTTTGACCGACTGCAGAATGTCTTCCAACGCTTCGATGTACATTCTCCGCATGGTGAGTCCGCGGGCCACATCGGGGGCATCCGCCGATTCGATGCTGGCGATCAGCTTGCGAAAACGGTCGGCTTTGCCACGAGCCGCTTCGATGTTGCGGCGGTGTTCGATGTCGGCCTCATTTCGGATCTGCCAGGCTTCAGCGTCGGCTTTGGCTTGCAGTTCTTCCGTCACCGCCAACGCACTGTTAATCAATAGCTCGCGCTCGGCGCGGGCGTTGGAAACATCGAGGAATGCCTGTTTTACCTGCGGCGGAGGATAGACGGCACTGATGGCGGCCTCATCGATGTCGATTCCGAGCCGGTATTGTGCAACGAGCTCTCGCGTTCGTTGCGTTAACAGTTCGCGGAGTTCCACCAAACCCAGCGGGTGAACAAAATCGACGCCGCTGCGAGAAACCAGATCGGAAATCGCTGACTCGGCCAACAACTTGAGATGTTCTGTCGGCGACTTCGAGCGAAACAGGAAGTCGTTCGGATTCTCGTCCGAGATGCGGTACTGCAAGGTGATTTGCAGATTGAGAATGTTCTTATCGCCAGTGAGGAACTGCGATTGTTCGAGCAACTCGGCCGATCTCAGGAAGTCGCCCAGATTGCCGCTCGTCTCGTCCAATTCGGCCGTGCCGATGGTGAGCGTCCGGACTTCTTTGCGATTGATGCGATCGACGACGGCCAACGGCCACGGGAGATCGTAATGCAGTCCACTGCCCGGCAGCCAGACCCTGCCGGAGTCATCGGTCACCAGTCGGCCGAATCGGCGGACGACAGCTTCTTCATTTCCCTTAACGATGTAGAAACCGGTGGCCGCATACAAACCGGCGAACAGTAGGATTAGCGTCAGCCAGCGCTTCATGGTGTCGCCTCATCGACGAAATGTTGAATTTCGAATGTCGAATGTCGAAACCCATTTAGCCGCGGGGCTTGCCCCGCGTTTGCAATCACAAGACGCAACGCACACGCCCCGCAAGCGGGGCGGCCAAATAATGAATTTGTCATCTGGATTTCATCCGTCATCAGAAGAGCTCGTCTTGGGATCCTCCGCCGAGTTTTCCAGGGGCGACTTGCCTGGCTGCGGTGCGGGAACGGGAGCATCAGGAACACCTTCGGTCAACAGTTTCATCAGGTTGCTCGACGTGGAAAGAACGAGCGTCGTTCGCTCATTGAGAATCTTGCGATAGCTTTCGAGCGTGCGCATAACCTGGTAGAACTCGCGGTCCTTTGCGTACGCTGCATTCAATGTTTCCAGCGCACTCGCTTCACCGTCGCCACGAATTCGCTCAGCGTCGGCGCGAGCGCGGGCCAGAATTTCCTCGTACTGCCGTTGTGCGCGTCCTTCAATGACCTGTTTCTGCGCGAGGCCTTCGAAACGTTCCTTGTTTGTTTCCTTCTTGCGGTCGCTCCGCATGCGAACATAAACGGCTTGCCGGTTGCCCGCGGGTAAAGCAACGCGCTTGATGCGAACATCGACAACCTCGATGCCGAATCGTTCCTGCAGCGTCTGCTCTTCTCCCCGTTGCTGGATGACACGTTTGCGAAATTCGGTGGAGACGTTTTCGAGTAAACCGATCTCCCCGGGATTTGGGCTCGATTCGGAACCCTCAGCTTTTAGCAAATCGCGGAGTGTGATCTTGCCGATCTCAGCCGGAAGAATGCTCCACATACGCGTGTTCAGCCGCGTTTGGGCACGTTCCATATTGATGAGCGCCCGAAAAAACCGCACCACCGGTTTGTTGGCGGCCGGTGTTTGGCTACCCGTGGGGGACTCGGCGATCCGCCAGCAAATGTACGAATCGACAACGATGTTGCGTTTCTTTCGTGTATGAATTTCTCGCGCCGGCGGATCAAGAATTTGCAGGCGGCTGTCGAAACGACGAACGGTTTCGATGGGCCACGGAAGCTTGAAGTGCAATCCCCGGTCTTCCGGGCGGTCGTAGACTCCGCTGCCGTCATCGCGGATATTGCCGAACCGCTCAATGATGACGAATTCTGCTTCGTCAACAAAGATGATGGAACTGCCAAGTAACGCGACGACAACCACGGCGAGCGTCGAGCAGAGCGCTCGCCAGAACAGCCAGCGGCCAAGGCCACCCGCTTCGGCATTCGCATTTTCAGTCTGTTGATTCATGTGACACCTACTGTCTTGTCACTTCTCGCTCGGGTGCCACTGGCGTGTCGCCAGTGCAGCGCGGTAAGCACTGGCGACACGCCAGTGGCACCCATCCCGGTAATCAAGATTTGACAAGAAATTATGGCGATTGAGGAATCGCCGGTTCAATTTGTGTTTCGTCTGGAGTGAGCATTGGCTGCAGCAAGGGACCGTTGCCGAAGGAAAATGGATCGGCCAGCAGTAAGTGTTTTCGGCCCGCCGCTTTCGGATCGATGATGGTGAGCGATCGGGCGGAGAGCGTTTGCCCCACCGTGTCCCAATAGAGTTCAGAGCCGGTCAGGGCGGCGTCGGCCCGATAGGCATCGAGCATCCGCACAAATCTGGCAGCCTGTCCTTTTGCCGACTGCACCGTCTTTGTCTTCTCCTGTTTGGCCGATAACAGAATCACCGCGGCTTCGCCGGCCAGATAAATGTAGCGATCACTCGGTTCACCTGCGCGAGTGCTGGTCAGCTTCTGCCACAATTCATCGTCGAGCGTCCAGGGAATGGCCAATGCGTCATTGGCTTGCCCGTCAATCGATGGTTGACCGAGCAAATCAATTCCCGCGCTGCCCGCTGCACTGATCACTTTGGAGACATAAAACGCCTGCCCCAAATTGATGCTGGTTTCTCGTTCCTCAATCGCGTCGGCCACTTCGCGGTAGGCCGGTACGACTTCGCGCGGAGGATGGACGTCCAGCAGATGCAAACCGACAACTTCAATCCCAATGTTATACCTGGCGACGCGACCTGTAATGGCCTTCCGACAGGCATCTTCAACGGCTCCGCGGCCATCGGTAAGAATGGCATCGAGTGGCGTGCGGGCGGCGACTTCGCGAATCGAGCTTTCGGCAATCGCGCGAATCGTCTCGGCCGAATCTGAACCGGCAAACAGAAATCGGCGTAGATCGGAGATGCGAAACTCGACATCAGCGGTCAACTCAACCGCTTCTTCGCCGGCGACCATTACGAACGACTCAGCCGGAACCGGGTCGAATCCCGGCTCATTGTGTTCGCTGGTCCATTCGATAGCCGCCGGACGATTCTCGGCTGATGATGTCACTGTGGAATCGGTACGGAATCCGATATGGATGGTGCGAATCTGATCGACCCGCTCGCGATAGATCCGTTCCAGCGGCGTTGGCCACCGCCAGTGCAAACCGGCCGTCAGCTCGTCCTCGAAACGGCCGAATCGCGTGACGACGGCTCGTTCGTTGTCGGCAATCTGTACAAATCCGGTCGAAAACCAATACAACGCCGCAACAGCGGCGGCCAGCCGCAAAATGAGCGGCCCGTTCCGCAGTCCGGAAAAAACAATTCGCGAAGGGGAGAAGGTTTCGGTTGCCCATTCGGCAGCGCCAGCAAACCACGCCGAACAACGCCCGAGCCAGGTATTATCCCACCGCTCGAACCACAATAATCGCATCGCGTTCAGCATAACTGCCAACGACGAGAACTCGTGAAAGATGGCCGCCGCCACGGGATCGAGCCAACCCCAACTCGCCAACAACACGCCCAACGCATTCATGCCAAATGCGAACAGATAAATGCTTTGGCGAATGTTCAACACCAATTGCCGCGAAAGTCGTAGCAAGCCGGGCAACGGCCGCAACGGATCGCCCATCAACACCAGATCGCCCGCTTCGGCGGCAATGTCGCTACCGACACCACCCAACGCCAACCCCACAGTGGCCGAAGCCAGCGCCGGTGCATCGTTCACACCGTCGCCAATCATTGCGACGCGGTGACCGGCCGCGGTCTCGCGTTCGATCCAACTCGCCTTGTCGGCGGGCAACATCTCCGCTTCAACGGCATCGGAAACGCCGAGCGATTCCGCCACAGCATGAGCGGCCTGTGGACGGTCGCCGGTGAGCAATGCAAAGCGGCCGATGCCTTCACTGCGAAGTTCGGTAATGACCGCTGCGCTCTCTTGCCGCACCGTGTCGCGAACGCCGATCACCCCCAACACATCGCCTTCGAAGGCGACCAGCAACGCGGTTTGCCCTGCCGCCTCCATTTCGTCCAGCCAGACATCGACCTCGGCGGAGATGACGACTTCTTGATCTTCCAACAAACGGCGATTGCCGACGATGACGGATCGCAACTGCTCGTGCGGCGCGGTTTCATCCCCGTCGCCGGATTCCTGATGTGCCCACGGCCCCAACACGGTTGCTCGAACCTGCGAGACGACGCCAGCCCCGGGATGAGCGACGAACTCGTCGACGCCGGGAAGCACGAGTTTTCGCGCATCGGCTTCACGGACGATCAAGCGCGCCAACAGATGTTCGCTGCGCCGCTCGGCAATGGCGGCGGTGCGTAACAGTTCGGTTTCATCGAGCGGCGGCACCGCGTGAATATCACCCAGCGTCAACGCCCCTTCGGTCAAGGTACCGGTTTTGTCGAACGCAATCGTGTCGATGGTTGCCAACCGTTCCAGCGCCGCCGATCCTTTAACAACGACGCCCGTTCGTGCCAGCCACGCCATCGCTGCCATCACCGCAGTCGGCGTGGCCAGAATGAGTGGGCAGGGACACGCGACAACCAGCACACCCAATGCCGGCTTGAATCCCGCCGCCCATTCGCCGGTCGAGAGTCGCCAGCCGATCAAAGTGAGGACCGCGATTCCCAGCACGGCCGGCAGAAACAGCCGTGCCAATCGATCGGCGGTGCGTTCCAGCGGAGCCTTGCGCTGAGTCGCTTCGGCCACCAATTTGATAACGCGAGCCAGCGTTGTTTCTTGCCCGACTCTTTCGGCGCGAACTTCTAACGAGCCGAATTGGTTCAGTGTGCCGGTGGAGATGGTGTCGTTGACCGACTTATCGACCGGCAGACTTTCGCCGGTCAGTGCACTCTCATCGACGGCCGACGTTCCGGAAACAACCCGCCCGTCCACCGGAATCCGCTCGCCGGGGCGAATGACGATTTCGTCGCCGACCACAACTTCGCCGATGGGAACATCGGTCTCTTTGCCGTCGCGCACGACGTGGGCAATCGGCGGACAGAGATTGAAGATGCCGCGAATCGCCCGCTGCGCCCGGTCGATGGTGAAGCCCTCGATGCTCTCACCGCAGAGCGCGACGAATACCACCAGCGATGCGGTTTCGTATTCGCGAAGAATGATGGCCGCCAGCGCGGCGATTGTTAAGGCAAGATCCGCCCCAATGCGGCCGGCGAAGAGATTTTCAAGTGTCTGATAGAGAATCCGCGCGCCACCCAGCATTGCTGAAAGCAACGCCAGCCGAAAGCCGAATAACGAACGGTACGGCAGCCACGATGGATCTTCGACCGCTCCAATGGCGAAGTCGGCGAACAGCAACAGGCCGACAATGGCGGTCAGCAGATAAACGGGCGCAGACTGGTAGTGAAAGCTCTGCTCGCGGCCGGATTCGGCCGTGGGCTGCTCATCGAGGAATTCGCGGGCAGATTCGGGGACGTAGTGCATGTGGGCCGACACCGGTTGCCCGGCGAATAGAAGGAACGAGCCGTCCGCAAGAAAGCCGCCGGCTTTTCGCAGGCCGCGTTTTGCTCAATTCCATCGTAATCGACCGACAAAGCAGACGCCAGAAGCGATCGGGCGTCGCAGAGAAACCCGGTTTCTGAGTTTTGGATTCACTTCACACCAACTGCAAACAGTCGCTCGTAGGCCCGCAGATAAATTTCGCCGTCGCTGATGGCCGGTGTGGCGTAGAACTTGCCGGGCAACTGATTGGTGGAAATGATCTTCCCTTCGTCGTCGGCGGAGACAACCGTGCAGGCACCTTCAACGTTCTGAAAATATACCTTACCGTCGCCGGCGACGAGCGATGCGTGATACGTACCTGTCGGCAGCCGCTTGCGCCAAACTTCTTCACCTGACGTCAGATTGATGCAGCTGGCGACGCCCTTGTCGGTCGCCATGAAGACTCGGCCGCCCAGGCAAACCGGCGTTGATGAATCGGGTGTCGATTGCGCGAGCTTCCACAGCCGATTTGACTTCGTCACGTCGCCTTTGCCACCGGCACGAATACCCAACACGTGTCCCAAACCGCCGCCGCCGGGATTGGCCGCCGTCACAACAACGACTCCGGCATCGGCCGCCGGGGAGGCGATAACGCGACCGTATTTGCTTTTGATTGCCAGCCCGGCGCTCTTCCATTGCAACTTTCCGCTGCGAAGATCGTAGGCGGTGATGTGATCGGAACCGGAAACCAGTAATTGATGACCGTCTTTCGACTCAAACACAAACGGCGTTGTGTAGGCGTCGGGGCCATCATCTTTTGCGGGCACTCTTCGTTCGGTCTTCCAAACTTCCTTGCCGCTCTTCTTGTTGAAAGCAACAACATACGATGGCCCTTTGGTGAGGCACTCGACGTACAGTAAATCACCCCACAGCCGTGGTGACGACCCCATGCCGAATGTGATGTCGTATTTGCCGTACTCCTTCACCATATCGTGTTGCCATTTGACCTTGCCCGATTTCGCATCGACGCAAACCAACAGGCCGCTGCCGAAGAACGCATAGACTGAGTTTTCGTCAGCGGCGGGGCAGGGCGTTGCGGCATTGTGACGATATGCCCAAAGATTTCTCGGCCCTTTCGCTTCCAGAACGCCGCTGCCGACCTTCACGCGGCGAACGATCTGCCCGGTCTTACGATCGGCGGAGAGTACCCACAACCCGTTGTCTTCGTCCTGCGTGGTGAGGTCGATGCGGTTGGCCGTAATCGCCGGTGCCGAGTTGGCGCGCCCCGGAAGTTCGACCGACCACAACACACCCTTGTCGGCCGACCAACGCGTCGGCAGATTCTTCTCGGCCGAAACACCACTGCCGGTCATCCCACGGAACTGCGGCCAGGTATCGGCAAACGACTGTGACGACAAACAAGTCACTGCAAGAATTGCGACGGCAAAAACACGACAAGAACTGCGCATTGTGAACTCCGATGAGAGATACTATTTTAACGGCATCCGGTATTTAGCCACGGGGCTTGCACCGTGTGGTCTTGGTGGAAACGTAAATGTCACGTCCCGCGAGCGGGACGGCTAAATACTCACGCTTCCAACTCAATCTCGCGGGGCCATTGCTGGTTGGCTTCCCAGTAGGTCTTCTTGAGGGCTATTTCGTCGTCCTCGGCCGAAGGCTGAACTCTGCCGTTGACGTCGATGGCTCGCGAGATGACCGTGTGCTTGCCCGGCTTGATGTTGCCCAGATCGATCGAGAAGAAGGTCCAGCAGTACTTGGATCGCGGATCCTTGTCGAGCGTTGCCTTCTGCCATTTGCCGTCATCAACTTTGACTTCGACGCGATCGATCGGTGTGCCATCACCCCAGACGGCTCCGTAGGCTTTCAACGGCACCTGCCCGTCTTTGGTTTCGCCACGGGTGACGCGGGCGACGATCGATTTGAGGTTCATCTTGAAGACCGACGTCTCGATGAAGACGACTTTGCCGTTTCGTTTTTCACCGCGAATGGTGACATAATCGCGGCCCATGAAACGACCGACGTAACGGCGGTCACGGATTTCGATTTGCCGCAGCCATTTAACGTTGGCAATGCCGTAACGGCCGGGATAGATCAACCGCAGCGGAGCCCCGTTGCGTTTTTCCAGCGGCTTGCCGTCGCGTTCGTATGCCAGCAGCAAATTGGCATCCATCGCATCGTCAATCGACAAACTGCGGCCGAACGGCGTGAGCACTTTCTCGTCGCGAATCTTCTCGACTTTTTCGTCCATCCCGAAGAAGACGACTTCTTTGCCTTCTTTCTTAATGCCGGCCGACTTCAACAGTGCGGCGAGCGGCGTACCGGTCCACTTACTGTTATAGACGGCACCGATGAAACCTTTGCCTGCACCGTTGCCCGAGCATTCGAGGGTCATCAGGCGGTCCTCTTTCGGAAGCGCCTTAATGTCATCCATCGAAAAAGTTTTCGGCTTCTCGACGAGGCCGTTGATTTCCAGCGTGTGTTTGGCTTCGTCGAATTCGGGGTAGCCATAATGCTGGACGCTGAAGACCTGATCCTGCGGCGTGATCCAACTGTCGAGCGTTTCCCAGTCGAGCATGTTCGGCCGCGAGCGGGGCATGTTCAAAAACGGAACGAGTTCGTCGCCGTCCTCTTCACCGGGGAAAACGAATTCCGGCACCGACATTTGCGCCATGGCGATGGCAACGGCGGCCGACCCGGCCTTGAGGAGATCGCGACGATTGAGGGTCTCGGTCATGATCGTTCTTCCTGTGGGATGAGGTAACGGTCTGATTCGTGGTTCGCTAAACCGCAAGCGATGGGTGACGACATTTCACGCGCTAACGATATTCTTATACGCCGATTATTTCGGTTTCGATTCTAACTTGTTGTCGGGGGAAACTCGAACGTCCAGCCGAATCGTCTTACCGGCGGCCACCGTCAGTTGCTTCACGACTTTCAATTCTCCGGCAGGATGGACCATCACGAGTTCGTATCGGCCGGGTGGCACGTTCTTGAGTTGAAAGCGGCCGTCCACTTTGGTGACCTGATAACACGGGTGGTCGAACACATAAATCCAAGCCTGCATGCTCGCATGAAAGGCGCACCGCAACCGCGCCGGTTCGGCCGTTCCACCGGCACGGTCAAACGTCTGAATGCTCTCGTTCCCCTTGCGCAGATTGACATCGAAACGGTGAATTTTCGACGGTGAAAACACATTATGCAGAGCGCCGTCGCTGTTTGTGAACTTCACATGATCGCCGGCGCGAATGGCGATGGTTTCCGGTGTGAAGCGGAAATCTTTTTGATCGACCAGATGGGTCCGTGATTTAGAAACCCGGTTTTTTGAAAAAACCGGGTTTCTGTCGAGCGGCGACAGCGCAACGACGGCTTCGGCCAACGGTCCTTTGCTGCGACCTTTGACGTAATACCGCTGATACCGCCACGAACGTTTGCGGTCGCGCTCGTAGATGATCGTTCCCTCGACGAGGCCACCGGATTCTCGCTGTGGTTCTTTCTGCACAACGAGCAGATCGCCATCAGATTGCTTCATGGTTGCGGCAGTTGCTTCCAACGGCGAGGCAGTGCGGTCGTGCGCCATCCCCCCAACGACGAGACAGAGACCAACTGCAGCGGATCGCAGGATGATGGAAGTTGTCATCAGCGTCACTCTCGGCTGGAGTTTGCATGGAAATCAGAAATGCCGTCTCAATCTGCCGCGGACAACGCCGACCGCTTCTCGGCGATCAATGCCAACAGGGCATGCTGCGGATCGGCGAACTTTTTCAATCCTTCCTCCATCAACACTGTCTCCATGCCGTCAAAAGCGACCTTTTCGTCGATTTCCGTCAACACCTCGGCGGGCGGAAATCGATCGACCATGCGTGTGAACGTCTTTCCGTTCATCCGCTGAATCGCCGAGTTCGTCTCCGGCGGGTTGGTCTGAATATCCGAACCGGCTAACGCGGAGACGTATCTGTCCGGCGAATCATCGGGATTCTTGGTGCCGGTGCTGGCGAAAATGATTTCCTGCTTCAGCTTCAAATTCTTGTCGGCCCAAAACCGCCGATTGTCCCGCCACAACCGCTTCGCATTGACGATGCCAACTTCACCCTGTGCCGCCTCAGACAATTCCGGCAGATGCTTGGCGGTATAGACATCGATCCGGCTGACGAAAATACTGTACACCGATTTGAATCGCTGCAGCGAGTCGAGCCGTTCTGCACCACGCCAGACCGCGTCGCGGGCAGCGTGATATTGCCGCTCGGTGAAGATCAACGTGACGTTGAGCGTGACGCCGGCCGCAGCGAGTTCTTCCAACGCCGCGAGCCCCGCCGGCGTTGCGGGGACTTTGATCATGCGGTTGCTGTGACCGGCCGACCATTCCTTGCCGAGTTCAACGTACCGAGCCGTTCGTTCCTCAAGAGACAACGGACAATCGACAGCTTCCAGCAAGGGATCCAACTCAAAGCTGACGTAGCCGTCGTCTCCGGCAGTCGATTCGTTAACGTCCGCAAAGGCGGCTTGCGCCTGCCGCACAAGTTGGTCGGTCACCTGCCAGGCGACGGCGTTGTCGTCCAGTCCTTCATCCATCAACCGATGCAATTCGCTATCGAATCGCCCCGTTTTGATCAGACCGGAAATGATTGCCGGATTCGACGTCGCTCCGGTGGCACCGTATTCGAGGCTGCTGCGGACGAAATCGGGATCGACGCTATCGAGCCACAGCCGGGTACCGGCGGCAACCAATGATTGTAGTGGTGTCGTCATAAAAACGATCTTTCGCTCTATTCGGTTAGAAACGCAGGTTCGCCAAGTCGCTCCGCCCACGGTACAATGAGCGAAGTACGCACGTCAACTCACGCGAATTGACTGCACAACCAGGCCCCAACGCGAAAGCAATTCGGTGACCGACAGCAGCGACAACCCGCACGACGGGTACAAAAACCCACTCATCACCCGGTATGCGTCGGCTGAGATGAGCCGCGTATGGTCGGCACAGAAAAAACACTCCACGTGGCGTCGATTGTGGGTGGCATTGGCTGAATCGCAGCACGAACTGGGACTCGACATTTCATCGGCGCAAGTGGAAGAGCTGCGCGGTGCGATCGACGACATCGACTTCGATGTGGCCGACCGATACGAACACGAATTGCGGCACGATGTAATGGCGCACGTACACGCCTATCGTGATCGCTGTCCGCAGGCGGGGGGAATCATTCACCTCGGCGCGACCAGCTGCTACGTCACCGACAACACCGATCTGATTCTGCTCGCCGAAAGTCTGCGGTTGATTCGCGGCCGATTGGTGTTGGTGATCGATCAACTCGCCAATTTTGCGGTTGAGCAACGCGACTTGGCTTGCCTTGGTTTCACCCACCTGCAACCGGCACAGCCGACGACAGTGGGCAAGCGGGCAACACTGTGGTGCTACGATCTGGTACTCGATCTGGAAGAACTCGAACATCGCATCGAGAGCTTGCGGTTTCGCGGCGTCAAAGGAACCACCGGCACACAAGCCACCTTCCTGCAGTTGTTCGATGGCGACCACGAAAAGGTCGATGCGCTCGATAAACTCGTCGCCGAAAAGATGGGTTTCGCCGACCGTTACGCAGTGACCGGTCAGACGTATTCGCGAAAGATCGATGCCCAAGTGCTGGCATCGTTGAGCGGAATTGGACAATCGGCCCACAAGGCGGGTTCGGATATCAGGCTGCTGCAGAACCGCAAGGAACTCGAAGAACCGTTCGGAAAGAAACAGATCGGCTCATCGGCGATGGCGTACAAAAGAAACCCGATGCGGGCGGAACGCATGTGTGCGCTGTCTCGTTTTGCGATCAGCCTTACGGCGAATGCGGATCAGACGATGGCAACTCAGTGGATGGAACGCACACTGGACGACAGTGCCAACCGCCGACTGTCGTTGCCGCAATCGTTTCTGGCAATCGACGCGGTGTTGATCCTTTACCGCAACATCGTCGATGGCATGGTGGTTTATCCCAAGGTAATCGAAAAGCACATCGCAGAAGAACTGCCGTTCATGGCGACGGAAGAGATTCTGATGGCAGGCGTTCGCGCGGGAGGGGACCGCCAGGAATTACACGAGGGCATTCGTGTCCACAGTCAAGAAGCGAGCGAGCAAGTCAAACAGCATGGGAAGCCGAACGATCTGATCGAACGATTACGTGGCGATGCGGCGTTTGCCGGAATCGATCTCGACGACGCATTGGACGTTAGCCGTTACATCGGCCGCGCACCGGAACAGGTCGATGCATTCATCAGCGATATTGTGACGCCGATTCGCGAACGCTACGCCGACGATTTGGATAGGAATAGCGGCGGTGAAGTCCGAGTTTGACCCATCAGTTCGCTTGCGGTTTCGCAGCGTCGAACCTTTCCAGCGACCGCGAAACCTCAAGCGATGTTTCGTCGATCGGTACGACCGGGTTACTTTTTGTCCTAATTCTTCGGCTGGCAGTAACTCAGTGCGAGTAACGAGTAGGCGGTTGCCAGGTTGGGATCGCCTTCGTACCAGCGGTCGGCCTTGTTGACCCAACTGCCGTTCTCTTTCTGCAACGCGGCCAATTGCTCGGTCAGTTCCTTTCGCCAATCGTGGTTCACGCTTTTCGCGTCTTCCAGTTCGTCGATCGCGAGCGCGTCGAGTGTTTTGGCGAATGTGTGAAAATAATAATAGAGACCCTGCTGGCCCAAACCGGGATTGGTTTTGACAGTGTAGAATTTGCGAATCCAATTCGAAGCGGCCTTCACGCGTGGGTCGTCCTCTTTCAGGCCGGCGTAAATCATGCTCTTCAATCCGGCATACGTCATGCTGCCGTACGACCGCAAACCGCCGTTGGACGTCAGCCCGGCTTGCGATGTCCCGCCAGCTGCGGGCGTGTAATAGAATCCGCCGTCGTTCACCCGCGCTGCAAACTTCGTGTTGTTGTGTTCGGTTTCGAGGTTCTGTGCGCGGGAGACAAATTTCAATGCTTTTTGTAGTGTTGGATCATCCGGCTTCACGCTCGCCTTCTTCAATGCCTCGATAAGAAACTGCGTGTTCGAGAGATCGGGCCGCTGGTGTTTGCCGTATCCCGCTCCACCGTAGGCCGTGTCGGTACTTTCGAGCCCTTCCCCTTCGTCCCATTGCAGGCCGCGGAGAAACGTGACGGCTTTGTCGATTGTCGATTTGTACTTCTTCGCGTCGGCGGCTTTGAAGGCCATCAGCGAGATGCAGGTTTCGTAGTTGCGGTGATTGCTTTTGCTGTCGTAGATTCCGCCGTCTTTCTGGATGAACCCTTCCAGGTGCTTGATCGCCGCAGCAACCGTAGGATCGTTAGCAGGCAATCCCGATTCCAGCAACGACGACACCACCAACGCCGTAATCCCCGGCGCATTCGGAGCAGTCCAACTTCCGTCGTCTCGTTGAGTTGTCCGCAGAAAATCGATTGCCTGCGAGCGGGTCCTTGTCAGCAGTTTGGCATCGGGGCCAATACGCGACGGGCTATCGGCCGCGACAACGTTGGTCGCCAGAAGCAAACCGCCAACAAAAAGCAACAAGGCAAAACGGGCCGACATGCTGTGGCAGATGGTCTTGCGCATTGGGTGACCTTTATTCAATTCATATCTAAATTCCGCATCGTTGCGTGCAAGATAGATCGCAACCGATCCTATTCTACACGTTTGGGGTAGCCCACGAAAACTCACTTCGGCTGTCGGCGTCAAAAACTCCCACTCACAATTGGCTCGTTCGCACCGCCATTTCGCGTTCCCATCGCCCGCCAAATGGACAGTGCGATGTTTTCGTTGACCGAACGGACCGATCCGTCGATCATCACCACGTTGACGATACCTGCGTGGTGACTTCGTGATGTGACAATTGCATACGACGGACTGCCGCCGCTGCCGTTCTTGCCTTCCTGCCACGAGTTGTAGTCGGCATCCACAACTTCTCCGCCGCTGGTTGTGTATTTCACAATTGTGTTCGGATTGAGCGTGGTGGTGAAACCGGTGTGATGACCGCGACCGTCCGGCCATTCGGTATGCCCGGTATTCTTGTATTGTGCGCCGGACGCAACGATTGAAACCGCCTGCGCGACACTAATGGGAACAGACGTCGATACTGGACCGCCGTTGCGTGTGTAGGGTTGCCACGCTTTCACTTCGGCCGCCAGCAGTGTATTGCTACTGCCATCGGTGAAGGCGGCGAACGAGAGGCGGCTGTTGGGATAGATGGCACCGTCACCACCGTTTCCCGTCGCCGGATCGAAGACGAACCAGCTGCCGTAATTGAAACCGTAGTTGGTGGGGTACAAGGTCACCTTTCCGCCGCCGGGGTCACGGGCAAGGTCACTTTGGGGATCGCTGGGACAGGCATAGGTCGCAATTTTCAGGCCATCGATTGCGGGCTGAAAATCCCACGCGACGCTGAGATCGACGTTGTTATACAGGTTGCCCTGATCGAGAAACGGCAGAATCCGGCCGTGTACTCCCCAGGAACCATTGTTGCCGGTGGAATTGACCGAGAGATCGATCGCGGCCCCCGGCGGGAGGAAGCCGTTCACTTCGGTGTAATTGTGAATCGCCAGGCCGAGTTGCTTCAGGTTGTTCTTGCATTGAGTGCGGCGGGCCGCCTCGCGCGCCTGTTGGACAGCGGGAAGCAATAGCGCAATCAAAATCGCAATGATTGCAATCACAACGAGCAACTCGATGAGCGTAAAGGCCCGACGGGCAGATTGTCGGACGGTGAAAGTTTGCGACATCGTTTCTGAAAACTTTGGGTGGTGAATAGGGCCGCGTCGCGGCAAACATTGGCTTGGCCGCAATACACAGACGACTGGCTCTCACTATCCATTATGCAATTTGCGTTCCGGTTGATGCAAATTACGCGTCCTGCTGCTGTGGGCAGTACGACTTTGGTTATCGACAGCGTCTGCGACGGTTTTCTGTCCGCCAGTGGACAGCTCTTGTTCGATGTCCATCCCCCTGGTGTTACCAGCCCGCCGCGCAAGTTTTGAAGTTGCGGACTTGACTTGACGGGAGACAACAAACCCAAGGATATAAGCCTGAAGCGCAAGCGAAGGAGCTTGCTGGCGCCGCCCTGGAACCATCCTTCGCTTGCGCTTCAGGCTTCGATAAACGGGGGCTTTTAGTCCTTTTTTCAATCTGAACACGAAACTTCGCAACTTCAAAAAGCGCAAGCCAGGGTTGAAACCGTACGAACCAGCATCCGAAACCCTTGCTCGCGCTGCAGGCTGGTGTCGCAGTGATCTCGTTGCTTCTGTAACAATTCTCACACGTTATGGCAGCCGTCGATTCGATCCTGTAAGCTAATCACATCCGATCACATGGTTCTGGTTGCGGTTCGACATGTCCCGAAGCATCTCAACTTCCAATGCGTCAGCCGAAGAAATCGGCCTCGACCTGAAAATCGAGACGCCCGAGAACGTCAAACTGACCTACCAGCTGGCCGGCCCGGCAATCCGTCTCGGCGCGTACATGATCGATTGGGGCATCCGCGCGTTCGTGCTGACGATTATCTTTCTCTTTGTCGGCTGTGCAGGCATCATGCTGCCGGGAACGGCGATGGGGATTGCGACAATCTCGATGTTCGTGATGGAATGGTGCTACTTCATCATCGCAGAGGGATTCTTCCGTGGAAAAACCATCGGTAAGCATGCACTCGGCCTGCGTGTCATCCACGATCAAGGACACCCGCTCACCTTCTGGGGGTCGATGATCAGAAACCTGTTGCGTGGCATCGACTGCATGCCCCTTTACGGTCCGGCTCTTATTTCAATGGTGCTCACCCAGCGGTTGCAGCGACTGGGTGATCTGGTCGCCGGGACGGTTGTCATCTCAGAACGCCGTGTCAAGCTGCCGCGCGAGCCGATCATTCTCGAAAAAATCGAACCGCTGCCACGGCAGGAACTAGGCAGCTACGTGCCGGAACGGGGGACGTTGTCGTTGATTGAAGATTTTCTAACGCGGCGACACGTGCTGTCGCACGAACGCGGACATGCGATGGTCGCCCCGTTGGCACGCGTACTCGCCAAGCGATTGCGTTTTCAGGGGGATCCCGATCTCCCACTGCAATTTCCCATGGCATTTCTCGCCCGGTTGTATGTCACCTTCCTGCAGCGGGACGATGAAGAAGACGAAGACCAAATCGACTGGAAACCCAAACGCAAACGACAGAGGAAATCGCGGCGGCCACGACAACGTCAAACGGCAAGTGACTGGTAAAATTCGGAACAAAATCGAGATTTGGCGTGTCATCATCACGCCCCGCAAGCGGGGCGGCCAAATGCTTTTGACTTTTGACTCACCATGAATAAGCGACAATTCGTTAAACAACGCAAACCGGCGTGGAAGCGATTCGAGAAACTCGTCAATCGGTCCGCGACATCCAAGTTGCGACCGAAAGAGGCGGCCCAGCTTTCGACGCTGTTGCGAGAATTGTCAAACGATTTGGCCATTGTCCGCTCGCGCGAATGGGGACAACAATTGGAGAGCTACCTGAACCACCTCGTCGGTCGCGGACACAATCGGTTTTATCGTGCTCCGTCGGGAAATCTGGCCCACGCAATTCGGTTTGCTACGGTCGATTACCCACGTTTATTCCGCAAACACATCATGTTCTTTTATACTGCGGCCGCGCTATTTTTCGTTCCGTTGGTCATCTCATGGGCGGTAGTTCAATTTAACCCCCAACTGGCCTCTCGAGTGCTGCCAAATGAAACACTCGAACAATACGACAAGATGTACGACCACGATGCCGATGAGTCCGTCTCCGATGAGTCCGCCATCGCCGCCTTTGCCGACCAACGGATTGGCATGGCCGGCTTTTACGTCTTGAATAACGTAGGCATTGCGCTGCGGGCATTTGTGTCCGGCATCCTGATGGGAGGCATCACCGTTTACGTGTTGTTGTCCAACGGAATCTCCATCGGGGCAACCGCTGGGTATATGGTTGCCATGGGACACGGCAGGACATTTACCAGCTTTGTGATATCACACGGGTCGTTCGAGCTGACGGCGATTGCGATCTCCGGTGGAGCGGGGTTGATGCTGGGCAATGCGATCGTGCACCCCGGACAGCGCACGCGAAAAGAAGCGCTGCGTGTGCAGGGACTGGATGCCGTCAAGATTGCATTCGGCGCAGCGGTAATGTTGTTCATTGCTGCCGGCATCGAGGCGTTCTGGTCACCGGCTCCGATCCCGGCGATCTTCAAATACATTGTCGGCGCCACGTTGTGGGTGGTGGTCTATCTCTATCTGTTTGTTGCGGGGAGGGGAGAATGAACGATCGCCCCGCCACCGTCCCCTTCACCCCGCGGACGACAACCAATTGCCTCGATTTGGCTGTGATGTATTGCGGCCGTCAAATGCCGACGTTTTTGACGTTGTGGAGCTGCGCAGCCGTGCCGAGTTGTGCACTGGTTTACGTGTTGACGTTTTACTACGAATTTGACCTGCGATTGCCGATTCTGGTCATGTATGCAGCGACTGCGATACTAGGCGGCTGGTTAACTGCCGCGGTGACTCCCGGCATTTTCCACCAGTTGGCTGTGGCAGGCGACGCAGAGGAGTCAGACGATTCGCCCTCCTCATCGCTACCGGGACAGTACCTGACATTCGCCGCATTCCTGTTGGGCGGAGGGTTATTGGCATTACTGTTAAGTCCCGTCTCCTCGTTGGCAGGCATTCGCGATGAGCTGAGTCTGCTGGCAAGCGTGCTGCTTGGCATTGTGCTTTACGTGCGGGCCTTGCTGTTTTTGTGGGAACGCGGCAACCGAAAAATCCGTGTGAGTCGGCCGGTGATTTCCGCAATCGGTATGCGAATAGCAGTCGGTTTCGCGCCCATTGTTTGCCTGCTGTTCGCCAATGGCTGGACTATCTTCCTAGCGGTAATATTCGCTGTTGTTCCCGGAATTCCGCTGGCGGCACGATACGGATTCGTGGCGGAGAGGGCGTGTCTCACTCAACTTTCCCGTCGCCTGCATCATCGTGGGACCGACGAACTGATCAAGTCGGAATTGGGTGATTTGTTCCTGCGGCTCTGCGGAATCGGCATGTTCTTTTGCTTGTTGTGGGCGGTTCTGTTCTTCACTCTCGACGTCTTGTGCAGTCTGTTGTTTCAGACCGATATTCTGCTCGGAAAGCTGGGCGAACTCGACATTTTCAGCGAGCAGTTCTGGGCGTTCATGGCAACCGATCCGCTGTTGTTGACAACATTGACCGGCACCGCACTTTTGGCATATCCCTTCGTGCGAATTGCGTGGTTTCTGTGTTATATTGATCTGCGTGTTCGCCGCGACTGCTGGGATCTGGAACTCAGCCTTTCGCGGGAAGCAGCCCGTTTGAAGGAAACCGCATGAAGTCGGCTCTGCAATACGCGCCACTGCGGATGACATGCTGCGTCATCGCTGCGCTGGCATTTGCCGTTAACGGCGCGGTTGCCTCGGCCCAGCAATCGCCCCGCTATGCCGCTTCTCGGTCGCGAGAGATTCGACAGTCGGCGGAGAAGGTTCTGTCTTCGCCCGAGTTCAAAGGGTTCAAACGGCTGGAACGTGGCAACAGCCCGTTCGGGTCAAATGGCAGTGGGGGACCAAACGGCGGGGGAAGTGGAGGTTCAACCGGAAACGGTAGCAGCGGCCAAAACGGAACGACGGGAAACAGTCAAGGAGGGCAAACGTCAAACGGCTCAGCCGGATCAAATGGCGGCAACGGAGCGTCCGGTGGAAACGGCGGATCAGGAAATGGAGCGGGAGCATCGGGTGGGAGTCCACCATCCGGCGGCGGTGGCAGCGTTCCCTCGTCCCCCTCGTCCTCTTCACTTCCATCCTATTCTGCACCGGCCGGTTTGGGAGCGATATTGCAACTTTTCGCATGGTTGATGCTAATCATCGTGGCTGGCGTGATCATTTTTCTCATCGTGATGGCAATCAAGAATTATGACGGCGGCAACAGAACCACCGAACTCACCGGCAACGTGGAATTGCAGGGCGAGATCGAGCCGGAAAGCCCACCGGGGGAATTGCCGGTCGATGTGTATTTGGCCGAAGCCCGCAAGCTGGCCGCTGCCGGACAATACCGTGAGGCGATTGCCCAGATCCTGTTGGGTGCCATGAGCTACGCCGAGCGCGGCGGCCTGATTCGTTATCGGCGCGGCCTCACACATCGCGATTACCTGCGAACGCTCCGTGGTGAAACAACGCAATTCGATGCGATGCGAACGATGGTCCGCGTCTACGAACCGCTCGGTTTCGGTCGACGCGTTCCCGCGAAAGAACATTTTGAAAAGTCAGTCTCCGGATACGAACAGGCGTTTCGAAACGCCCCGGACAAGCCGACGACCTGATTCATAATTCGTAATTCACCATTCATCCTTCATCACTCACCGCCATGCAACCGCCCGTACGCCGACAACGAGAATGGATTTGGCTGGTCGCGCTGGTGTTGTTGGCCTCGCTGCACTTCGACTGGCTACCCGGTTTGAATCGAGGGCCGCGGCACGACACCTACAGCACGTATGCTGAAGGCAAGAAAGCGTTCTATCTGGTCTCACGCGATCGTGGATACGACATCTCCCGCAGCCAGAAACGACTACCAGTACTCATCGACTCGCTGGGGACTTCGCAGTACGCAGCGGGGACACTCTGCCTGTTGGGGCCGGCGCGGTATCCAACCGAAGGCGAATGGGGCCGAATTATGGAATGGGTTGATGGCGGCGGTTCGCTGCTGATTGCAGCCCGCAGCGGTAGCGGCGGCAG
>CAUZOL010000079.1:0-22269 GCA_963581435.1 Planctomycetota bacterium
GCCCAGAAGAAGTCGGTAATGCGCATTCAGAGATTCCATCGTCTCGACCTCGGAAATCCCCCATGATCCCGAGATCGATTCCACACGTCAAATCAAGCAGCACCCACTAAAATGCGCGAAGAACCTATTTGGATAACACGAAAATCAGCGATGCTGGGCTGAAACATCTCAGGAAACTTGCGAATCTCACATCCCTGTATCTGGACAATACGCAAATCAAGAATGTGCCACTAAAGCATTTTGGTGGCCTGACGGGCCTTATTGATTTGTCGCTCAGTGGTACGAAAGTCGGCGATGAAGGGTTGAAAACACTTGGCAGACTGCCGAATCTCCAACATTTGTCGCTCCAGGGTACGCAAGTCAGCGACGATGGAATGAAGCATCTCACAAATTCATCGAATCTTGAGTCCTTGTGGCTCAACAAAACACAGGTCACAAATGCTGGCGTCAAGATGCTCCAAGAATCGTTACCGAATTGTATAATCAGTCACTAATGCCCCGTATCAACCAGTGACTGCCCCCAATCGTTTCTTGCCGAAATCTTCAACTGGTTCCCAAGCTCCGGCTTGAGAACCGACCGACGCGAAGCCCTGATTCGTACGTAATAGATCGATCGTCGGAAGCAGAGCTTCCGTGAGGTGCGTTCCCAAGCTGGAGCTTGGGAACGAGAGTCGATTATCATTGCGTTCTCCGTGTCTCCGTGTCTCCGTGATAGAATCACAAAATGATGAAACTCTCCCTCTCCGTTCGCATTGCCGAGGCGGCTTGTAAGACGAGATTGAATGTGCCGTTTCGGGATTTGGTGCAGCTTGCGGCTGAGCTGGGTTACCGCGCCGTTTGTATGCGGGCGAGTGCCGGGGGGATTGGGACGCCGAGGGATGAACTGGAGGCGATGCGCGGCGAGGTGGAACGGGCGGGGTTGGTGGTTTCGATGGTGACGGCCGACTCGGACGTGCCGATCAATAACGACGACGGCCCGAACAGCCTCCGCGACATCGGCCCCAGTCTCGATGTGGCCGCGGCGCTCGGTTGCGATTTGATTCGTATCTGCCTGAAGAACGAAGGTGACATCGAACATGCCCGCCGCGCTGCCGATGCTGCGGCCGAGCGAAACATTCGGCTCGCGCATCAATGTCACACTACCACGCTATTCGAGACGGTCGAGCGTTCGCTGGAAGTGCTGGGAGAAATCGGCCGCGACAACTTCGGCCTCATCTACGAGCCGGCCAACCTGATGCTCTGCGGCGAATCGTACGGCGTGGACACTCTGAAAAAGTTCCTGCCCTACCTAATGAACGTCTACGTGCAAAATCACGCGTTGGATGATGCCGGGCCGGTCGAGTTGGAAACGTGGTGCCTCGGTCCACGGCGGTTCCGGCACATCCCCATCTGGGAACCGGGCGGAGTTGTTTTCGACGACGTGATGGCCGCGCTGAATGCCATCGATTACGACGGCTACTTCACCATCCACCAGGCCTACGGCGAAATCATGGGTCCCCGCGAAGCCGCCGTCGAAAGCGCAAAGTACCTGCGAAAGATCGGCAACTTCGCAGATTGACCAAAGCGGTTTAGCCGCCCCGCTTGCGGAACGTGATCTGCGGACACACGGGGCAAGCCCCGCGGCTAAATGAGACGATCAGATCCCGCTGCCGTCGCTGTGACTACTGTGGGGGAACTGCTGATTCATGTCGAGCGCGGGTTCGTCGGCGTCGGGACGGCCGACGATTTGGGCGGGGACTCCGGCCACGGTGGTATGTGGTGGGACATCGTCCAACACGACACTGCAGGCGGCGACTTTCGCACCCGCGCCGATTTCGACATTCCCCAGCACTTTGGCACCGGCGCCAATAAGCACCCCGTGACGCACCTTGGGATGCCGATCGCCGGTTTGTTTTCCCGTCCCGCCCAGCGTCACTTCGTGCAACAGCGAGACGTTGTCTTCCACAACCGCCGTCTCACCAATCACAATGCTGGTGCCGTGATCGAGCAGTATTCCCTTGCCAATTCGAGCGGCCGGATGAATGTCGATACCGAACACCTCGGAGACCCGGTTCTGCAAATGAACCGCCAGCAGCCGACGATCATCCTGCCACAACGCGTGGGCGACCCGGTACGACTGCAGCGCGAGAAACCCCTTGAAGTAAAGAAACGGCGGTGAATATCCGTGCGATGCCGGATCGCGTTCGGAAATCGCGCGGACATCGGTGCGGACGGCGGCACCAATTTCGCTGTTGCCGGCAAAGATCGCATCGATCAACTCGCGGACGAGCATATCGGGCAGGCTCTGACTCGCCAGCTTTGTGGCGAGATGAAAACTCAGCGCGTCTTCCAGTCGGTCATGATTGAGGACGACCGCATGCAGAAAGCTCGCCAGAATCGGCTCGCGGTTCGCCTGTGCGGACACTTCTTCACGAATGCGTTGCCAAACCGGATCGGAGGTTGGTGCAGCGTCTGACAATTCCGGCATGTTTCGGCCCTGGCTTTCAGGTTTCATTGCGGTCATTCGAGTGAGTGCTGAGTCACTTCTTGTATTATCGGTCAGATGCGGGTTGGAATACCAACGGCGGAGACGACCCGCGCGACGCGGAGCACGGTTGGGGGGTTCGTAGTGACCCGATTTATCGCCTCCCATTTTAATCTTTAATCGAACAAGGGTGATGCGTTGCGAAGCAGTCGAACCGCATTAATGCGGCCGCTACGAACCTCCCCTCAGAAATCAACGCCACTGCGATCAGAAAACGCAAAACAGACTGGGGGCCTTCGGGGCTTTGGCGAACAATTCAAAAAAAGGAATCACAGCCCGATTTGCTGCGGTTTACGCTAGCCGAACTGCGATAATCCTGTACAATATCCCATACATCGGAGAGTGTTGATCGTTTCGGAGAACCCAACACACCCCGATGTGAGTGGCCGATTTAAGCAGAACTTTGATGCACTGGGCCGGTTCAATAATCGAACCTGCTATGATGGAAGACTCGAACACCCGACAGCAGCATCCGGATCGCGGCAAGAGGTTTTTGCCGACAACGGGCTGATCCGTGTTGCCCCACTTTTTTCCAGTGGAGATTGCAGGCATGGCGAACGAACATGACGTTCAACTTCCCGTTGAGTTACACAAGAAACTCTCCCGTTTGCATTCACAAGTCCGCCGGCTCGCCTTTCTGCGCGGCAGCGGCTTATTTGTCGCCTTAATTGCCCTGCTGTTGGCTGCCGGCATGTTGGTCGATTTTCAGTGGGAATTGGCAACGTCGATTCGCGTTGGCATCCTGCTCAGCTTTACGGCCATTACCGCAACCGTCGCCTGGTTGTGGATCGTTCGCCCGTTGTCGCTTCGCATGCAAGCCGCCGAGTTGGCCGCAGTCGTCGAACACGCCCACCCCGAACTGCTGGAACGACTCTCATCGACAGTAGAACTGAACGACCCGAATCTCCCCGAGGTTTTCAAAGGTTCGCCCTACATGCGGCAGTTGTTGCTGCGGCAGACGGTCAGATCATCGTCCGGAATTGACTTCAGTAGTTCGGTGTCGGCGCGGCGTGCCATGCGTTGGCTGTGCATTGGCGCGTTCACCGTTGTCATGCTCGCTGCACCGTTTGCCTGGTCACCATCAGCCTACGGGCTGATGTGGTCGCGGTTCTTTCAGCCCTGGGGCAATCACGACCGCGTTGCCAGTTTCCTGTTCGAGGTCGAAAATGGCAATCGCGTCGTCGCCCGCGGGACCGACGTCGATCTGTCGGTCAAAATCCAATGGCGCGGCGATGCCGGCGAGCGACCCGAAGCCGTGCGGATGAACTGGCGCGACAAGACTGGCGCAAGCGATTCACGCCGACTGAAGTACGACACCAAGGCCGATGCTTACACGGCGGTCATTGCACACGTATTCAATGGATTCGATTACAACATTTCCGCCGAGGACAACCGCTCGCGGCAATATCACATCGAGGTGGTCGAGGCCCCGGAAATTGCAGAAATCTCGCTCGACATCGCGTCCCCCTCGTACACGGGAATTCCTGCCGTACACAACGACGGAGTCGTCGGGACCATTGCCGTCATCGAGCAAAGTCAGCTGACGTTCCATTTGAAGTTCAACAAGCCGATCACAGCCTCGGAATTGCGTTGGCTGGACATGTTGACGTCAGCGGAAGCGGGTGAGGAGCAGGAAGTTGCCGATGCCGGAGATGCAGCGGCAGACGATGCGGCGGACGATGATACAGCGAAATATGAGTCGGTGACCGCGCTGCGTCTCTCGGACGACGGAAAATCGGCCGAATTACGGCTGGCCGCAACTGTTGGCGGCCCGTTCGATTTCCTGCTGACCGACGAGCATGGTCTGAGCAACACCGACGAGCCGGAACGCATTCTCGAAATCATACCCGACAGACCTCCCGTGCTGACGTTGGTCGGCAGTAGCCGTTTTTCACAGGCCCGCCCCGACGATGTCGTCAATGTCCAGGCGAATGTCTTCGACGACATCGGCGTCGATGCTTTGGAATTGCAGTATCAGATTCAACAGGGTGACCCGCACATCATCGCGGTCCCGGCTGACAAATTGGGCGTGCTTTCTCTCGCCCATCAATTCGATCTCGACCTGGAATCGCTGAAACTCGCGCATGGTACCACGGTGACCTTACGTGTTCGCGCCGCTGACCAGCGCGAAGTCCCCGGCCCGAATGAAGTTTGGTCGGAGCCGCGCGTGTTGTTAATCGACCGCAGTGCCAAGCCGCTGGGCAGCAATTTTGTCGCCGAGCGCCAACAGCAGTTGCGACAGAAGCTCCAGAAAATTCAAGCCGACCTGAAACAAAACCACGCCAAAGTGGCCGAACTAAAAACCGAAGTCAATGACGACATCCGCAAGCAACTGCAATTCGGTAGTGACAAGGAACTCGCACAGTTGGCCGACGGCCAAGCGGATTTGGCGAAGCGGACCGAAGAGTTGGCATCGGAATATGCCGAGCATCCACTCTACGCGAACTTGACCGAGGAGACTCGCGAAGTCGCCCGTGGCGAACTGACCGAATCGGCCGAGGGAACACGTAAATCCGCCGAGATGCCACTGAAGGAAAAGGCTGGTGAACTCGGAAAATCCGATCAGAAATTGGCGCAGGCCGAGGCCGATCTGGCCGCCATCGAGAAGAAGTTCGATGAGCTTGCAAAAATCGAAACCGAACTGCTGGAACTCAATCGACTCGCGCAGCAGTTCGAAAAGAAGGCGGATGAATTGGCGGAACAGGCCAAGGCACAACAACAGCAACAAAACCAGAAACCGCCCGCCGACGAAACTCCCGAACAGGCCGGGCAGCGCGAACAGCAGGTCGCCCAGCAGCAGGAAATGCTGAAGCAGTCGGAACAGGACCTGGCAGAATTGGCCAAGAAACTGGAAGAATTGTTGAAGCAACGCCCCGAAATTGCTGAAGCGGCCCGCAAACAGGAACTCGATCGACTGGCGGAGTTGTCGCGGAGGGCATTGGAACTCGCCGAGCCCCAGGACTTGCTCGCCGACGCCCTCGAACAGGAATCCAAGGAAGCGGTTAACGAACTGGGGCCATTGGCGAAAAAGCAAGAAGAGATTCTGCGAGAAGCGGAGAAGTTGGCGGCCAAAGCCGATGCCGATTCAAACAAGGGACCCGTCACTCCTCTCGATCCCGATGCATTAGGGAAGGCACTCGACGAGTTAAAGAAGGGGAACCTCAAAGCCGCCGTCGAACGACAGGACGAAGCCGCCGACGAACTCGACCGATTGGCCGAGGAACTGAAGAAGAACGAGCAACTGCCCGCCGACCCACAGAAGGCAGTTGAAGAACTGGCCCGTCGGCAGCGCGAACTGGAAAAGAAAATCGAACAGGCTGCCAAAGACGCCCCCAAGGATGTAGCGACTCCCGATGCCAAACAAAAGCAGGAACGAAAACTGCGTCCCCTGGCGGCAGAACAGGCTGCGCTGCAGGCAGGAATCGCCCGGCAACAATTGCCGCAGAAAAATCGCAAGCAGCAGCAGAAAACCGTAAACAAGGCGGCGGAATCCGTCAACAAGTTGTTGGCAGCCGATCCGAAAAAGGCGGCCGAGGCGGCAGCGAAAGCTGCGGAAGACTTGGAGCAACTGGCGAAACAAATTGGCACCGAAGCCGAACGAAACGAACAAGCCAAACGCGAAGTCGCCGAGTTGCGCAAAGAGCAACAAGAGATCAGAAAAGAGGTTGCCAAGGCAACCGAAAAACAGAAGACGACAAAGAACGCGGACCAGGCCAAGGCAGAAATCCAGCCGCTTGCTAAGAAACAGGCAGAGATTGCCCGCAAATTGGCTGAAATCGACGCGCCCGCAGCCAAACAGGAGCAGCGCGATGCCCTTCGCAAGGCAGCCCGAGCAAAAACTGATCTTGAAAAAACACGGCAGCAGGATGCCAACACCTCGCAGGCTCAAACCGAGCAGGCAATCGCACGGCTGGAGAAGAAACTCGCCGCCCAACCGCTTCCCGAGGAAGCCGTTGCAAAGCTCAAAGCACAGCAGCAACAATTGAACCGCGATGCCGACGACGCGCTGAAAAAGTCAGATAAAGACGAACTGGCTCGTAAAGCACAGGAGCAACGCAAAATCGCCGACGAGTTGGCAAAGGTCGATGCCCCAGCCGCACGCGACGAACAGCAGGCGGCTCGCGATGCGGCAGAAAAAGCTGCCGGGAAGTTGGCGAAGGCCGAATCAATTGAAGAGGTAGCCGACGCGCTCAAACAAGTCGATGAAGCGCTGCAGAAATTGGAGCAGGCAATCGATCCGGACCAGCAAAACCGTGATGCTGCCAAACAGGCCGAGCAGTTAGCGAAGCGACAACAGACCGAAGCCGACGCCACCAAGAAGGCAGCTGAAAGCAAAAAAACGCCCGATGCCAAACAACGAGAACAAGCAAAGAACGACCTGGCCGATGTGGCGCGGCAGGCCGAGCGCCTTCGAGCCGGCGATACAGCGCAGCAGGAAAAGCAGGCTGCCCTGGAAACGCTGCAGAAAGCAGCCGATGCAAAGCAGAAAGTGAACGAATTGGCTCAGCAGCAGGATCAATTGGCCAAGAACGGGGATCCAAAACCTGCCGGCGACCCGAAGAATCCTGACAAGAAGGGCGACAAGCCGCGCACACCAGAAGAGCTGAATGCTGAGCTACAACGATTGATGAAAGAAGAGGCGCAGGCGCAGCAGCAGGCGGCCGATGCGCTGCAACAACTCAGTAAGAAACTCGCAAGCGGTGATGCGAAGAAGCAGCAGCAACAGGAACAAACCCAGGAGAACCAGCAGGCGGAACAACTCGCCCAACAGAACAACCAAACAGCCGAGCAACTCGCAGAGGCTGCTGAAAAACTTGCAGACAAACAAGCCGAGTTGCGCAAACAGGCTGAGAAGTTGGCCGACGAAAAAGATGCTGGAAAGCGCGCCGAAGCCGCCAAGCAACTGGCCAAACAACAAGACGAACTGCGGAAGCAGACCGAACAGCTTCCCTCAAAGCAGGCTACGCTGCAGCGCGGCGACGCCGCGAAACAAATGGAGCAAGCAAGCCGTTCGCTGCAACAGGATGCGGCACCTCAAGCAGCGGCAGAACAACAACAAGCCGAGCAGGCCCTCCGCGACGTCGCGCAAAGAGCGCGTGCCGCCGCCCAGGCCGAAAACAAACCCATGCCTAACGGAAAAAACCAACCGGCCGACCAGCAACAGACGGCTGACCGAGCCGCCGAGTTGGCACAGCAGCAGCGCGATCTGGAAAAGCAGGTCGCGAAACTGCTGCAGGATCGAGCAGCCGCCAAGCAAGATCAGCTGGCAGCAAACGATGCCAACCCGCAGACCGCTCAGGGTCAACCACAAAAGGGGCAGCCTCAGAACGGTCAACCCCCCAAAGGCCAACCGACACCGGCACAACAAGCGCAGAAACAACAACAGCAGTTAGCCCAAAAGGCAGCCGAACTGGCCTTGAAAACTGCGGCCGAAACAGGAGTGAAATCCAAAGCAACCGAACAGGCTGCCGATTTCGCCCGCAAGGCAGCCGAAACAGCCAAACAAGCAACCGCCGGACAGTTGCAGCAAGCGAAGAACGATGCAGCCCAAGCAGCCAACAGTGGCAAAGAGGCTGCAAAGCAACTGGACGCAGACGGAAGCCCGCAGGCACCGCAGTTGGGAGAACAGGCACAGAAACTCGCCGAACAGCAGCAAAAATTGGGAGAGCAGTTCGGCAAAATGGCCCAATCGGCGCCATCCCGCGCACAAGCGCAGCAGGCGGGTCAACAACAGCTTCAGGCTGCCACCGAGCAACTGGCTCAAGAGTTGGCCGAGTCCTCACAACGATTGGGTGCACAGCCCGTGGGTCTGAATCAGCAGGCCCAACAAGCACAGAATGCACAGCAAGCGGCGCAACAGGCCACCCAGGCCATGCAGCAAGCGCGACAACAATTGGCGCAAGGCAACAGCGCCGATGCCGCACAAGCAGCCAAGCAAGCAGCCGATGCATTACGAAAAGCAGCAGAACAGGCAGCCGGATTGGCGAAGCAGAATGAACAACCACAATCACCGGTGCCCGGCAGTGTCGGCGACCAAGTTGCCGAGGCCAACCGTCGCCTAGAACAAGCGCGACAGCAATTGGCTGACGCGCAGGCCCAGCAGCCCGGTCAACCACAGCCCGGCCAAGAAGCTCAGCCGGGGAAACCTGGCGAGCAGCCACAGCCGGGGCAAGAAGGACAACCGGGCCAGCAGCCTGGTCAACAAGGACAACCCGGTCAACAAGGCCAACCTGGTCAACAAGGAAAGCCGGGCCAACAAGCTGGACAGCCACAAACGCCGCTGGGTCAGTCGGCACAAAACCTTCAACAGGCGGCCGATGCACTGGCACAGGCGGCAAAGCAATTGCAGCAGCCAGGACAGAATGGGCAGCAGGGCCAGCAGGATGGACAGGAGTCGCAACAGGCGAGTCAGGATCCCTCGGAGACACCATCGGAATCGGCAGACGGCGGAGACGGTAAGGGCGCGCAGGCGACGGTTGATTTGACACGCCTGGAAATCGAACTCAAGAACTTGGCGGGTCGCGACTGGGGACGTCTGCCCGGTGAATTGCGAACCGAGATTCTGCAGGGAGCAAAGAAACAATCGAACAGCGATTACGCACGGCTCATCAAACTTTACTTCCGCGAAATTGCCAAACCGCAAACCGGCATGCCTTTGCGTGGAACAAAACCATGACATTCCGCATCGCAAACAAACGCGGGCCCGTCATCGTGGCGGCCATGCTGCTCACTTCAATCGTGACATCGCTGTCTTACGCTGCACCCCGAACGGCGGAAGAAAAACAGGTCGATGACGCCATCGTCAGGGCCTTGCAGTATCTGTCAGAAAACCAGGATCCCTCCGGGGCGTGGAAAACCGACTCCTACGGTGAATCGACGGCCACAACTTCGCTGTCGGTCATGGCATTTCTGGCGGCGGGCCACGTTCCCAACGAAGGCCCATACGGCCGCCAGATCGTGAAAGGCATTCGCTGGGTCCTCGATCACCAGGAAGCCAACGGCATGCTCGTGCATCGCCGCAGTCACGGCCCCATGTACAGCCACGGCATCAGCACGCTCATGTTGGCCGAAGTCGTGGGAATGCTCGACGGCCAGCTTGAGAAAGATTGCCAAGCCGGCCTCGAAGATGCGATCCGGCTGATCCTGAAGGCCCAACAGGTGAACAAGAATTCTCGCCACACCGGTGGCTGGAGGTATCAGGCGAATAGTCCCGATAGTGATCTCAGTGTGACCGGTTGGCAGCTGTTGGCATTGCGAGCGGCCAAAGATGTCGGTTGCGACGTCCCAGCCGACTCAATCAAAAAAGCGGTCGAATACGTCAAAGGGTGTGCCGTTCGCGGCAATAACGGGTTTGGGTATCAAAGCGGCAGCGGCCCAACCCCCACGCGTACGGGAACGGGCATTCTCTGTCTGGAAGTTTGTGGGCAACACCACGCTGCCGAGGCCTTGGGTGGCGCGGACTTCCTGCTGCGACGTCCCCTGAAATACAATGATAACTACTTCTTTTACGGCGTCTACTACTGCACGGTCGGCATGTTCAAGGTGGGCGATAAGTACTGGGACGAAACCAAAAAGCATTTGGTGCAGGTACTGGTCAGCAATCAGGAACGTGACGGCAGCTGGCTGGTGCGGGGTCGTAGCGAAAGCCGGATCGGCCGCGTCTACTGCACCAGCATGTCGGTGCTGGCGTTGGCTGTCGAATATCAGTATCTACCAATCTATCAGCGTTGAATTCTGAGTCTGCCGGCGCTTGATTTGCGTTTCCGTTTGGCACAGAATGTCGCTATCATCCACCCAACGATGGGTCCGGACGACAATCGCGTTTTCTCCAAACCGGCGACGCGATTTCCCCGGAAAACCTCCTGCAACGTGTCCGAGATGCCTAAGCCGTCCGTGTCCAACATCGCCGCCGGCAAATTCATCAATTCAACGTGAGTCGAAATGTCCATTGAAGCTGCTGAAAAGCTCAAACACGAATTGACTGATCGTTTCGTCGTCGTCGCCGACAATGTCGCCGAGTTGCGGCGATTCGTCGGCCTGACTGGACGAGTCAAAACCGTCAACATGAACTGCCGGGCGCTGGTCGAGTTTGACGCTCCAGAGGACATCAGCTGGTACGACATCGACCCGTCCTATCTGACGGTGATTGAAGCCCCGTTGAAGAAGGCTTCCAAGCCGGCAGCAGAAGAGCCGGCGGCGGCAGCCAAGTCGAAGCCGGCCGCCGCGAAATCCAAAGGCACGGCCGGCAAGAAAAAGAGCCCGCTCGAACTGGCACGCGAGCAGGACGCCGCCCGAAAGGCGGCCGCAGAAAGTGCAACTGCGGACACTGCTCCGGCAACAAAGAAGCTCTCGCCCTTGGAGAGAGCACGCATGCAAGACGCCGGAAAGGCGGCTGCCAAGTCGGAAAAGGCGGCCGAGAAACCGGCCAAACCCGCTGCGAAGGCAGAATCCAGCGGAAAGAAACTGTCGCCGCTGGAACAAGCACGCCTGCAGGATGCCGCTGGCAAGGCGAAAGAAGCCGAAGCCCCCGCTCCAGCACAAGCGGCCACCGAAAAAGAGAACAAACAGGCAATGCCAGCCGGTGGCAAGAAGCTCTCGCCGCTGGAAATGGCCCGTATGCAGGATGCAAAAAAGTAGCCTACCGCCGAAAGGCCGATGGCGTGCCGCAAATCGGGCTGGCCGCAAAAACCGCACAACCGTTAGCATCGGTCGGTTGCGGCGCAATCGCCGCTAGAACCGGAACTGAAATTTGCCGCCGACGAGGCAAGACGGTTATGCAGAGCATTTCCCGCGGCCGTTCCTGTGCTATTTTTGCGTACAGAACAGTCCTTCGGCTGGACCTTCGCAGCATTCGGTGGCTCGTACAACCGGTGTCGCGGTTCAGACGAATGGAATCATCAGACTCCGTCCACCCGCTGGCAAAACTCGTGAATAATCAATTGACTCCACTCATCCTGGTCGTTGAGAGCCACTGGCTCGTGGGAAAACTGCGCAGAACAACCGACCAGCGGGTTCTCGACATGCTCGTCGAATCGGCAAGCGATTACCTCAACCTGGAAGATGTCAAGGTTTTCTCATCGTTCGATCGCAAAAACTGTCTGACCACGCTGCCGGCTATGGTCGTTCCCAAAGACCGCCTGCATCTCGCGATTATTCCCACCGACCGTTTCGAGATTCCGCGAAAACAGCGAATCCACAAGATGTTAAACAAGATCCAGTTGGAAAGCAGCGCAATCGCAGCCGGGTATCTCGTGCAGGGTACCCTGCACGTCAATAGCAACGCGAACGATGCCCAACATGTCCTGTCAGACTTGCTGGGACGCTTCTTTCCAATCACCGCCGCAACCATCTACGGTCCCGGCGACGAACCGGTGCAGGCGGCAACCGTTCTGGCCAACAAGGACTTCGTATCGAGTATTTCCTACGGCGAGACGGGGCCGAATTCGGCGGTCCAACACACCGCCGGTTCGTCCGCTACAGCGCCCCACCGGCCGGGCGATACGATTGCCGGACAAATGCTGGTCGACGCTCTCTAAGACAGAAGTCTTATCGTGAGCTTCCACGGCCACCAGCACCGCCCATATCCGTTTGACCTTGGTCAAAATCGGCAACACGGGTAGAATCGCTTGCTGAACTTTCGCGCGGGCTGTTCGCGCTGCGGGTTGTTCCCAACCTCGTCCAATGCGGAACGCCTAACCGTATATCGACACCGCAATGCACAGCAGCATTGTCGGAAGTATTCCACCAGCCCTTCACCTCTGACGATTGGGACCAACCTACTGTGCGGATTGCCTGGCTCGACTGCTCGATGGGAATCAGTGGCGACATGGCGCTCGGCGCCCTCATCGATGCCGGCGCTGATGCCGACGCCATACAGAGCGGAATCGATTCGCTGGGTTTGCCGGACGTAAGGCTGCGGGTTGAAACCGTAATCAAGGGGGCGTTCCGGGCGATCAAGATCCACGTCGAGCATCCCCCGCAGCATGCGCACCGCCATTTGGGCGACATCATCAAGCTCATCGATGAAGCGGATGCCATCACGCCGCCCCAGAAGGAACTCGCAAAGCGAATCTTTCATGCGGTCGCCGCGGCCGAAGCGAAGGTGCACGGTTCGACGATCGATCATGTCCACTTTCACGAAGTCGGCGCTGTCGATTCGATTGTTGATATTGTCGGAACAGCAATCGGCTTCGATCTGCTGGGAATCGAACAACTCGTCTGCAGCCCCATTCCCACGGGGCGAGGACAAATCAAAATTGATCACGGCATCTGCACGGTCCCTGCTCCGGGAACTGCCGAGTTGCTCAAAGGCATCCCTCTCGTCGATGTTCCCATTGAAGCGGAACTGACAACGCCCACCGGCGCAGCCATCGTCAAATCGCTGGTCGATCGTTTCGCGCCGCTACCGGATATGACACTCGATGCCATTGGCTACGGCGCCGGAACACGCGAGTTTCCCAGCCGCGCCAACCTGTTACGACTCTTCGTTGGCCAAGCCGCGATCAACCCGGAAACCGACCGCGTCTGTCTGCTCGAAACGAACCTGGACGATGTCTCCGGAGAAATCGTCGGCCATACAAAACAGAAACTCCTGGCGAACGGCGCGCTCGACGTCTATTCAACAGCCGTGCAAATGAAAAAAGACCGGCCGGGCGTAGTGTTGAGCGTCATCTGCTCGCTCGCCGACGCCGATGCACTGGAAGCGATCGTGTTTTCTGAAACGGCGACGTTTGGCATCCGACGCCATGTGGTCGAACGCTCCAAGCGAACCCGGCAGGAGCATTCCGTCGAGACTGCGTGGGGAACCGTGCAAGGGAAACTGGGTTGGCGCGGAGCCGGGCGACCGGTGTTCACACCGGAATTCGATGACTGCGCTCGCATCGCAAACGAACAGGGCATTGCCCTGCGTGAAGTCTATCGGTCTGCCGATGCAGCCTACCAAGAGACAAGCACGCCAGAGCCGATTCCGCACGACCACGATTACGACCACGATTACGACCACGATTACGACCACGATTACGACCACGATCACGATCACGATCACGAAGAAAGGCAAAAGTAAAAAGGCAAAATGGAGATTCGCTTGTACGACTATGGACGCGAAGTGGAAGGCCGTGTGCAAACCACACTGACGCTGCTCGATCGCCTGATTCTGGAGGCCGACCAGGAGACCGATCGCCTGCATGAATTGCTGTTAACGGCTGGCCAAGTCGATGAGGCAGAAACTGCCGCCGACGGAATCCCCTCTGTCACTGCACCACTGACTGCCGATGAACAACGGATGGTGCGTGACTTAAAAGGAGCTGGCTACACCGTGCCGCAAATCGCAAGACTCTTACGGCGTCCGGTGGACGACGTGACGACAGTCTTATCGGACAACGACGGCACAACGGAATCCGGCCGCACTGATGCCGCTTGAGTCAATATGGCAACGTGCGAACCGCCGGCGATTACGTGAAGAATTCGCTGATCGCCCGATGTTCGACGAGCGGCAAAGATGTCTCGTCATCGACGTTCAGCTTGAGGTCGTCAGCAAGTCCCAGGCGATTGTAGATCGTAGCAGTCAATTCGCCGAGAGCCGTTGGGCGATCGGAAGGTGCAGCGCCGTGGGCATCGCTGGCACCAATCACCCGGCCCCCCTGCACTCCCCCGCCGGCAACAATCGCCGACCACACGCCGGGCCAATGGTCGCGCCCACCGAATTCATTGATTCGGGGCGTGCGCCCGAATTCCCCGGTGGCGATCACCAGCGTGTCATCCAGCATCCCTCGCTGCGCTAAATCATCCAAGAGGGCCGATACGGCGCGATCAAATTCCGGGCCAAGCTGGTCACGGTAGTCATACAAATTCGACGATTTCGAAGTCGATCGGCCGTGGCAGTCCCAAGTTTTTTCACTCGCCAACGTGTCGAAGAGGTTCACCGTAACACAACGCACGCCACATTCAACTAACTTACGGGCCTGCAGGCAAAGTCGCCCAAAGCGAGTTTTCCCGTACGTCGTCTGTGTTTTTTCGGTCTCTTCGGCGAGGAATCCCCCCGGAACAAACGACGCCATCTCTTCCGAACCTGCAGAGGACTGATGTCGCCCGCTGAGCGGATCGAAATCACTCCCCAAAAATCCGCCCGTCTGGCCCTGGTAAGCGCTGACTCCCGTCTCACCCAACAAACGAGGCAGCACGACATAGGGAGCGATCTCGTTTCGCGGCCCGAGGAAGCGGGAAACGACCGACCCGAATGCGGGATGCCGAACATCGCCGCGCGCCAATCGGCCGGTCTGCAAAAGCTGCAGCCCAGTTTCGTGAATTGGAGCCGCATCGTGATTCAGCGAACGAAGAATCGCAAACTTGTCGGCACGCGCTGCCAGCTGCGGGAGGCATTCGCTGAGCTGCGTTCCCGGAACGGCCGTCGAGATTGCCTGAAGCGGCCCACGAATTCCCTGTGGCGCAGCCGGTTTGGGATCAAATGTCTCGAACTGACTGGGACCACCTGTCATGAGAATAAAAATGCAGCTGCGACATCCAGCGACGGCCGCTTGCTTGCGAGCCTGTGCCGCCTGTTCGGCAACCGAAAGGCTGACAACACTCAGACCGCCGACACGAAGAAAGTCGCGCCGCGATACACCGCCCGGCTGCTGCGAATTGTCTGGCGTTGCCTTCGTCATCCCTGTCACTCCCCGTCCGGTCGAGTCTTCAGATATATCGTGTTCCTGTTATGTTATACTGTAACGATGCGGTGAACACCTGAAAAGGATTCATTGCTTTATCGGGAAAACAGCCGAGTTTCGCCAGCACGCAATCAAAAAAACGGCACTTTTTCTCCGCAAATCAACACACGCCCGGCCGGATATCAACATGCGATTTGTCGCACATCATTTTGTCAGTGGCGATGCATTGTTCACTGGGACGTCAGCGATACTTCTGGGACTGATTCTTTCGCTGAGTCGAGATTTCAAAGGACGAGGAACGGCGGTCAGGGTCCTGACAATAATCGGCGTGTTGTTTGTCACCGCAGCAGCGATTCCATTTTCAAACTGGCTATATGCCATCTGGGGAATGTCGCTCGTCATCTGGCTGGCGTGCGAATCGCGAAAACCGAGACGTCTTCTTTCCATTCTACGCGCCTTAGCGGCAATCATTACCGCCGCCGCCCCGTTGTGGGAAATCGCGTGGCGAGCCGAACAGTTCGTCGATCAGCAGCCACAGTCGGTTTTTTACGTGATCGGGGATTCGATAAGCGCAGAGGCCTTCGACAGCGACGAACGGACATGGCCCGCACGACTGCGCGATGATCGTAATATCAGCGTGGCAAACCTGGCACAGATCGGCGCGACAGTGCGCAGCGCTCTGCGCCAGGCGGAACACGTCGAGCAGGGTCTTGCATTTGTACTGATAGAGATTGGCGGGAACGATATTCTTGGCGAAACGAGTCAGCCTCGCTTCGCCACCGATCTCGATGTGTTACTCAGTCGGCTGCAGCGGCCGGGCCGCCAACTCGTCATGCTGGAACTTCCCCTGCCACCGTTTTATAACGGGTATGGCAGGACTCAAAGACAGTTGGCGAAAGAACACGGCGTGGTGTTGATTCCACGTCGCGAATTCGCCGGAGTGATTTTCGCAGCCAATGCCACCACCGACGGCCTACATCTTTCGGAGACAGGACAACAGCTGATGGCAGACATGATCTGGCAGCACATCTCACCCTCGTTTGAATGATAAGACAACATAGACGACCGATAACTCTTCACTCTCGACAGTAAGGCACAAATGATTCTGGACCTCTTCAAACTCAATGGACGCACAGCTTTGGTAACCGGTGGCAGCCGCGGCCTGGGACAGGCGATTGCGCGCGGTTTGGCTGAGGCGGGGGCCGACGTGGCCTGCGTTTCGCGTTCGGGAGATGCAGCAGAAACTGCTCGCCTCGTCGAGGGGGCCGGCCGAAAGTTCCTGGACCTCAAAGTCGATTTGAGCCAACCCGAACAACGCAAAGGCATCGCCCAGCGGGTGGTCGATAAGTTTGGAAGCCTCGATATTCTGGTGAACAACGCCGGCACGGGGACGCGGCATCCGCCCGAAGAGTACCCCGAAAACGAATGGCGGGATCTCCTCGAAGTTCACCTGACCGCGTCGTTCGATCTGTCGCAACAGGCAGCCCCCTTCATGTTTGGGCGCGGGCGGGGCAAAATCATCAACATCGGTTCGGTGATGTGTTACCAGGGTGGTTGGCAGGTGCCGGCGTACACTGCAGCCAAACATGGTCTCGCCGGGCTGACGAAGTCGTTGGCAACATCGTGGAGCAGTCGTGGCATCAATGTGAACTGCATCGCGCCGGGGTACTTCGCCACCGACTTGACCGACACGCTGAGAAACCACGTGACACGCGGACCGGAAATTCTCGATCGCATTCCCTGTGGCCGTTGGGGTGAACCCGATGACTTAGCCGGACTTGCAGTTTTCCTGGCATCCGATGCCTCAAACTACATGCACGGCAGCATCATCCCCATCGACGGCGGCTGGCTGGCAAGATAGTTTTTGATGGTGACACCACAAACATGTCCACGCACCGCCCTGCGTGAGATGGAGCAATCAACATGAACACCACTCGCCGAAATTTCATCAAGCACAGCAGTTCCCAAGCCGTCGGCCTGCTCGGAGCCGCCGGGTTACTCAACTCTGCGACTCGTGCAGTCGCCGAGGGAGAGCCGCCACGGTTGCCGACCAACGGCGTGATTGCCGACAAAGCAAAGAACGCGCCGCTGTCGATGCTGTTTCACGGCAAGACGGCAAACGAATGCAGCGTCTGGCAGAAGCAGTTCAGTGCAAAGTTGTCGGAACTGCTGGGCGACATTCGGCCGCCGAAGAAATGGCGGACGGAAGAAGAAGGCCGCCGCGAGTTCGACGATCACACCCGCTACGATCTGCTGTTGCATGCCGACGGAGTACCGACGGTTCCGGTGTATCTGTTGTTGCCGAAGAATGCATCGAAAAGCAACAAAGTCCCCGGCGTGCTTTGCGTGCACGGCCACGGTTCTCACGGAAATCATCCCATCGTCGGCCGCACCGATTTGAAAGGTGTCGCCGACAGCATCACGACGGCACATTACGATTACGGCCTGCAATTTGTCCGCCGTGGATACGCGGTCGCCGCCCCCTGCATGACTCCGTTCGGCCGCCGACTCGCAAAATCGAGAAGTGGCGGAACCGATCCGTGCGCAGTCGCATTCGTGCGGATGCAGGCGCTGGGGCAATTGCCAATGGCGGCGAATCTTCGCGATCTGAGTTGGTCAATCGATCTGCTGCAAAGCCGGCCGGAGGTGTCGCCCGACCGCATTGGCTGTGCCGGTTTGTCGTACGGCGGACGCATGACGATGCTGGCGACGGCAATGGATCGCCGCATCAAAGTCGCTTGCGTCAGCGGCGCGCTCAATTTGCTGCAGGAACGCATTATGCAGCGTTATAGTTGCGGGTCACAAGTCATTCCGGGCATGCTGAAGTACGGCGACTATTCCGAAATCGGCTCGCTCATCGCGCCGCGCCCAGCCGTGTGGGAAGTCGGTGCCAAAGACGGGTTGATCACCCAAAGCTGGGCCGATCTTTTCAAAGAGCGGTTACGCAGCGCCTATGCAGCCTATGACAAGCCGAAGAATTTGCAGTTCGACCATTACGACGGCGGCCATCGCTGGAACGGCGAACTGGCCTATCCGTTGTTCGATAAGGTGCTGAAAGAGGGTTGAGACACGCGCGGGCGTTGCCCCGCCGCTAAACTCACCGACGGACGCGATGAGAATCTCAATCATAATCCCCACGCTCAACGAGGCGGATCGCATCGCCGATGTCGTAGGGCGAGCGCAAGCGCTTGGTGAAGACTGTGAGGTGATTGTCGTCGATGGCGGTAGTGACGACGACACGATGTCGTGCGCTCAAGCGGCCGATATCTGTTTGCAGGTTCCGCAAGGTCGAGCAAGTCAACAAAATGCGGCCGCCAACGCGGCCACGGGCGAGGTGCTGCTCTTCCTGCATGCCGACTGCTGGCTTGAAGAGAGTGCGCTGCAGGCAGTTCGTTCCGCCTTGGCCGACGATTCGGTTGTCGGCGGCTGTTTTCGCCAGGCAATCGATGCCGTCGGCATGCGGTTCCGACTGCTGGAATGGGGAAATGCACTGCGCGTCAAAACATGCAAATGGGCTTATGGCGACCAAGGCATTTTCGTTCGCCGAGACGTCTTCGAGAGCCTCGGCGGATTTCCCGATGTGCGGCTGATGGAAGACCTGCTGTTCATGAAGCAGTTGAAGAAAGTCGGCCGCATTGCGTTGCTCGAACAGCACATTCACGTCTCGGCCCGCCGTTGGCAGCAACGCGGCGTCATTCGCCAAACTCTGCGAAACTGGTCGCTGATCGCCCTCGCACAATGCGGCGTCTCGCCGAACCGGTTGGCAGGTTTTTATCCACCCGTGAGGTGAATCGCCCGGCTAACCGGTGACAACAAATTCCATGCGAGATTCAATCGCCCTGCGGTTTCGGCCAAGGCAATCGGCCGGGGGCTGTTGTGCGGATGCTCCACAGCGTGCCGCCCGCAGTGATGTAAAGCGTCTTCAGGTCGGCATCACCAAACGCACAGTTGGTCACTTCGTCGCGGGGAATGTGGACGAACTCCAACAGCTTGCCCTTCGGCGAGAACGCGTAAACGCCCCCTTTGTGCTTGTCGGCCGTTTCGTACGGCGGGACCGGTTTGTTCCGACCACCGGCAACGAACAACCGGCCTTTAACATCCAGCGTCATCCCGTCGGGGCCGCGTTCGGTTCCCCAATCGAAGATGAGTTTCCTCGATTTCACGCTGACCGAGCCGTCCTTCTTCAGGTCAAATCGGTACAACTTGTGCGCCCCGCCAACGGTGTTGTTATTGTTGTCCGCAACATACAGATATCGATCGTCGGGGGTCACCAGCAGGCCGTTTGGACGGTCGGCTTCGTGGGTAATGATACGCGTCACACTGCCGTCGAGATCGATACGGTACACGCCTTCGACTTTACGGCCCTTGGCATCGACGATTTCCATGTTCGTTCGCGGACCGTATTTCGGATCGGAAAAGTAAATGCGGCCTTTGGAATCGACGGCAATATCATTCGGCTGATTGTAGCGTTTTCCACGATAACTCTTGGTGAGAACGGTGATCGAACCGTCGAGTTCCGTGCGAGAAAACTGACGAAACTGCGGTTCGCAGGCCAGCAATCTGCCTTTGCGGTCGAACAACAATCCATTCGTGCCGGCGCCTTCGCGAAGAACGCTCAACCTGCCGTCCAGCGAATAGCGGTTGATGTTCCCGTCGCCGCTCATCATCAGGCCCCATTGCGGATGCCACGCCGGTCCCTCCCCTGCCCCTTTTTCCAGCAACATCTTTGGTTTCGCATTCGCAACGAATGGAGCATCATCGGCCCATGCCAAACCAGAGGGAACAATCAGACACAGCAAAGCGGCCAACGTCAATTTCATTCATCTACCCTCAGCATCGAGTCAACAAAGTTGTCATGGCGGGACGAAACTTGTCCAATTCCTCGTGAACCACATTCTACCGCAGACGTTCCACTTCAATGCGGCAGTAAACTAATTAATGCGGCAGTAAACTAATTCAAATCCGCGAAACCGCCAGAATCGGCAACATTTCATTTCAGTCTGGAAAGCCGGTCGGTATCGTTTATTGTGAGTAAACAACATTTCGACGGTGAACGCATCAGCTCGACGTCGCACGGTCAAAGCAACGGCAACCTGCACAACGGAGAACAACAATGAAACGAGCACCGGGAATGTTGCAGGCCATCTGCATTATTGCGATTGTGTTGGGGGCGTTCGGTTCCTTTGCTGTCGTGGGAGGAGTCGCTGGGCCATTTGTGAATGAAGCCATACAGAAGATGGTGACAGCCAGCATGCCTCCCGGATCGCCACAAGCGAAGCAGCAGGCAAAACAGCAACGCGCAGCCCAAGCTGTGGCGGACAAATGGGCTCCGGTGAACTATGCGCTGCTTGCAGTTCTCGTCGTCGTGGTGGGATGTTTGATTGTTGGCGGCGTGAAGGCATTTCGACTGCAACCATCCGGTCACAGGTTGTTGCTGATGGCATTTCTGATAACTATCGCCTTTGAACTGATGCGGCTGGTTCCAACAATCAGCATCCTGGTAGACACGTTCGATGTCATGGAGCAATCGATGGCTGACTCGATGAAAGCGAATTCCGGTGGCCGCCCGATGCCGCCCGGTGCCGCGAGAATGTCAAAGACGATCATGAAGGGCACCGGCTACCTCAGCATTACGTTTGCCGTTGGGTGGGCGCTGTTAAAGGTTGGCTTCTACGGATTCGGAGCCTACTATCTGCGCAAACCCCATATCCGTGGCCTGTACGAGCCAGCCGCCGAGATTGACTGGGACGATGATCCAGCAAACGCCGATGAACAGGCGACGGCGGAAGACGAACCGGACGACTAAACTTCCGTTGATCGCGGTGGATCATCGTGTCGGCTGGAATTCGTGTTGCCGCTGGCAGACCAGTAGGCCAGAGCGGTGCCGACGGCAATCATGATCAGCGTGATCGGCGTCAGCTTGTGAATGCGCGTGACGAAATAAGGGAAACTCGCGTCATCCACAAATGGGAAATGCTGCCATTTGGTGAAGAGTCCCAATCCGGTCGCGAGAACGGCGCTGATGATTCCATTGGTCCTGTTGCGTTCGCCGGCCAGCGTGGCGAATCCAAATCCCAGCGCGGCTCCCGGCAAAATCATCGCGTAGAGTCCGTACCCCAGAATCCAACCGAAAGCGAAGTAGCCGGCCGCTCCGCCAATCGCAGCGCCGACAAGGCCACGCGCGATGACTATGATTTGATTTCCGGATTGCATGGCGTTCATTCCCCCTCAACCTTCCGGCACGTCGAGCCATTCACTGCATTCGGGACAGGCTTCAATCGTCCCTCGTGCGCTGCCGGCAAACGACACCTGCTCGCCGCATGCGTCGCAGTCGAAGAAGATCATTCCGCCTGCCTCTCGGGCCTGGACCGTTGGCTTCTCGAATTGCCAGAGGACCCGCTTCGCCCGTTCGGCGTCGGCCGCTGCGACGAGCACAGTCACTTCTCCGGGCGCTTCGGCTTTGAAGCCCGCCGTTAACCCACCGGTGGCCTTCGCCTCAATCCCCTCTTCCGACAGTAGCCCAACAATCGCCGCCGCTTCGATTTCACTGGGAACCGAAACGAGAACGTCGAGGTTATTTTCGCTCATGTTGAATTCTCCAACCAAACTGCGCACTGCAAAAGAAGACCGCGTCGCATGCGAACGGTTCGCATTCTAATCCGCTTAGCAGTCAACGGGCAACATGGTCGCATCGCAGGGTGACATTTGACTCTTTGCGTTGAACCCCGATCCACCTCAATCAACCGATTAACCAGAATGTCTCGCTCCGCTTCGTAAAGACTTCGCGTCGCGGTAAACCGGAATTGGGCGCACGAATATTCCGCAAAACCTGCGAACCTTATCCCGGTTCCCCGTCTCTCTTACTTTCAGCCACGCAGCAACGTCACGACGGAGATGACGGCTGCAGAAAGGACCGGACTCGCAAGAAGGGAGAGAGAATGATGGTGCTCATTTATTGGGTTCTTCACCGATTTTAATGGGTGTTTTCAGCACGGTTTGAGTTTCAGTTTTCCACAGAAGAACAGGATGCGGGTGCGGTAGTTCGCAAAGTTGCGGAAGCCGCGGGCGTTCGACTTGATG
>CAUZOL010000080.1:0-22248 GCA_963581435.1 Planctomycetota bacterium
GCATTCAGAGATTCCATCGTCTCGACCTCGGAAATCCCCCATGATCCCGAGATCGATTCCACACGTCAAATCAAGCAGCACCCACTAAAATGCGCGAAGAACCCTTTTTTACAAACCCGTTGGTCTTGGGAAGTTCCAGCGTGAACTTGTGCCGACAGGAAGGACATTGCCCCCGCCGGCCCAGCATCGAATGGTCCAGCACGCGCAGTCTCTTACCGCAAATGGGGCAGGGAATCACCTAGTGAACTTTTGGCATAACCGGAAATCCGCGGCGACCGCATCATCAGTACAAAACCAACCTACAGGTTAGTCTAGCCGCCGTCGGATCGCAAAGGCAAACTCCGATATCTGTGATTGAGAGCGCAACAACCAATTGCTGGGCCGCGCTGGTTGTGGGCGGTGGTCGCAGCCCGTTTAGAACCCGCGGGCCGCCTGAATGTCGGCGAATGATCGCAAGCTGTAGTCGATGTCGACGTAGTCGAGTACCGACTGCAACGCGCGGACGGCGACACCCATTCCATCCGGTCCGCTGAATCCGCCGAACTGTCCGCCCCCTTTTAAGTGCGGCTCGACTTCCAGGAAGAACCCCGGCACGCCGAGCTTTTTCATCTTCCGTTGGAGCGTGGGCAATTGCTCCCGCAGATCACGCAGCACCAGTTCGTGGCCAGCATCGCCCCGGTTGGCGGGAACGAAGTTCTTCAGTCGTTCTTCATCAACGACGCCCGTCCATTCCATCGACGGATCGATGGTGTAATCCTTGATGTGCATCCAGCCCAGAAATTTCCGCACGGCTTTGTATTCGTTGTAGACCTCGACCGGGTTCTTGTTCTGCGCCGCAACATTGCCGCCGTCCCAAATGACAACCATGTTCGGCCGATTGACTTTGCGGGCCAGTTCGGCCAACAGCGGCCCGGTTTCGCCAATCAGGTTCGGCTCAATCTCCAGCCCGAACAACAGTCCTGCTTTGGCGCATTGATCGACGATTTGCCCCAGTTGATCGACCGCCTGCGGAATATGGTCGCGGGGATCGCTGCCGCGGGGGTGGTAAAACGAAAATCCACGGATCAGCCTGGTTCCCAACTCTTCCGCAGCGCGAATCGTTTTCGCCACTTCTGTTTTTAAATACTTCTGCATCGGCACGAAGACATTGTGCGACCCGTCATCGACATCGACCAGCTTCACCTTACCAACGCGTGCGCCGATGCTGGTAACGCTCATGCCGTATTCGTCGTGCAGCTTCCGCAGCGCACGGTATTCGCTCTTGTTCAGATCGACGACATGTTTAATTTCGCCGCTGCCGGTCACGTCGATAAATCGCGGGCTGTAATATTTCAGCCCGATACCCGCCAGCGTCGTCATCTGCTCGATGGCAGTCTTACGGTTCGCGGCTTCATCGGCAAAGGCACTGAGGAGAACGTTGGGGTTGGTCATGGTGGTTTTCCAGAGCTGGCGAATCAACGGGCAAATGGTCTGCCGAGTTCGCGCAAACGAATTATCAGGCGACAGATGGCATCATTGTTGAACGACATCGGGAGAGATTCAAGCCAGTGATCAAACCGCGTCGTTGACTTCGCGGAAAAACAGCTATCGATCACAACCTTCTCTCTTTCTGGAATTGCGGGGCCGGTGCGCATATCATGTGGTTTGCTGAGGCTAATTCATTCCTTCAACAGAACAATCGAAACGACTAACCAATGCCCAATCCCATTCAGTTCCCCAACGAAACTCAATCGAATGCCGCTCGTGAGACCATTGGCCGGAAGGAGCCGGTGGCGCTGCGGACGTTTACTCCGTCGCAAGCGGTGTTGGCGAAATCGGCCGGGTCGTTTCACTGGACGTCGGAAGGCCGACGGCTGTACGACTACAGTTCGGGAGTCCTCGTTGCCAACCTGGGGCATAATCCGCGACGTTGGATGCAGCGGTTTACCGACTATTTGGGCTGGCAACCCGAACATCTGGCCGGTGACGGCGAAGGAGATTATTTCGAGGCCGTCACGCTGACGGCTTACAACGCGATTACCGAGATCGAGGCGCGTGCGGTTGAACGATTGCTTGGCAGCATTCAGGCATCGCCCGGCGGCAGTCGGCTCGACACGGTGATGTGGGCGGCCTCGGGTTCTGAAGCAGTGCAAAAGGCGCTGTGGGCCTGTCTGCATGCGGATCGAAACCGTGAAATGATTCTGGCGACGCGTCATGGTTTCCACGGTAAGAAGGGATTGGCCGGTGCAGTCACCGGTTCGGAAAACGACCCCGACCGCGACCCACGCGTGCGGTTTTTCAGCTTCCCGATGGATGAGATTGACGACGCGGCGAAGTACGGGCAAGAAATCGATCTCTCCCGCTACGAAGCTGAACTCGAACTGCTTTACAGCGAATTGGGAACACGGATCAATTGCCTCATCACCGAACCGTATCTGGGTGGCGGTGGCAGCTATCATCCGCCGAACTCGTACCTGCAACTGCTGGAACGTTTCTGCCGCGAGCGAGACATTCTATTCATCCTCGACGAAGTTCAGTCGAACTTCGGCCGCACCGGCAAGATGTACGCGTTTGAAAAGTACGGTATCGAACCCGATTTCGTCTGTCTGGGCAAAGGGCTGGGCAACGGAGTTCCCGTCAGTGCAGCGGTCGGGCGCAGCGACATCATCGCCAGCTTGAAGTACGGTGAAGCCTCGGATACCTGGAGTGCCAACCCGCTGGCCTGCGCTGCCGTTTTGGCGACGCTCGATGAGTTTGAATCGACCGACGTGCTGGCAAACGGAGAACGGCTCTCGACGATATTCTTCGAGGGACTGGAGCGGCTGAAAGAAACCGGGTTGATCACCAAAGTTCGCGGCGAAGGAATGGTGTTCGGCATCGAATGCGCTGCCGCCGGTGAAATGCCGGCCGGCGATGTCGCCAACGCAATTGTCGAGGCGTGCTATCTCGGCACGGATGGAGGCGATGGCATACACCTGCTCGGCCCGTTAGCCGAAAAGGTCATTCGCGTCAGCCCGCCCATGACAATGACCGAAGCCGAATCACGCCAATCGCTGGAATTGTTGTCCGATATCATTCAGAAACTTGTAGAAAAACTGACGTAGTTCCACGCGGCGATTTGTTCCGCCGGGACGCGGCCCGGCGGCTTTGGACGTGGATAGACGGTTTTGGTGGGGCAGATTTCGGGAATTCCCCCATATCCGCGCCCGCACCCATTTTGCCATTGACCTGTCAGTGACTTTCACCGATTATCTCGCACTTCCCGCAGACCCTCTCGACCCAGAAATACATTTAGACCCAGCATGGCCGACAAGCAGCCGGACCAACCGGCCCCAGCACCTCGACAGCCCAAACCCGACCGCTTTGAGCGTGAACGGCTGAAAAAGCTCGAGAAAATCGAAGCCCTCGGACACGATCCGTGGGGACAGCGATTCGATGGGCACATCGCAATTGCCGACGCTCGCGCGCAATGTCCCGAGGAACCCGGTACTGAAGGCGACGCCGTACGCATCGCCGGCCGGATTATGCTCCGCCGCAAAGCGGGCAAGCTGCGGTTTTACGACATCGAAGATTCTTCCGGAAAAATGCAGCTGATGTTCTCCCGCGGTGACCTGTCGGGCGAGCAGTGGGAATTGATGGGGCAACTCGATCTCGGCGATTTGATCGGCATCGACGGCGCTCTCAGGCGAACGCAGACCGGAGAGATTTCGGTCTTCGTCCAGCAATTGACCATCCTGTGCAAATCGCTGACACAGCCGCCGGAGAAATTTCACGGCGCCAAAGATATCGAGATGCTGCTTCGGCAGCGGTATATCGACCTCATTTATAACCAGGGTGTTCGCGACCGTATGTTGCTGCGGACAAAGATCATCAACTCGGTCCGGCAGACGCTCAACGGTCAGAACTTCGTCGAAGTGGAAACGCCGGTGCTGCACGCGATTGCCGGCGGTGCGGCGGCCAAACCGTTTGTCACGCATCACAATGCGCTCGACATGGAGCTGTACCTGCGAATTGCGTTGGAGCTGCATTTGAAGCGGTTGATGGTGGGCGGTATTGAACGCGTCTACGAAATCGGCCGCGTCTTCCGCAACGAGGGCATCGACGCCACACACAACCCCGAATTCACGATGATGGAGGTCTACCAGGCCTACGGCAACTACGAATCGATGATGGACCTGACCGAGGCGGTCATCGTCAACGCCGCTCGCGAAGTGGCCCAATCATCCGCCGATCTCAACCTGCCGTGGGGCGAGGAAACGATCGATTTTTCTCCGCCCTGGCCAAGAAGAACCTACGGCGAACTCTTCGCCGAACACGCCGGCTGCGACATGAGCGATGCCGACGCAGTCAAAGCCAAGGCACACGAACTGGCCGGGAAAGGCCGCATCACGAAGGAGTTCATCGCCCGGCTCGACACTGAAGAAATGCACCCCGACGTAATCGTCAACGAGGTGTTCGAGGCAACCGTCGAAGATCATTTGCAAGGGCCGATTTTCGTCATCGATTACCCGGCCAGTATCTGCCCACTCACCAAGCGCAAGAAAGATAACCCGGCAGTCGCCGAACGGTTCGAGTTGTTTATTCAAGGTATGGAAGTCGCCAATGCTTACACCGAACTGAACGACCCACGACTGCAGGAAGAACTATTTCGCACACAATTGGCCGGCATGGCCGAAGAAGAATCGATGGCCAAGATGGACCACGATTTCATTCGTGCCCTGAAAATCGGCATGCCACCAGCCGGCGGTTTAGGCATTGGCATCGACCGTATGGTGATGCTGTTAACGAACAGTCAGACGATCCGCGACGTGATTTACTTTCCGCTACTACGACCCGAATAGCGATGCGGCCCGAGTCGCTGCGATGCAACGCATCGCAGCTTGAAGTGACAGACAACCCCCGGCAAGGATGCCAACGATGTACAAACTCCTGCTCTGCATGCGTTATCTTCGCACGCGTTACATCGCGCTCGCCAGTATTATCAGCGTGACGCTGGGCGTGGCCACTATGATTGTGGTCAACAGTGTGATGGCCGGTTTCAGTACCGAGATGCGGGAGCGAATTCACGGCCTGCTGGCCGACGTTGTCATTGAAACCAACAGCCTCGACGGCGTTCCCGATGCCGAAAAACATATGGCGTTGGTGCAACAAGCAGCCGGCAAATACATCGAGAGCATGACCACCACCGTCGAAGTGTATGGGATGCTCAGCTTTCAGTATCACGGCCAATGGATTACCCGCCCGGTGACGCTCATCGGCATCAATCCGGGCGAGAAGGCGAAGGTTGGGCCGCTCAAGGATTTTCTGCAGAGTTATCGGCCGACGATTGTTGGTGGCATAGAAACAGAACCGGCGCAACGTTCAATGGATGTACCACCCGGTTGGACACTGACCAAATCCGCACAAGAGTACCGACAGTGGTGGATCGAACGGCAACAAATGATGATCCACGGGTTGGGTGGAGAGGACGACCCACTCCCCGCGCCCCTGGTCCCCGGTGAATCGGTAACTCCGCCGTTCGGCGGCGAAGATCCCGGCCCGCCGAATTTTGATGAGTTTCCCAATTCGAACGCTTCAACAGACGAACCGGGTGCTGCACAACAAGATGACAGTGCTGTGGCAGCGCCAACACCTGCTGATTCGGAACCCTCAACTCCACTGATCGCAGACGAGAGTGGGCCGACATTCGCACCGCCGCAATTCGAGGCACCCCCATTTGAGGCTGAAGGCGCTCCCGCAGTGGATGAGTTACCGGATTCAGTCGGCTGGGTCGGATTGCTGGATGGACGGCTGTACGTTGGCATGGGGCTGATCAGCTTCCCCTACGAAGACGACAATGGGAAGGTGCAAACGTTGATGATGGTTAAGCCGGGAGATGACGTGAAACTCAGCACGGTCACTTCCGGCCGCCCACCCGACACCACGCATTTCAACGCGACCGTCGTCGATGTGTTCAAGAGCGGCATGAGCGAGTACGACTCGAATCTTGTCTTCTGCAACCTCGAATATCTGCAAAAGGTGCGGGGCATGGTCGACCCCTCGACCGGCGTCCGCTCCATCACATCGATTCAGATCAAGCTGAAGGACGAAGCGGACGCGAAGGTTGTTGTCGAACGACTGCAGGCGGTTTTTCCGCCTGGCAGGTACTCGGTTAAGACATGGGAACAGAAGCAGGGTCCACTGCTGGCGGCGGTTGACATCGAATCGGCCATCCTCAACGTATTGCTGTTCCTGATCATCGCGGTTGCCGGCTTCGGCATCCTGGCGATCTTCTACATGATCGTGGTCGAGAAGACACGCGACATCGGCATTCTCAAGGCGCTCGGTGCCGGCTCGGGCGGCATCATGAGCATCTTCCTCTCGTACGGGTTGGCGTTGGGCATCGTTGGCAGCGGCGTCGGCGTGGGGATCGGCATCCTGTTCGTTCACTACATCAACGAGATCGAGAAGTTCATCACCTGGATCACCGGCCATAAAGTGTTCGACGAACGGATTTACTATTTCCCGGAGATTCCCACTTCGATCAGCGCGACGATGGTGATTTGGGTGGCGGTGGGCGCAATGGCAATCGCCGTGTTAGCCAGCATTCTTCCGGCTCGTCGCGCCGCGCGACTGCGTCCGGTAGAAGCACTGCGATTCGAATAACACACAGAAACTCTGCGAGCTGCATTCCGCGGAACCAATGACTAAAGGACACCGGATGAGCCAAACGCAAACGATCGATCCGTCCGATGTTGGCAAAAGCTCTGCCGTGAAATCGGTGGTCAACAAGCAGGAAACAGTCAAAATGCCAAAAGGGCAAATCTCAACCGTCGCGCTCGAAAAGTCGTACTTCAAGGGGCAGCACAAGATTCCGGTTTTGCGCGGAGTCGAGGTGGCTGTGAACGAAGGGGAATTCGTTTCCATCGTCGGGCAATCCGGTTCGGGCAAGAGTACGCTGCTGCATTTGATGGGACTGCTCGACACTCCTGACGTCGGTGAGATTTTTCTTGACGGCGACCGGATTGACGACTTGCCGGAAAAATCCCGCGACCAGTTGCGCAACCATGTCTTCGGCTTCATCTTTCAGTTTTACCATCTGCTGCCGGAATTGAGCCTGCTGGAAAACGTGCTGGCACCGTTGATGATTCGGCATTCGCTGTGGAGCTTTTGGAAGCAGCGGCGGGCAATGCGCGAGCAGGCATGCGAGATCATTGCGAAGGTGGGGTTGGGGCATCGGATGAAACACAAACCGTCGGAACTCTCTGGAGGCGAATTGCAGCGGGCGGCCATCGCGCGGGCTTTGATTACGCGGCCCACCGTTTTGCTGGCAGACGAACCGACCGGCAATCTTGATTCGGACACGGGCCGCGAGATTATGGACCTGTTGGCCAGTCTGAACGAACACGACCGGTTGACCATCGTCATGGTCACGCACGACGATTCGATCGCCCGGCAGGCCCACCGCATTGTTCGCCTGAAAGAGGGCCGCATCGAGGCCGTTGATCGGGCGGCGTAGAGTCGCTTGCGGTTTCGCGATCCGATTGAAGTGCGACACCGCAGGCGTTACTGTGGTGTCCATGTTGGAGATATTGAAGAAGCGGTGGTTTCTCGTCTCGCTGGCGGTGTTGATTCCGAGCGGTTTGCTTATCGGTATGCAGCCGTCCCTCGCGCCGCAGGTTGGGCTTCTGAAGTCTGCTCTTCCGCCACGCGCGGTGACCGCGATTGTGCTGTTCCTGATGTCGCTGAGTTTGAACAGCCGCCAACTCGGCGAATCGCTCCGCTCCCCCGGTCCCGTTCTTTGGGCGGCCACCGTCAATTACGGATTCATCCCGTTGGCGGCATTGGGAATCATGTCGTTTCAGTTGGTGAAAGATTTTGAGTACGGGCTGATCATCGCGGCGGTTGTCCCCTGCACCATGGCAGCCGCTTCGGTCTGGACGCGGAAAGCGAAAGGAAACGACGCCGTCTCGCTGTTGGTCACGGTGACAACCAACGGTCTCTGTTTTCTCATCACGCCGTTCTGGTTGTATATGGCAACTCGCAGCAGTGTCTCATCAGAAGGGTGGGTCGCGATGCTCGTCTGGCGACTGGTGCTCGCCGTTCTCATACCGGCATTCATCGGTCAGCTATTGCGGCTTTCTTCGCGGGTCGCCACTTTTGCCGACGGGAATAAAACGGTGATCGGCGTTGTCGCGCAGTCCTGCATTCTCGTCATCGTGTTGACTGCGGCATGCGATGCGGGAAGTCGGCTGAACGGCGATGCGGGCAGCCCGACATTGGTTGCCGTGCTGCTGGTGTGGGGCAGTTGCGTTGCTTTGCACCTGGCGGCGATGGGGGTCGGAATTACCGGAGGCCGACTGATGGGGTTTGGCCGCGCGGACATCGTCGCCGTTGCCTTTTCGAGCAGTCAGAAGACGTTACCGATTGGCGTGTTACTGGCGACCGATCCGGAGATGCTCGGCAACCCCGAACTGGGAATTCCTTTCGCCGTGTTTCCGATCCTGATGTACCACGCGTCTCAACTATTCATCGATACGGTGATTGCCGACCGGTTTGCCGCGAAGGCGCCAGCGACCGTGAACTCCGCAGGGGAAGATGCCGGCTGAGGCACTTCGGAGTGACGAATGCCACCTATGTTGGCTTGGTTGACCTCATGAGCGGACACGCGCTCGCGTCCGGTTCTCGATCAAGTTCGGGAACCGCGGGCTAGCGCCCTGCGGCTCATTCTGATTCAAGGTCTTGAGTAAGTGCCATTGGTTCGTAGTCACCGCATTCATGCGGTCCGAACAAGTGCAGCTGCCGGGGTGCCACTGGCGGGTCGCCAGTCCAGCGCGGTGGCCACTGGCGACACGCCAGTGACAGGCAACCTGCACGATGGACAGCGACCGAACCCAATAAATCGGGTCACTACGAACCACTTTACGGCTTCGGGAACTTGATCTCTTTTCCGATGTTGCGGTACCGCGGGTCCCAGAAGTAATCGATGAACGTGATGCCGTATCCCATCGACAATTCACGGGTCGCACGTCGCTGCCACGGTGTGCCCGGGTGTTCGGCGATCACGAACTGATACATTTTGCGTGAGCGTGCCTGTTGTTCTTTGAGATCCTGCAGTAATTCTTCTCGCTCGATTTTCAGCTTGTAAACTTGTTTGAGGCGGGTAAATTGTGCGCTGTCCGGCTCGACCATTTCCTGCCGACGGACGATGTGCCATTCGTTATTCTTGGGGTCTCGCGGTTTTGGTGGGTTGGCAACATGCTTGTCCAGCGCCAGCAAGAACTGGAACAGTCTCACACGGTAGGACAACAGCTGCGCAGTGGCCAGATCGTAGTTGGCACGCCAGCGCTGCGAGCTTTCCTCAGCCCGCAGGGGCTTGATTTCTTCCAGCATGGCAAGACCCTGACTGGAGAGATTCATCGCACGCCAGGCTCGCTGAAACTGCTCGGCTCCCTGTTTCTGGAATTCCGCGGGATCCATCGCGTAATGGTGGTGGTTGATGTTGAGTTTGCTATCGAGATGGGGATTGAGCACCTTGATGACGTTCCAGATTTGCGTGCGAAATTTGCTCTTCTTGCGAGCGTCCTCATAATTGCGGCGTGAATCGAGATCGGGTTGGTATTCCTTCATGTCGAGAAAATCAAATTTGCGTTTATCCTGTGCAGCACGGCCGACAAGGTTCTCCTCTTCGCCCGGCAGCATGAAATAAACGCCGCCGCTTTCCTTGGCGATGCGCACCTGTTCAAACGGGCCGAAATTGCTGCGATCGGCATCCCAGCGGGCGTGAAAACCGTCCCACTGCAGGCACTCCGGCCAAGCGGTTTCCGGACCGCGATTAATCCGCAGCCAATGATTCAAACCGTACTTGGGGTCCTTCCAGCGAATGCGGGCATACGGGTAACCGAAGACCGATTCCCGTCCCAATACAAATACGGGGGATTTGAAACGCTTGGCCCGTTCGATGACGTCTTCAACAAACTGGCCGTCGTCGCCCGATTCGTCGGTCACCAGAATGACGACCAGCTTCCGCTTGGCGCGAGCTGCCTTGGCCCCGAAGGTATCGAAGGCCTGTATCAGAGCGCGGCACATGTGTTCTTTGCCGCTTTCGTCGATCGAAATCTTGTTGATGGCGGCGCGAATTTCGTTGATGTTGGACGTCGGCTTGGGCGTGATTGGATCAACCTTTTCACCGTAACTCCAGATCGTCGTCCACAACACGTCGGCGTCGCGTTTCAGTTTATCGTCGGTCTTGATTTGAATGCCAAGCTCGGTGTAAACCTTGTCGAATTTCTGGCGAATCATCTCCTGGTCGTCCTTCATGCTGTCCGATTCGTCGAAGAGCCAGACCACATGCACGCGGCTTTCACGCATCATGCGGAGCAACTCCTGGCTGATTCTGCCGAGGGCGGGACCGTAGCCTGAGACAACGTCCATGCCGCCATCGACAAGCCCTTCGCCGAGATCTTGTTCGATCTCACCGTCACCCGGCAGGGTGATGTCGCCGGCATTGCTGACAAACAACTCGGGCTCTTTCAGGCTCTCGGATGTTTCGATGTTCTGCTGGGCGACCGCAGATCCACTTGCACCAGCAGCCGACGTGGCCACATTTGTCGAGGCGGCCATGGTGTTCGTGGTTTCGGAGACTTCGGTGCTAAGCTCAATCTCTTTGCTGAATTCCTGCTGGTCTCGCTCTTCGCTGAAGAAAGTTTCGATAACGATCTGCGCTTGCTCGTTGAGCAGATTGTAAGGAATGGCCCACATGATGAAGAGAACCGCCACGTGGACGATCAACGATATGCCAACAACAGAGATGCCGCGGGACTTCTTCTTCATTTTGAATAACCCTGACTGGAAGCGAACTGAAAAAACACCAGATCGCAGCCTGAAGAACTTGAGATGTTTTCGTGTCATTCGAGCCCGGTTTCACCCGGGCGGCCCACGTCAAATCAACGAAACTACAATTTCGGTGGAGTGCGTTTCTTGATTTTCTTTTTCTGCATTTCGCGTCGTCTGCGTTCCTCTTCGGCCAATTGCAGCGTCAGTGCATCTGCGTCGGGACCCGGGCGAGTGTTGACGCGGGCGATGTTCATGGTCCCCTCGGCCCATTGCCAGCCCATCGCCTGCCCCAATTCGCGTTCGGCCAGCATGGCCCACGGGGTTGCGGGGTGATCGTCGATCACGCGCGTCAGATACATTGTTGCCTGCTTGGCGAGTTTCTTGACGACCGGGCCGGCATTGATCTCGCGGCTGGGTTTTAGCGTCCAGGAGTTGCTTCCCTTCTTCTTAAACGACTTCGGTTCGGATTTCATTTCGGCCAACACGCGGTTGTAGCCAAACGCACGAACCCGCATGGCGAGAACGCGGCCCATTGCCAAATCGTAGTTGGCACGCCAGCGAGGCTCTTTGATCTTGTCTCGAGCCTTCTCTCCTTGAGAGAGCAACGTGAGCATTTCTGTCAATTTGTGATCGAATTCAGCAGCTGGCCTTTGAGCTGCGCCAAGCTGCGTGCGCAACACAGTGTCGCTTGGTGCCTCAAATCGCAGACGCAGCTGATTGAATTTCATTTGCCGCGTCTGAGCGCAGGCCTGAACCAGCAAGGACTTTGCCAGGTTCGCCTTGACGTCCTTGATGTAGTCCCGCCTTGGGCGGTAGTCGGGCTGGTAGTCGCGCATGACATTGGAATCGAACCGTATACTGCCCTGATCGGCCACAAAAAAGACGCCACCGGTTTCGGCACATAGCCGCGTCAAAGCATACGGACCGTATCCGGCCGAGAGCCGTTCATATTTCTTGTTGTCGTTGCTTCCACCCCAGAACGGCAATTCCATTCGTTCGGCGTTGACGCTTTCCGGCCCTTGATCGACGGGGAGTTCTTGCTTGAAGCCATCTTCATATTCCCACTCGACGTAGCCTTTTTCTCGTCCGAAGATTGAGGCATTGCCGACGCAATAGACGCGAATTCCATAACGGGCCAGATCGGCAGAAACCTGTTCGACCATCGCATAATCGTCGCCCCGTTCGTCGGTGACGATGATGATCATGATGTTACGCCGCATTTTGGTGCGGTAGGAAAGCCACTTGTTTGATACCGTTTTAACGGCCGCGAACACATGCTCCTTACCGGAGACATCCGGGGCGATGTTGCGAATCGCCTCGACGACCGTCGTGGCGTCATCGACCGGCTCGGGCGTAATAATTTGAGTTCGATTACCATAACTGGCAACGGCAGTCTTCAGTGCTCGATCTGCGCCGACATTCAGGTGATCGACTTGCTTGTAAACGTTGGCGAAGCGGTCGGCAATCATGTCGCGGCGTTTCTTCAACGAGAGCGACGCATCGAACAGCCAGATAGCCAATGTCTTCTTTTCACGGAGTGAAGCGGCAATTTCAAATGCCAGCCGATCGATCGCCCCCTCGGTTCCCCCTGTATGTTCCGTCGTCCCAGTGGAATCGAATGCTTCGGAAAGAAGTGCTTCCGCGGGTTGCTCCATGGCGTCGGATATTGGCTCGTTGACCTGCAGCAGTTCTTCTTCCAGCTTCTTTTCCATCTCCTTCTGCGGATTCTGTGCGACATGTTCGGCCGAACTCGCCGACGGGCCGAGATGGTTGATGTTGCTGTCGTTTCCAATCTGATCGGTCTGCGTTGTGGAGTCGAACTTGTAGGCCTCTTCATCCACTTCTTCAAAGACGCTGTTGATGATCGTCTGCTGATCGGGCATCGCGATGCCCGCAATGCTCCACAACAAGAACAGCACCAACACGTGGACTCCCAGACTGATGGCCCAGGCCGGCACTTCACGTGCGCTGGCCATCATGCTTGCCTCTGCGGCAAGATCATCCATTTCGTCCGGGTCGGCATCGATGAGGATGGTGTCAATTTGCGATTGGCCCGCGACGTTGCTCTGTTGATTCACCGTGTTGGAGTTCACAGCAAGCTCCTTTTCGACATTTCCGAAATCAAAGAACGCGCACTCTCGAACGCTACAGGCCCGGAATCTCAGTCAACCGCCAACCATAACGGGGGCAGTTTCCACCGCGCGAATTGCCACCCAACGTACAAGGCGGGCAGGCTCGCGGACAAACAACATCTGCAGGCTAATTCGACTATCCCACACTATAGACAACAGTGTAGTCGAAAAAGGATGAAACTTCAACTCAACCTTGCAATAATATCGGCCTTATCAACTGTGATAATCAGCACTTGCGCCGCGCCTGTCAATTTAATCCCAGAAACCAACAGTGGAAGAACGCGCCGCGTCGGATTGTGGCAGCCGGGAGCTGCGATTTCTAACTGATCCGAAATGGAGACGATCGCGCGATTCGGCCAGCATTTGACGTAGCATGTTGGCGACTTACAATCGGTGAATAAAGAGCAACACCGGGCCACAACCGACACAAAGTGACTGCGAAAGCGTCGGGCCAACGTTTCACCACCGACAAGAACTGAGGAGATTCCCTATGATCGATTGCTTGTCTGATTGCCAAGCTGCGAATTGGCGAAGTGCCGCGACTGTTCGGCGTACGATCGCCGCTATCTGTCTTACGTTGGCGGCCAGTTGTGCCGTGGGTGTGAGTGATGCAGCCGAAGAGGAATCCGCCGGGACGGATTCGGCTGGCAAACCGGTCAATCTGACGGCAATCTTATCCCGGCAAACCCGCGTCGCATTCGATGCGGTGTCGCAGTACGTTGAGAAGAATCCGACCGCCAACGACATCGACCAAAGTTACGCCTGGTTGTTTGAAACGGCTCAGCGCAACGGATACGAAGCCGATGCGCTTCCACTGGCCGAAGCCTATTTGAAGCGTAGCAAGATGGCCGAATCGATCGCGAAACGCGCCCGCCAGACGAAAGTGTTGGGGCTGGCCGCGACCGGCAAGCTGGAAGAGGCGATGCTGGGCTTCGAGGAGGAAATGAAGGGCGTTCGACTGCGTTCTCCGAACGCAACGGTCGATTTTGCGATCGCGGTGGCGACACAGGCTCAAATGGCCAACGACTTCAAAGTAGCGGGCGCCGTCTTCGAAAGACTGTCGAGAGCGTTTTTCCTAAGTCCTTATGTCCGCAGTCTTAGCGAAAACCGTTTGTATCGGCTCGAACTTGCCAACCAGCCGGCCCCGAAACTGGGTGCCGACGATTTTGACGGAAAGCCAGTTGACATCACGTCTTACGAAGGAAAAGTGCTGCTCATCGACTTCTGGGCGACGAATTGCCCTCCCTGCATCGAAGAGTTTCCCGCATTGAAGCAGCTGTATGCGGATTACCACGACAAAGGGCTGGAAATCGTGGGAATTTCGCTGGATGAACAGCGGGAAACCGTCGATCAATTTCAAGAGGCGTGGAAACTTCCCTGGCGGATGACGATGAGTTCCGCCGACGGGGGAGCGACCCGGGCGCGATATCGGGCGCGTACAATTCCAACGATGTATCTCGTCGACCAAAAAGGTAAGATCGTCCGAGTCGATGTCCGCGGGAAGAATCTGCGACGATCGGTCGAGACTCTGCTTAAGGCTGAGAAGTAATCTTGCTTTGACCGTGAACGGCTGATCGCTGGGAATCAAGCGGGAACTGCCGATGCGTAAAACCGAACGAATTGTCAACGCCACCGATGGCACCCGTCTATTCGTTCGGCAGTACGCTCCTTCAGTTGGTGATGCCCCGAGAACACTCGTAATTATCCACGGGGCTTCGGAACACGGCGGACGTTACGAACACGTCGCCGAAGAGTTCGTCGATCGCAATTGGAATGTTGTGGCGGCCGATTTGCGCGGCCACGGCCAATCGGGCGGACGACGGACACACGTTGCACACTTTCACCGTTATGTGACCGACGTTGCGTCGATTCTGGATGGGTTGGAATTGCCGGCCGAACAAACGGCCCTGCTGGGACACAGCATGGGCGGACTGGTCTCGATACGCTTTGCGCAGCATTTTTCCGGGCGCGTCACGTGCCTGGTGGCGACTTCCCCTCTGCTGGGCCTCAACGTCGAGATTTCGAAGGCCACATTGGTGGTGGGGAAAATGCTGTCGGTGATCGCGCCCCGGTGGCGGTTTCGCACCCGCGTGAATCCGGAAGACACCACCCGCAGCCAGGAGTTCTTACGGCAGCGATTCAACGATCCGTTGATACACCGATCCGTCACTGCGGGCTGGTTTTATCAAATGAAGCGGGCGCTGCGGTCGGCCTGGCGCGACGCGCACAAGCTGACGTTGCCCCTGCTGGTGATGCAGGCCGGACAGGATCGAATTGTCGATCCAGACGTTGTCGAACCGTGGATGCTCACGTCCGGCAGTGCGGATTTCACATACCGCTGTCTGCCCGATTGTCTGCACGAACTGCTGAACGAACCAGATTGGCGCGCGACGGCAGCCAGCATTGCCGATTGGTTGCACGAGCGGGTCGGCTGCGTCGCCACACGTGCAAACGACGGTTCAGCCGCCTGAGCAACGGTGGGCGAGACAGTTCTTCATCTCAACGGATTGGGTGCCACTGGCGTGTCGCCAGTGTATCGCGATGCGCACCGGCGACACGCCATTGGCCCCCATCAACAAAGGGTTGACAAGAAACCAGGCGTTGACGCCCAGCGACAAAACAACATGCACTCCGGGCGCCAATTATTTCGCGTCCGACGAAACGTTGCTTTGTTCGTCTTGTTCGCGTTTGATTGCTTCGTAGACTTCTTCACGATGGACGGTAATGTCCCGCGGTGCGTCGATTCCCAGACGAACTTTGTCTCCACGAATCTCGATCACCATGATTGTGATCTTGTCACCGATGACGATTTTCTCGTCCTTCTTGCGGCTAAGAACTAGCATTGCAATTCCCTGCCATGCGAGGTTTGTTGACTTTTTGATACGTGACCAAGTCTAAGCTATTTTCAACCAAGACCGGGGGCCGATGGCCCGTTTCGCGCAAAAGAGACCATCGCAGATAACGATTGTGCGGGTTACACAGTCCGGGAAGACTTCTGGAGGCACATCAGGGCAGGTGTCGTAGCGCAAATCGGCACCGGCGGGACTCTCGAACACGTTGTAAGAGAGTGGCACGTGTCAATTAAGGGACACCGCCGATGCGGCACATGACGCAGTTTTCACGCTCAGTTTTGACACAAAGTTGCAAAAGGCTCCCGGGCGAAATCGAACGAACTGCATTGGCAAGAAAAGAAATGTGAGAGAATCTTCCGAAATGGTCGCGAATAGGAGCCTGAAGCGCAAGCGAAGGAGCATCAGCGGGAACAACCGAACTCTAATTGTTCCTTCGCTTGCGCTTCAGGCTTCTACTCTTTCCTTGTTTTCGCTTCTCTTTGCGAACCTCTGCCGCCCTTTGCATCTTTGCGAAAAAAAAGGGCGGGTCGTGCACTCGACCGGCTGCCTAATGACCCAACGTCCCGTGCCTTTGGATTATCTCACGCCAGCAGCAGAACGACTACTTGTCGTTGAGTACTTCCAAGTCATCGCGCGAGAAGCAAGCCATGCGATAAAACAGGTTGCTTTCTTCACATTTTGAGATGTAATCGGCGGGCATCGCCTCAATCGTGGCTTCGTCCCATTCAATCACGTATTTGGGGTCGGGCTTGCTCTTACCGATGAGATTATCAACCCCACCCGTCCAGCCGCCGCACACCACATCGGCAAATTCAGGGACACTCGTCCCCTCTTTGACCCTGACACGAGTCCCGACCTTCAGTTTGCCGGACGATCGCTTTTTTGCCATAACTCCCGCCAACACAACACATGAGGTCGAATTCTCTGCCTGCCGTCTCTCACCACCCTGGCAAGTGACACCAGTCTGGATCATATCGAAAAGACGCCAAATAATCCAAACGACTTGCCTCGTTCGATCCAGCAGTTTACAGAATTCTGCCGCTCAGCCATCTGCCGGGGAGGAACTGGTTTCGTCGCTTTTGCGAGTGAATTCAGCATCGATGACCGTTCCGGTTGGAGTGCTACTGCCTTCCGCTTCTCCGCCTGGTCCCACGCCGCCGGTGTGAAACGAGCGGAACTGCGCAGTCGCATGTGCCATCAACCGGCTTCGCAGCCGTGCCTTCAACAGCCCGCGAACGGGGGGTAACAACAGCGCGAAGCCAACGGCATCGGTGAGGACACCGGGGGTGATCATTAGCGCCCCGGCGATGAGAATCATCACGCCATCGAGCAGTGTATCGGCGGGCGGTTCGCCGCTCCGCATTCCGTCCTGCAATCGTTGCCACGTTCGCAGCCCCTGATGCTTCGCCAGACCCGCCCCGACAAAGCCGGTCACCAGCACGATGGCGATTGTCCCCGAAACCGATGTGTGACTGCCGATCCAGATCAATAACGCCAACTCGGCGAGCGGAACGACCGTGAATAGAAGAATGAGCCGTTTCATGACTACACGAACACTTCGGTGATCGGTCGGCCGTGATCGGTGATGGGGACGGGGCGTTCGCCGGCGTACAGTTCTTTGGAGGGATCGATGCCCATTGCCGTGTGAATCGTTGCGTGCCAGTCGGCGAGCGAAATCGGACGATCGACGATCTTTTTTCCTGCGTCATCGGTCGCGCCGACAACCTGCCCGGTTTTCAATCCGCCACCAAAGAACAATGTGGTGAAGGCTGCCGACTGATGTCCACGTCCGCCGCCGCCATCAAATTCCGGCGGCCGGCCGAACTCGGTTGCCAGGACAACCAACGTATCATCCAGGAGTTTCTGCTCTTCCAAATCTTCAATCAATGCCGACAGCGACTGATCGAGGCCCTGAATCAAACCGTGCTGATTCACCTGGCCATCGCGATGCGTGTCCCAACCTGTGCCATTTACGAAGTTCAAGTTATACGACACATCGACAAACCGCACCCCGGATTGCACCAATCGGCGTGCGAGCAAACACCGCTGCCCGAACTCGTTGCCGTACCGCTCTCGCACCTTTGCCGGCTCGCGATCCAAATCGAACACGCTGGTGAATTGTGGGCCGGCCAGCTTGAATGCGGCAGCGATGCTCTGATCGTAATTCGCCACCTTCTGATCGCCGGCGGATCGCAGCAGAAACTGTTGACGCAGTTTGCTCAGCGTTTCCAATCGCCGCCGTTGGCGAACGTCGGTCACGTCGGCGGGCCGCTGTAGGCCGTTCGGACCGGACTCGGTGTCTGTCAGATAAATGTAGCTGTGCTTGGCTCCCAGAAATCCCGGCCCGCGTGTCACGCTGGGATAACCCATCACCAGATACGCCGGAACGCCGGGTTGCTGCGGACCCAACTCGTGGCTGATGATTGAGCCAAGCGACGGATAAACAATTGTGCCGCTCGTGGGCCGACCGGTTTTGAACAGGTTGGTGGGAGCCGCATGTTCGCTCGAAATTGGATGGTTCAGCGACCGCATGACCACGCTGCGATCGAGCAGGTTGGCAGTTAACGGCAAATGCTCGCAAACGCGGACGTCTTTAATGGCGGTGGGAATGCTAGGGTAAGCCGAACCGGCCTTCCGCGTTTTCGGGTCGCCGGTCTGCTTCGGATCGAACGTATCGACGTGGCACATCCCTCCGCCCATCCAGAGGAAAATGCACGATTTCGCACGGCCGCCAATTTTCGGCGACTTCTCGTTCGGCGCGGCAAGCAGTTTCCGCCCCGCGAACGCCGCCGCACCGGCTACCGCCGCAGTCTGAGTGAATTCACGTCGTGAGACTTTATTGATCATGAATCTCTTGAACCTTACCAAACGGAGTCGGTTATATTCGCATGCTGATAGCCGACAGCCAAATGTTGACAGCTATTGAGTCACTCGATCCCCCGGGCCGCAGCCCGAGGGCTTTGAGACGCAACAATCACAACTTGAGCCCCAATAAACTCACGGAACAAACACAAACTCCGGTGAATTGATCAAACACCATAACGCATCTTCGACGCGTTCGCGAAATTCTTTGGTTAGTCGCACGGTTGCCGGCGGTCCGGCTCTGGCAAGCCGTTCGGCTTCGAGCAACTCGACCGTTGCTTCCGGGCTGAGATGCTTATCCCAATCGACACGCGCCCGTTTCTGTCGGACGATTTTCGGTTTCGGTTTGCCGGTGCGGCGTTTGTCAAATTCGCGGCGAATCAGGTCGGCGATGACTGCCCGTTCCTCGCTGTCCGGCTCGCGCGACAGTGTTGCCAGGAACAGTTGCTCGGCGAGTTCTTCGACGCTGCCTTCGGACAGGCACAACTCGGTGACCGAACTGTCTTCGGTGAGCCGCACCAGATGTGAGGACATCATGCTGTTGGCCATCATCAACGGCTGCAGCGGGTTCGGTTCGTGATCGCGGTCGGTCAACGGGTTCGGCCGTCGTTCGCGCCAACCAAACGTCTTCAACACATCGACAATCGACTGATTCACCGGCATCGAAAGCGCGGGCCGATCCCGTTCGTTCGACATCGATGTCATTTGCCACGCGCGACGCGGGACGCCTAGATTGAGAAAACCGCGGGTACGGTTCGGATCAAACGTCAACTCTTCCGCATCGAAATCGCGGCCGACCGCTGAGTGCAAGGAATCGACAACCTGTTCGCCGGTCATGCGCCGTCGGGACTGTCCGGCGAAAGTTGGCTGTTTGTCTTCATTGAGGTCTTCCGAAACGACGACCCGTCGTTGATAGGTGCGGGATGTGACGATGGTCCGCACCAGCTGTTTCATGTCGTAGCCGCCTTCGACAAGTCTCCAACTCAGGAACCGCAACAGTTCGGGATGGGATGCCGACGCGGTGGTGTTCCAACTATCGACCGGTTCGATGAGTCCGATTCCCAGAAACCGTTTCCACGTGCGGTTGACGATCACGTCGCTGAACCGCGTGCTGTGAGGCGATGTGATGATTTCCGCGAGTTGCGCCCGCGGACGCATTGTCGAGTGCCCTGCGGCCAACGGGGCTGACGGAATCAGTCCGTCGAGCGTCCATGCCGGGACGATTGATTGCCCCGCCTTCAGCGACGCGGTGACCGCCGGCTGACGTCCGCCCGGCAACACCGGCGGGACAACACTCGTCGCAGGTATCGTCAGCGGCCGTTCGTTTAACAAGGCTGCCAGACTGAAAAGGTCTCTCTGTTTCAGATCGGTCACCGGCGAGTCGTGACAGCGAGCACATTGCAAATCGACCGCTGAAAATGCCCGTAACACAACGTTTGCCTTCATCGCCATTGGCGAGTCGTTCATTGATGCCTGTGCGAATCCGGCGGTTCCAGCTTCATCGTTGTCGCCTTCCATCAAAATCAACTCGGTCGCAAAGCGGTCCATCGGCAGATTCCGGCCGAACGACGAATGAATCCATCGACGAAACGGCCCGGAGTTATTCAATGTCGGCTTGAGAATGTCGGGGTTTTCGGCCAACACGTCCTGCCAGTACCCAACCCATCCGTCGGCCCATTCGTCCGAATCGAGCATCGCGTCGATCAATCGATCGCGTTTGTCGGCGCTGTTGTCGTTGAGGAACGCCTGCAATTCTTCGAGCGTTGGAATCCGGCCGCGCAAGTCGAGCGACAATCGCCGCGCGAAGGCAGCATCATCGGTCAGCGCGGCTGGTTTCGCTCCAACAATTGCTAACTTGCGGTTGATGAACCAGTCAATGGAATTGCCATCGCCCGCCGGCTGCAATACGTCCCACGCCGATGCAATCTGCCGAGCGGAAGCGTGCTGTGCTTCCCAAATCTCGTTGCCACGTCGCACGGCTGACTCGCGTCGCTGCGGTTCCAGTTTCTGAAATGCGCGCAATGTGCGGGCATTGAATTGCGCCAACGAAACCGGGCTGACGCGCAGATTCGCGGGATGCCCCAGGTAAGTCCAATCACTCCCGCCGTTGGCCGAATAACAGACGGTGACTTCGCCCAATTGATTCTTCGGACCGACCGTGTAGGCCGCCGTCAACTCGAAGCCGTGCGGTTTTCCATCTGCAGCGAACGTTACGGTGTAGTCGCGGGGCTGTGCAGGTAACGGTGACAAGGGGTGATTCTTCTTGATACCACGTGCATCGATCAGCGGTTTGCCGTCAACGGTTAACAACGCGTCCGCTCGTGTTCGCAACAGAAATCGCACTTCGCCCTTTGGCAGTTTCAACTCCTGCTGAGCGCGAATCGCCTGCGTGCCGTTGCGTTTCGTCTTGTAGCCGCGTTGTGAGAATGGAACCGGCAAGACTGAAAACGACATAGCTTCCAACGGCACCGTCTCTTGCGCCTTCATGTCGTCGAACTTCCAATCGAACGGGTTCGGCAGACCGTTGTAGAGACTGGCGATGATGGGCCGCTCATAGTTGGCCGTCTTGCCAACGTTGCCCGCACGCAGAAATTCGTCCGGCTCCAGCGGTTTGGCCGTCAGTCGAATTTCATCCAGCAGCCCCATAAATCCTCGGTTCAACCCTGCCTTGTCCTTCAATCTTGCACCGATGGCCAACGGCTCGCGTCCCGACGGTTTGAGCGTCGTGCGTGCGGAGTTCCCGGTGAGGGTGACTTCGCCCTCCAGTTCGTAATCGAGATACCAGGCCAGTTTTCCGTATTTCTCCTCGCCTTTGTGGACAACTGCGAAGTGATGCCAGACCCCCTGTGCGACGGGAAAGCGGCCGTCGTGACGGTTGGTTGTTGCCGCCAACGCAATGCACAACACCGGCGGCCCACCTTTTTTCAGTGCGGCCAACCCGACGGTCAATCGCGTGCTGCCGGGCGTCTCTTTGATGAACTGCGTGAGGAAACGGTCGGCGATGGCTCCATCGACGTCGTAGCTGTTCGTTGTCGGCGTGAGGAAGAACCCCTCCCAGGTAAACCCCTTTTGCAGACCGTCGGCCTGCTCGCCGAGATCCAACTGCACGAGGGCCGTCTTGCCGTCAAACTCGAGGCTGCCCTTGTTCGCGCGGCTGACTGCTGCCGATTTTTTCTGCTTACGAAGATCGACAGGACCGGGGCTTGTCGGCTGCCAGCGTGCGCCGTCGTTTGTCAACGGCTTGGTCAATCCACTCTGCGAATCAAACGCAAGATGAACGACGGTTGCGTCCTCGGCAATTGCCGACGTGGAAACCGCCACCGCGGAAACTGCCGACAGGGTTGTAGCAAGGAATGCGATCACGACTTTCATGGACGGCACTTTCAGTGAACAGCCGAATCAAGCGACAGCAGGAGCGCTGAACTCAATCCATTATGAACGATCACGGCGGCATGTACCAGACCCGGCAATCAGATCGGCCGTATACCAATTCCGTCGATCATCGCCCGAACCAATCGAATCGGATATGCTCTATGGGGTCAAAGGATGCCCATGACTCGCGGTTGCGTCCATTCCAGTTGAGGATTAATGGCCAACAGTTAAATTTC
>CAUZOL010000081.1:0-22142 GCA_963581435.1 Planctomycetota bacterium
AGTTTTTTCATCCGGGGAAAGTTCAGAGACATTCGGCAAACATTCGACCATCTGGTAAACTCCTTACCAGACGCTCCTACCGAAATCACCAAATCCAGTCCATACCAATCGCCGGTGAGTAGTAACAGTTTTTCGTGGTCAAACTTCTGCATTGGTGAGGGTCAGTGGTGTTTTGGGGACGAGAGAAGACAAGAAAGAGAAAAAGAGAAAAAAGGCAGCTTATGATTAAGAGTAAGATTAGGATTAAGAAAAGGAAGCTTAGTGATTCAACCTGAACTCCGTCGATGCCAACAGCGCCCACGTGAGATGGCCAATCGCTTTGTCGCGGTTCTCTTTGCGGTTGGTCAGAAACTTGGCGACTTCAGTTCGTTCTTCGTCGCTTGGCAGGCGCGACATCACACATAGATACAACTCGTCGGCCAATTGCGCGCTATCGGTCATTTTCGTCAGGCGGTCAACGAGATTCCCCGGTTTGCGTTCAAGCCATCCGAGTACCGTCGGTTCGTTCATTAAAAACAGTGATGCCTTGACTGTCGGGCTGAATTCGATTTCCGGTTCGCGGGGGACGTTGCCGAAGGCGGTGACGAATGTCTGCCGGATTTCCGACAGTCGCTCATTTCGTTTCTTTGACAGTCGATCGGGGTTGGCCCGCAGGATGTCGAAGAATTTTGGATCGGCCTCACGCAATTCCTTGTCGATCTGTTTCAAAAGAATCGCCCGCTCGCCCGTGACGGCCAGCATACCGCCCATTAATTGCTCGGCCGAAAGCGCACGTTCGAGCGCGACGGCGAACGCTTCGGGCGGCGGCTCTTTGGCATCGGCCGACAACAAGCTGGAACGTTGATAGGTTTCGGTCAAAGCTAATTCGCGCAGCATCCATTTGATGTCGAAGTTGTGGGCGGCGAATTCGTCGGCCAGAAGCGAAAGCAGTTTGGGGTGTGACGGCGGATTCTCGCTGTGCTGCATGTCGAGCGGATGCACGATGCCACGGCCCATCATTGCAAACCACAACCGGTTGGCCGCGTTCTGTTTGAACTGCAGATTGGCTGATATCGGCAGCGTGTCGGCCAGCACCTGCATGGGGCTGAAGCGAGGCACGCCGGCAGAACGCGTCTTGCGATCAGGCGGAATCAGAAACTGCATTTCCTTCGAGAGCATGGGAATCAACACTTCCATGCCGAACGGCGGCCGCGGGCCGGTTGTCTTTTGTTCTTGCACGAACACCGAGACGAATTCGAGTTTCTTGCTTAGCAGCTTTTCGCCAATCGCCGGAAAGTCGGTGTCGCGGCGAATGTAACTGTTCAGAAAGACGATATACATCCCCTGAAAATCGACCTGTTGATAGTCGTCGATGCTGGGATGATCGTGACATTGTGCACATTGCAAATCGACGCCCAGAAACAGCCGGCCAACGTCCCGCGTCAATCCGGGGTAGTCGGTCGCGTTCTGCCCGTACTTCTCCAACCGTTTGGTCTGGAAGAAAGCCGACCCGCGCAAATGCTCGACATCCGGGTTGGGTTTCAACATTTGAGCGACCATGCGATCCCACGGTTTGTTCTCGGCAAAAGATTTCTGCAAAAACTGCCGCCAGTGCGGATCGTCGCCGCGACGTTCCATCAGCATCACATGGAACAGGTCGGCCATGCGGGGCGCATAGTCGTCGCTGCTCAGCAAACGGTCGATGAGCTTCGCGCGTTTCTCGGGAGAATTGTCGGCCAGAAAGGCGCGGGTTTCGTCGGCCGAGGGAATGCGGCCGTTCAGGTCGAGCGAAATCCGCCGCAGGAACTCCGCATTGTCGCTGCGATTTCCAACGGGAACAGGCGACTTCTCCGCAACCAGCCGATCGATGCGAACGTGCAACGGTTCGGCAGCAATGGCGTCGCCAACAATCGCAACCCAAGCCAGTGCCAGCAGCAGTGAGGTCCAACCAGTGCGAATTGACATCGGCAGGTCTTTCGGTTCAGCAGAAGCCGCACAAGAAGCGCAGCGGCAGGATCCAGGACGAACCATCAACAAATACTAATATAACCCAACTCCGAGGAAATCGAAAGCGCCATATGCTGTTCGGCGGGTCAACCGATGCCGTTGCGGGGGCCGCATCCGCTGTCTATGATCGTTGATTCGGTGTCGAGAGATGAGAGTCGAGAGCAAAGAGTTTCTGTCGAAGTTTTAACGTACTCGGCGCGATGGCTCTCAGCTCTAGACCCTCGACTCTCGACCACATTACACTCAAAGTATTGAAGGAAGAAGACGCGTGTTACGCACTAAGACCTGTGGAGAGTTACGAAGCGAAAACATCGGCGAAGAGGTGACGCTCTGCGGTTGGGTGGACGGCTACCGCGACCACAACGGAGTCGTGTTCATCGACCTCCGCGACCGGTACGGCATCACCCAGGTTGCCTTCAAACTCGATCTCGCACCGGAGATTCAAGAGCAGGCACGCAAACTTCGCAACGAAGACGTGCTGCGGGCGACGGGAACGGTGATCGATCGCGGCGATAACGTGAACCCGAAACTCGACACCGGCAAGATCGAAATTCACGCCAGCGAGTTGGAAGTTTACAGCAAGAGCAAGACGCCGCCCTTCGAGCCGGGCACTCAGGAATTGCCCAACGAAGAGTTGCGGCTGCAGTACCGTTTCATCGACCTCCGCCGCCAGGAGTTGCACGACGCATTGGCAATCCGGCATCGCGTCAGCAAAATCACCCGCGACTATTTCGACGCGCAGGGGTTTCTGGAAATCGAAACGCCCATGCTCGGCCGCAGCACGCCGGAAGGGGCACGCGACTACCTCGTTCCCAGCCGCGTGCATCCCGGTGCGTTTTACGCGCTGCCGCAGTCGCCCCAAATTTACAAGCAAATTCTGATGGTGGCCGGCTACGACCGCTACTATCAACTCGCCCGCTGTTTTCGCGATGAAGACCTACGTGCAGACCGTCAACCGGAGTTCACACAAATCGATGTCGAAATGGCGTTCGTCGATCGTGAAGACATCTTCTCCACCATCGACGGTCTGGTCGCCGCGCTGGTCGAGGGAGTACGCGGAACATCGACGCAGCTGCCGTTGCCACGAATCTCGTATCACGAAGCGATGGAACGGTTCGGCAGCGACAAGCCCGACCTGCGATTCGGAATGGAACTCATCGACGTTGGCGAGACCGCGGCCGATTGCGAATTCGGCGTCTTCAAAAACGTGATCGCCGGTGGCGGCCGCGTGCGTGGCATCAACGCCAAAGGGGCCGCCGAGAAATACAGTCGCAAAAACATTGACGGGTTGACCGCGTTCGTTGGCGATTACGGTGCCAAAGGGTTGGCGTTCTTTCGTGTCAAAGCGAACGAGGGTGGGTTGTGTCTCGATTCGCCCATCGCCAAATTCTTCAGCGACGAACATCAGCGGGCAATCATCGACAAGCTGGACGGCGAAGCGGGCGATTTGTTGTTCTTCGTCGCCGACAAGCCCGCTGTCACGTCGGCTGCATTGGGAGCGCTGCGGTTTCGGCTCGGCCGCGAGTTGGAATTGTACGATCCGAAGGAAATCAACTGCGCCTGGATCATCGACTTTCCACTGGTGACCTGGAACGAAGACGAAAACCGCTGGGATGCCGAGCATCACCCGTTCTGCTCAGTGATGGCTGAAGACGTCGAGTTGATCAAGACCGATCCCGGCAAGGTCCGTGCGCTGTCGTACGACCTGGTGGTCAACGGCAACGAAGCGGCCAGCGGCAGTATTCGTATTCACGATTCCGCCACGCAGCAGGCCGTGTTCGATTTACTTGGCATGCCAGCCGAAGAGGCGGAATCGCGGTTCGGTTTCCTGCTCGAAGCGCTGCGTTACGGTGCCCCGCCGCACGGTGGAGTCGCGTTGGGTTTGGATCGCTGGGTGATGCTGTTCTGCGGCTACGACAACATCCGCGACGTCATCGCCTTCCCCAAAACACAGAAGGCCGCCGACCTGTTGTCCGGCGCACCGTCGGAAGTCGATGCCCGCCAACTACGCGATTTGCACATCCGCAACGTGACGAAGTAGCGAATTGCAGCCGCGTGTGTGATATGATGTGCGGCATACTTTTTGCGCATACTTAGCCACCGGTGAGTACACCGGCGGTCGGCGTGCAATCGATTATAAACGCGCCGACATTCGAAATCGCAATCAACATTCGCGAGTCGGCCCGCCGTGTATTCACGGCGGGCTAATTAGGTCGAGGTGATACATGCATCGTTTTCGCTTTGTTCTCATTCTTGTGGCGTCTGTCTTCACTGCGTTTGGCAGCGTGCATGCGGCCGATGACGCAAAGAAACCCACAGCCAATCAACCGAAGTTTGAACTTCGCGACGGCGACCGCGTGGTTTTTCTGGGCAATACGCTCATCGAGCGGGCGCAGAAGTACGGCTACTGGGAAACGATGCTCACCGCCCGCTATCCCAACAAGAGCATCACCTTCCGCAATCTCGGCTGGAGCGGCGACACCGTCTGGGCCGATAGCCGCGGCATGTTCGACCCGCCGGCCGTCGGTTACAAGCGAATGATCGAACACGTCACGCGTTTGAAGCCAACGGTGATCTTCGTGGGGTACGGCAACAATGAAGCCTTCGCCGGAAAGGCCGGGCTGCCTGCGTTTATCAAGCAGTACAACACGTTGTTGGATGATTTGACGAAGGTGAGTGCGAAGGGCGTGCGGCTTGTGGTCCTATCGCCGGTGCGGATTCCGCAGACAACACCGCCCTACCCGAATCGCAAAAAGCACAATTTGAATTTACAACTCTATCGAAATTCGCTCCATGAGATTTCGCGAGACCGCAGTGCGTTCTTCGTTGATTTATACGGAGTAAATGAACTCCATGACCGAAGGATGCAAAGAATTCAAGAATGGAGGGCGAGAATGTATTTCAGGGCGGGAATACCTTTTCACCGCAGCGTGATTAGTAGGAATCAGCCATTGACTGATCAGGCTTGGCACGCAACCGATAGTGGCCATGAACGGATATCCTATGTCTTGGATGGAGAGTTGTACCCGCGATCTGCGTCCGACGTGTTCGACAAAATAGCGATTGCCGAGATTACGGCTGAGGGAAAGGTCAGTTCCAAAGTCAACCTGAGAACTGCCAACATCAAGACGACAAATAACGGTCTGAGTGCAGAGATCGTTTGCCGGTTTCCAACACGCGAACTTTGGTTAAGCGTATCCGACCTTGCTCCGGGGAATTACGTCATCAAAGTCGATGGCCAAGTCATTGAAAAGACCGACAACGTTAAATTGGCCAAGACGATCCGTGTATTCGAGAATGACAAACCGGGGCCGAGCGTTGTGCAATACGAAAAGCTTCGCCAAACGATCATCGCCAAAAACATCCTCTACTTTTACAGTTGGCGGCCGCAGAACATTACGTATCTGACTGGGTTCCGCAAGCATGAGCAGGGGCAGAATGCGAAGGAAATTGCGGAGTTCGACAAGCTGATTGTCGCGAAGGAAAAAGAAATCAACAAGCTGAAGAAACCGGTGGCTCACACGTACGAAATCATCCGCGTGAAAGAGGATAAATGATGCACCGTCGCCCGCAATCGTCATTGCCAATAAACACGTCACGTACCAAACGCACAATCGCGCGGGCCGTTGGCCACGCGGCTAAACGGGGGTTGCCGGCGCTTGTGGTCTTGTTGAGCGCCATGATGGCATATGCGGCGGAGCCGCTGTCACCGGTGCCCGTCCCCGACACCGCGCTTGATCGCTATCTGGCGAAACCGGACACGTCTTACAAGTGGGTCGAGAAATCGACCGGCAAGATTCTGGGCGTCGATTATGCCGAGTTGATTCTCACCTCGCAGACGTGGCGGGACATTGTCTGGAAGCATCAACTGTTTGTCATCAAACCCTCTTCGGTCAAACCCGATACGAAACACGCGTTGTTGTTCATCGCTGGCGGACGTTGGAAAGACGAACTGGCCGACCCAGAGAACAAGACGCGGCTGCCGCGCGAAGCCGCCCTGTTTGCAACCATCGCCGAACAAATGAAGACGCCAGTCGCGATTCTGTTGCACGTGCCGCAGCAGCCCCTATTCGGCGGCAAGTACGAAGACCAGATCATCGCGCTGACGTTCGAGAAATTTCTCAAAGAGAAGGACGAGGAGTGGCCGCTGCTGTTGCCGATGGTCAAGAGTGCCGCGCGGGCGATGGATGTGATGCAGGAGTTCGGCAAGAAGGAGTGGAAACTGGACGTCAAGACGTTCACCGTCACCGGGGCATCGAAACGTGGCTGGACCACCTGGCTGACCGGCGCGACCGACAAGCGGGCAACGGCGATTGCCCCAATGGTGATCGACGTGTTGAACATGCAAAAACATCTGGAACACCAGAAGCGCGTGTGGGGCGGCTACTCAACCGAGATCAACGATTACACCGAACGGGGCATTCAAAATCACCTCGCATCGGAAGCGGGCAAGGCGCTGCGGACGATTGTCGATCCTTATACGTATCGCGGCCGCATCGTACAGCCCAAGCTGATGATCATCGGCACCAACGACGACTACTGGCCGCTCGATTCGCTCAACCTGTACTGGAACGATCTCCTCGGACCCAAGTACGTGCTGTACGTCCCCAACAATCGGCACGGGTTGAAAGATTACACCCGCGTATTGGGCACGCTGAACGCACTGCATCAACAAGCGCACAACGGTTTTAAGATGCCGAAACTGACGTGGAAGTACACACCGAACGGCACCAAAACGAAGCTGGCGTTTCAATCGGACATCAAGCCGAAACGCGTGTATGTCTGGTCGGCAACGGCCGAGAAGCAGGACTTTCGTCAATCGAAGTGGACGTCCCAAGAGATTGAGCCAAATGGGAACGAGTACGCATTCGAACTTGCGAAACCGGCAAGCGGTTCGGCGGCAATCTTTGGTGAAGCGGTTTACGAAAACGACGGCATGCCGTTTTATCTCTCGACGAACGTCCGAGTCCTCAAGGCCGACCTTGCTGCGGGGAAATAGCCCATCATCCTCGTCCCCAAGCTCCGGCTTGGGAACGCACCTAAGCGAAGCTCTGCTTCGCACGTCGCTGGTTTATCGAGGGAAGCAGAGCTTCCAGGGAGTGCCCCTTGTACAATAGGTATAGGGGGCAAGCAGAGCTTGGGAACGAGTAGATTTTTGAATCGAAATGAAAGCGATCACAATCGTGCATAGACATCAACTGAAAACACTTGGCGTTTTTGCCTTTTTCCTTTTAACTTTTGCCTTCCTGCCAACGGCAGGTTTCGCGCAGCGTGACCTCAAAGACATTCCGCCCACCGATCCGGAGCTGGAACGGAAGTCGTTCATTGTCGCCGACGGGTTCGAGGTGAATCTGTTTGCGGCCGATCCGAAGATTGCCAAGCCGATCCAAATGAATTTCGACCCGCAGGGGCGGTTGTGGATCGTCTCCAGCGAGGTGTATCCACACATCAAGCCGGGACAGAAGGCAAACGACAAAGTGTTGATGTTGGAAGACATCAACGGCGACGGCAAAAGCGACAAGACAACCGTGTTTGCGGGCGGATTGCTGATTCCCACCGGCATAGCCCCCGGTGACGGCGGTGCCTACGTTGCCAATAGCACCGAGTTGTTGCACCTGAAAGATACCGACGGCGACGGCAAAGCGGACGTGCGACGGACGGTACTCTCGGGATTTGGTACCGAAGACACGCACCACATTTTGCACACGCTACGGTGGGGGCCGGCCGGGCATCTCTACTTCAACCAATCGATTTACATTCACAGCCACATCGAAACGCCCTACGGTGTGAAGCGTTTGAACGGCGGCGGCATCTGGCGTTTCCTCCCCGAGACACTGCAACTGGATGTGTTCGCACGCGGTTGGGTGAACACGTGGGGTCACCACTTCGATGCGTACGGGCAGTCGTTTGTGACCGACGGTGCCGGTGGTGAAGGAATCAATTATGCTGTTCCCGGTGCGGCGTATTTCACCGCGGTCAATGCGCCGCGCATTCTGCACGGCTTGAACCCCGGCAGCCCCAAACTTTGCGGATTGGAAATCGTCGATGGTCGGCACCTTCCCGACGACTGGCAGGGAAACCTGATCGCCAACGACTTCCGCGGACACCGCGTTTGCCGATATGTCCTCAGCGATGACGGATCGGGTTTCGCGTCGCGGGAAATGTCGGAACTGATCAAAACGAAGCACGTCGCTTTTCGACCGATCGACGTCAAAATGGGACCGGACGGGGCCATCTACATTGCCGACTGGTACAACCCCATCATTCAGCACGGCGAAGTCGATTTTCGCGACCCGCGCCGCGACCACACGCACGGCCGAATCTGGCGGGTGACCTACAAGGGCCGTCCGTTGGTCAAGCGACCGAAACTGGTCAAAGCGCCGACTCCACAACTGCTCAAGCAATTGGAATCGCCCGAAGGTTGGACGCGGCAACAGGCCAAACGGGTTTTGAAAGAACGCGGCGCGAAAGAGGTTCTGCCGGAACTCCCCAAGTGGGTCGCCTCGCTCAAGCCAACCGATCCGCTGATCAATCGGCATCGGCTCGAAGCGCTGTGGATGTACGAAGCATTGCTGCACACCGATGCCGATTTATTAGCCCAATTAATGCGATCGGATGATTCGCGTGTGCGTGCGGGGGCAACGCGGGTGTTGGCACGGAATCTCGATGTCGTCGCCGATGTTGTTGGCGTCCTCAGCCGACAAGTCGCCGACGAGAACCCGCGAGTGCGGTTGGAAGCGGTACGGGCATTGAGCGCAGTTCGCGACCCGCGGGCCGTCGAGAGCGCGCTCACGGTCTTAGAGTTTCCGATGGACCGCTTTATCGATTATGCATTGTGGCAAACATGCCGCGATCTCCAGGGAGAATGGTTGCCGCGCGTGCAGGCGGGAGAACTGACGTTTGGCGATGATGTTTCCAAGCTCGTCTTCGCGCTGCGGTCGGTGGGCAATACCAACGCGATCGCGCCGCTGGTCGGCTTGCTGAAAGCGGGCAAAGTTGCCGCCGAAAAACGCAGCAGTGTGTTGGCGGTCGTCACCGAATTGGGTGGACCGGGAGAATTACAGTACGTTTTCGATGAGGCGACCGGTGAGAATCAGGCCGCCTCGAAACGGGTGGCTTTGTTACGCGGACTGACGTCCGTCACCCGCCAACGCAAGATTCGCCCGGCCGGAAGCCTGAAAGCGATTGGACCGCTGTTGAACTCGGAGAATCCCCAGTTGCAGGCCGTGGCCGCGGAGGCAGTTGGCCTATGGAAAATCCAAGCACTGAGGTTTAAACTCATCGGGTTGGCAATGTCGGCCGATACAAAACCGGCCACTCGATCCGCGGCGCTGGGAGCCATTGCCAATTTGGGTGGTCCGGAAAGCCGAAAACTGCTGCTGCGTCTGACCGGCAAGACAAAGAAGCCCGCAGTACGAATGGCGGCGACGATCGCGCTAGCGCGAGTCGATTTGAACGAGGCCGCGACGCGAGCAGTCGATGTGCTGGCCGAACTCACTCCGGCCGATAAGCCGGAAGGATTGTTCGCGGCGTTCCTGTCACAGAAGCAAGGGGCAGCGGCCTTGGCAAATGCGGTGGGTGGCCGGAAGATTCCCGCTGACATTGCAAAGATTGGTCTGCGACAGGCATCTGCTTCCGGGCGGAAACAGGACACCTTGGCAGCAGCACTACGGACGGCGGGCGGCATTACCACCGGCGCCCGAAAACTGACCGATGCTGAAATGCAGCAGATGATTGTCGGCGTACGTGAACGCGGTAACGCGGTTCGTGGTGAAGCGATCTTCCGTCGGGAAGCTGTTGCCTGCTTGAAGTGTCACGCGATTGCCGGTGCCGGTGGAAAAGTCGGCCCCGATCTGGTGAGCATCGGCGGCAGCGCGCAGGTCGATTATCTCATCGACTCACTGCTGGTCCCCAATAAGAAGGTCAAGGAGAATTACAACACGCTGGTCATCGTCACCGACAAAGGCAAAGTGCATACCGGCGTGAAGGTTCGCGAGTCGGCTCGCGAACTGGTTCTGCGAGACGCGGAAGATAAGGAAGTTTCGATTCCACGCGGCAGCATCGAGGAACGCGCTGACGGCACATCGTTGATGCCTGTCGGTTTGACCGAGAAACTGACCGATGCAGAATTGATGGACCTCGTACAGTTCATGTCGCAGTTGGGCAAGATCGGACAGTTTCAGGTCTCGCGCGATCGCGTCGTCCGGCGATGGAGGGTGCTGCAGGCAACACCCGATGCCATCTACCGCATTCGCCGCACCCGGCACGCGACCGCAGCAACCGACGATGCCGCCTTCAATTGGAAGCCCTCCTACAGCACGGTCGCTGGCTTGTTGCCGACAGAAGGTCTCCCCGAACTCTCCCGAAACCGAGTCACACCGGGCGCAAAGGGAACGGCTTTCGTTCATTGCGAACTGGAAGTGACCACGGCTGGGAAAAGTCAATTGGTGCTGAACTCGACTGACGGACTGACGATGTGGATCAATTCAACGCCCCGTGCCCTCGCCGATGCGATGCTGCTCGATTTGCCCCAAGGGCGTCATCGGCTGACATTTGCCATCGACATGAGCACGCGGAAAACCGGCCTCCGCGTGCAACTGGAAGACGTCGAAGGATCGGCCGCCGTCGTGCGCGTGGTCAGCGGAAAGTAACGCTTGCGAAACCGCAAGCGACGTGATCGATTACGATTCGATCTGGTCGATCACGTTCGGGTCGTTGTGATCCAACAGCGGCAAATTGTCTGGTGGGAACAGGTGGTTGTATTTCAGCCCGCTGCCGGTGTTGAATAGCACGATGCGTTCGGACGGTTTCATCCAGCCTGATTCCAGCAGATTGAGCGCCGCTTTCCAAACCGCTCCCGTTTCCGGGCAGAGGTAAATGCCCTGCTCGCCGGCGAACTCTCGCACGCCGTCCAACAAATCGTCGTCGCTGACGGTGACCGCCGTCCCGCCGGATTCCTTCAGCACATTGAGCATCAGAAAATCGCCGATGGCGGCCGGCACACGCAGGCCCGCCGCTTTGGTCGAAGCGTTGGGAAACATCTCGGCGTGCGTTGCGCCCTTCTCGAAGGCGCGGACGACGGGGGCGCAGTTTTCGGCCTGCACGACAACCATTCGCGGGCGTTCCTCGCCAATCCAGCCAAGCTGCTGCATTTCATCGAACGCTTTCCACATGCCAATCAACCCGGTCCCACCACCGGTCGGGTAAAAGATGACATCGGGCAGTTGCAATTTCGTCGATCCGGCGGCGTCGGCCATGTCGAAAGCCAACTCGTAACCCATCGTCTTTTTGCCCTCGATGCGGAACGGCTCTTTGAGCGTTGAGAGGTCGAACCAGCCAAATCGCTCGCAGCGCTGTTTGACCAGCTTGCCACAATCGCTGATCAGTCCGTTGACCAGAAAGACTTTCGCGCCACCCACGGCCGCTTCGACAATGTTGGCCGGCGGCGTGTCTTCGGGCATGAAGAGATAACATTCAATGCCCGCGCGGGCGGCATAATAGGTGGCTGCGCCCGCAGCGTTCCCGGCAGAAGGCAGCGCAACTTTCTTTGCGCCCAGCGCGACGGCCCGCGTGATGGCCGCCGACATTCCCCGCGCCTTGAAGCTGCCGGTGGGATTGAACGCTTCATCTTTGACAAACAGATTCTCGAATGCAGCGGCTGCCCCGACCCGCCGACACTTCAACAACGGCGTGCTGCCTTCACCCAGCGAAACCGCGTCGGCTGCATCGTCCACCGGCAGGACATCGTGGAACCGCCACATGGAACGAGTCGTGCGATTGCGAACGGCATCGGGCGTGAAACGACCCTTGATCGCAGCCAGATCGTAACCAACCAGCAGCGGCTTTCCGCATTCATCGCAGAGGTTTTGAAGTTCAGCGGCATCGTGAGCCAAGCCGCAGGCAGCGCAGTTAAGGGAATTGTGCACGTGGAATTATTCCGGCTGAATGGTATGTGAAAAGCGTTTTCTTATCGAACGCCCAACCTACACCGACAACAGCCAGAATGAAAGCGAACAAACATTGCGACCGCACGCAACGATTATCCCACCCACAAAGCCCACGGGTCGCGCCCCGCGGGAACGGAAAACGTTCCGCCGACGGAGCGGCGGGCCACCTCAATTTCGTTCCGCATCATCCGGCGACTGGTCCCGCATTTGTTCCCATTCGTGGCGAATGCAATTCAATCCGTAGCTGCACAGCTCGAAATCCTGGCTGAGCCGCCGGAGCACGGGGGCCTCGTGTTCAAATGGTTCGTCATCGAACGTGCTGGCAATGTAGTACGACCGCTTGCCCTGTTGGCAGTAATCGATCAGATGATCTTTTGAAGCGGCAGAACTTCGCCGCTTGAGTGCTTCGGGGTAGACGCCTGCCCAGAACAATGCGAAGTCGCCGATGTGCCGGTGAATCTCGCGTTTCGGTTTCGCCTGCCGTTGTTCGGCCTCAATCATCATGTCGGCCAGTTCTTCCAGCCGTCGGCCTTCGACGTCGCGGACCCGGTAGATCGTGTCGATTCGGACAAAACGGACCAGCATGTCCGCCAGGTAATCGATCACCCGGGGATCGGCCACGCCCAAATCGGCGTGGAACGTATTCTCCACAAGCGCCGCAAACATTCGGCGCAGATCGTCACGACCCGCTAAGACGTCACCCATGATGTTCTCCCCGTTCCAAATCTCCTCGTGGTTGATGGACCTGTGCGGAACAGATTACTCATTTGGTGCCAATCAAAACGTTCGCACTGTTGACTAAGATCGACAGAAAACGTGTAACCGGTTCAATGTCATTCTAGGTCACAAGTGGTGTGGGAGTCAAAGCGAATGTCGCAACCATTGTCATACACAACAGTTACAAATCACATCCCCAGCGTAAAGAAAGGTAAAAACGGCATTCTGAGAGGCCGATTCCCTCTGCGATACCATTGCCGACGCCCGAACTGTATGAATGCGGTCACGACGAACTTTCATCCGATTCTTGTTTGTCTTTCGCGTTGGCTCTTGCGTCGCGGAGCAGTTGTTGTCGGCGGTCGAGGGCCATCGCCCAGAAGGCGAAGATGAGAGTGGCGGCGACTTCGACGGCGATGAGTGTTCCGCCGTGATTGTCCAGGAACCGTGCCGCCGGCGCGTGCGGGTCGCTGAAGATCGTCGCCGTCAGCGCCAGCACCGTGATGACAAACAACGCGCCGGTGGCCAGTGCAAGGCGGAAGAAGATGTTGGGTCGCTGCTGCATTGGTTGGGACGCTCTTTCCCCGGTTGTGACCAGATGGGGAGAGAAGAGCTTTCGGCGCCAGCCTCGTTGTCTCCCCCTCTCCTTATCTCCCCCTCTTTCTACACCCCACTCGCCGGTTCAATCAACTCTCCGACGTCAATCGACTTTGCCGAAACGGACGGTGCCGATGGCGAAGTACAGCATCGCAAATCCGACGAGTGCTGCGCAGCATTGCAAAACGATGCCGACATTGGGGTCGTGCGCCGAGAGAATCTGTTCGTAAGCGGTGAGTGCCCAGGCATGTGGGGTCACGAGACTGACGCTCTTCATCACATCGGGCAACCAGTCGCGGGGGAACATCGAACCGCTGATGAGTCCGAAGGTAATGACCACCAGATTGGCATAGGCCGACACCTGCGATTCGGAGCGGACGATTGTCGCCACCAGCAAACCGAGCGACGTTGCGGCCAGCGAAGTGCAGATGATGACCGGCAGCAATAACAGGGGCATCGGCCCCCAACTCATGCCGAAGAAGAACTTGCCGAACAGAAACAGCAGCGCCGTCTGTATCAATGATACGAACAGGAATGGCAGCGTCTTTCCGGCCAGTACGGATATGGGTCGCACGGGCGCAATCCGCAATCGCCGCAGCGTTCCCAGCGCCTTTTCGTGAATGAACGAGCGGGCCATGATGTTGATGAGGAAGAAAACAAACAGCACCGTGTAGCCGGGAATGACCTCCTGATAGACGTGGCTGGACGACTTCTTCACCTTCTGCGGCAGCATGAGCGCCAACGGGTCTCCATCCGCCTCGGCGTCTAACTCGTTGCAACTGGTGCCAATCTGGCTGCGGCTTTGGTTGTTTGCGCACAACGGAAACAGTTTGATGTTGTCGAACGTGCTGTACAGAACAACGATTTCGATCAGATCGTGCGTTGCCGAACCGCGTGCTTCGCCTTCCAGTCGCATGTTGAGACTCTCGAGTCCCGAATTCAGACCATTCGGATAGATGCCGAGCAATTCGAGCGGTTCGGCTGCTTGCGCCAGTTCTTTAAACAGGGCAGAGTTCTTAGAGTTTTCCCAGTCGTCATCGAAGAGCTTCATTTCGATCGGCTTGGGCAACCGAAAGGTGATCTCGGCATTTTCCAGATCGACGTCATCCCGATAAATCTTCAGATCTGCGACTTGAGCGCCCAGGACGGGCGCCAATCGCTCTTCCAATCCTTCCCGCTTGCCGACGAATTCGGCCACGTTTTCTTCGGGGGGCGCAAATTGGAACGTGAGGCCGCCGCGGCCGCTGTCCATGATGTCGCGATGTGACAGGCGCAGAACTCTTTTGAAGAAATCGGGGCCGACGCGCAGGGCGACATTCGCCTCGTCTGCATCAACTTGCTGCAGTGCTTTGGCGACCGCCTTTTGCTTGTTGGACGCATCCGTTTCGTCGATCGTTTCCTTGATCTCGAATCCGCTCTTTTCCTGGATGCCGTTGAAAATCTTGACGAACGAGTTGCGGGCATGTTGCTTGAGGCGTTTGGCCTCGTCCTCTTCGAGCGGCTCTCCCTCTTCGTCGAAGCCGAGGGCGTCATAGTCGATCTCATCGACCATCGAGACTTTCAGCACGCGATTGGGTTCGTTGAAGCCGGTCATCTTGCCGGTGATCATGCCGATGATCCAGATGAATAACACCGGCAGCGCCAACAGCACGACGAACGTACGTCCGTCACGAACCAGCAGCTTCAAGTCTTTCCGGGTGATTTCCCACGCCTTCATTGGTCAGTCTCGCAGCCGCTTTCCGGTCAGTTCGAGGAACAGTCGCTCCAGGTTTGGCTCGTTTGTTTCGACCTCGTACAGTTTCACGTGACCTGCTTTCAGAATTTGTAGCAGGCGGGTCAACGTGGCGTTGAGTGTCAATTCGTCGGCTTGCTGGTCGTGCGAGACGACGATTGTCAGCGGCTCGCCATCGCCGGGCGAATTGCGAACTTCGGCCACCTGCTCGATTTCGCTCCGGATCTCGGCCGAGGGTTCTGCAATTCTCAACAACAATTCAGAACTCATACGGTCGAGCAGCGCATCGATTGTGCCGGTCGCGATCATCTTTCCGTGATCGATAATCGCAACGCGGTCGCAGATCGACTGCACCTCTTCCATGTAGTGGCTGGCATAGATGACGGCGACACCGTCGGCGTTGAGTTGCCGGATGCAGTCGAGAAGATGGGCTCGCGACTGCGGATCGACGCCGACGGTTGGTTCGTCGAGAATCAACAATCGCGGCTGATGGATGAGCGCCACGCCGAAGTTGAGGCGACGTTTCATGCCGCCGGAAAAATGGCCGGATTGATCACCCGCTCGGTCCGTCAAACCAATCTGCGATAGGACTTCGTCGATTCGGCTCTTGAGCGTCTTTCCTTTGATGCCGTACAGCCGTCCGAAGAAGTCGAGGTTTTCGCGGGCCGTCAGTTCTGGATAAATCGCCAGGTCCTGTGGGACGACACCCATCAGCGATCGCAGGTTGAGTGTGGATGCGTTGAATGGGTGGCCATCGAGGCGGACTTGTCCGTCGTCGGCGGGCAACTGGCCGCAAATCATCATCATGGATGTCGATTTGCCGGCCCCGTTGGGACCGAGCAGGCCGAACACTTCCCCTGCCGCGACATGAAAGGAAACCTGATCGACGGCTTGCAGATCGCCGAACCGTTTCGACAGACTATCGACTTCCAGCAAGTGCGCAGCCGAACCGGCCGCGCCAGTTTTCTGCTGGTTTTCCGGGACGGTGATAGCCGGTTCTTCAGACAAAGCGGAGCCTTGGGTATTGGCAGATGGTGGCGATAAAGTCATGGCGAATAACGTCGTGGCACGGAAACGCAGGCGGTCCAGGTTGCCGACAGTCCGTCATTCGCCAGGCGAAGCCGAAGATTTGCCCGAATCGTTCATTGTTCGACAGATTCCAAGCAACTTTCACGTTAGCAGTCTACAAGGGCGCTGTCGACGGGGAACGATTACGAATCTGGCTCTGGAGTAAGAAAACTGGCATGCGTATCGAGAATTCGGGAAAATCGGCAGTACGTTGGAGAGAATTCTCAGTGCCGGCCGAACGAGGCATAGATCCCAACCATTCGCTTGCTGTCGGAGGTCGCGCTGAGTAGCCGTTCGACATCAAGCTGTCGGTTTGGGTTTTCGCACCGCTGCGCGGCTTTTGGCGCCTCAAGGTTAGCGCACGCACATCGCCGAAAATACCGGCCACACATGTTGTTTTCTCGGTCGGGTCTGTTGTGATGAGCAAGGTTGCGGTAGAGTATGTTGATGTTGATTTCACCCCTTCGGTAGAGAGTTCGTTCGTAACTCATCCAACCTGATGCAGCGCGGCGTTTGTTCGCCGGTTGCGGCTGGAAGGACACGGGCCATCATCGTTTTCAAGATCTGCCAACAGAATTTCCTGCGTTGTTACCGAAAGGTAGCTTGTGTGGTGTTGCGCACCGAGGACAACGGATACGACTGTGGGACGCGTGAAGACTTCGCTTTCGCCCGAGTTTGGCTGGCATGATTTGACTTCAATTCGGAGAGTTCTCTGTGACCTCAAGCGAATCTGGTTACCAATTGGAAACCGCAGACCAGTACACGGTTGTCACGCTCTCAGCGCAGCTCAGCAACGAGCAGTGGGGTGACATTCACGAAGTGGGCAACCAATTGGTCAAACGCCTGAATCAATCGAAGACCAGGAATTTGCTCGTCGATCTCGGCGCGATGGAGTACATCGGCAGTTCGACGGTTGCGCTGGTCGTCCGGTTGTGGAAAACGGTCCAAGAGCAGGAGGGCGCGCTGGCTGTCATCAGCAAGCATCCGGTCGTGCTGGAAGTCCTGCAAATCTCCGGCTTGAGCAAGGTGTGGACGATCGTCGATACCCGGGATGAGGCGCTGACGGAATTGGGCATCAGCACGTCGTCTGGAATCGGTATTGTGGCTTGGGGGCAGTTGGTCTCAGTTGCCGTAGCAGTTGTGGGACTGACAATTCAGTTCAATTCCAGATGGTCCGTGCCCCGCGAAGTGATGTTCGGCCTCATTGTCGGGGGTGTCGTCTTGGGTGTGCTGTTGGGATTGGTCAATGCATTGACCGAAGCCGGAATTCGACGCACGGTTTCGTTGTTGGCATTGCTGGCATCTGTGGCAATTGGCATAGTCAGCTTCGCGGCAATGACGACCTGATCTAACAGCCGTCGGCTGTCATCGCGTAGGAAAAACGTCTGCAGTAGGGGATTGAGGGATGAGTGAATCGGGAGAAACCGACTCGGCTCCGGTCGAATCGCGGGAAATCGCGCTGCAGGAAGAATTGAGGGAACTGATCGATGTCGTCGGCCCTGCGCCGCTCGTCGATTTGTTGCTCGAACGGGCGTTCCAGATTGGTGCCACCGATATTCATTTCGACCCCACACCGAGCGGCTTGCGGGTGCGGCTGCGTGTGGATGGATTATTGCACGACGTTGTCCAGTTACCGCCAACGATGATGTCGCAGGTGATATCGCGTTTGAAGCTGATGGGCGACATGAACATCACCGAACGCAGGCTGGCTCAGGACGGCCATATTTCCAATACGATGTTGGGACAACAGCGCGATATCCGCGTCGGTAGCGGTCCAACCATTCACGGCGAACGTCTCGTGCTGCGGTTGATGCCCGATGCCGGAACGTTGACACAACTTGGGGAACTGGGCTTCGACGAAGAGCAGGAAGAGACGGTGCGACGTGCGCTGTCGGCTCCGTACGGCACAATTCTAAGCGTGGGGCCGGTCGGTTCCGGAAAAAGTACAACCACGTACGCCTGCTGCGAGTTGCTGAATCTTTCAACCAAGAGCATCATCACCATCGAGGATCCCGTCGAGCGACGAGTCGAGGGGATCAACCAGTTGCAGATCGACTCGAAGATTGGCCTGAATTTCGTGTCGGCCCTGCGCGGTGCGTTGAGGCAGGACCCCAACGTCATGATGATTGGCGAAATCCGCGACCCGGAGACGGCACGGATCGGCGTCCGCGCCGGGCTGACCGGTGTCCTGGTACTCAGTACGCTGCACGCAAATGATGCGGCCTCAACCATCGATGTCTTCCGACAGTTCGACGTCCCCGCAATGTTCGTCGCCGACAGTCTGCAGGCCATCATTTCGCAACGGTTGATTCGCAAAGTCTGTACCGATTGCCGGGTAAGCCATCATCCCGACCAGACAATGTGCGAAGCATTGGGGATCGACCCGGCAGAGGCCGAAAGCGTCGAACTGTTTCGCGGAGCGGGTTGCGATGCGTGCTTCCACACGGGATATCACGGGCGAACCGGTATCTTCGAAATCCTGACGTTCGACCAGGAACTCCGCGATGCGATTCTACGTGGAAAGAGCCACGGAGAGATACTGGAATTGGCGAAGTCGAAGGGGTTGAAGACGCTGGAGAACTCGGCGATGGACAAGGTGAGAGCGGGAATCACCACGGTGGAAGAAATGCACCGGGTAATGATGGCATTCCCGGCTTAAGCAGCGGATGTCACCGCTCGATCCCACGGGCCGCGGCCCGTGGGCTTTGGAACCGGAGGGATTAAGAACAAAATTTCCCGGCCGCAAACAGAAGAGAGAAAGCGGCCTCCGTGCCGAACAAGCCATCCATGGTGCCTGAAAGCCTGTCACGTTTCACGGAAAATTGTGACTGAGTGAGCCTTCGCTCTCTCTCTTCTGTTTGCGGTCGGGTAACCCAACGGTGCGTTGGGGTTGAGCGGTTCAATCTGCTGACTTAGTCTGCGAGTTGTTGTAGCAACGGTCCGAATTCCGGCATTTCCTGGCGGAGAATTTCCTGCCAAGCCTTGGGATTCCAGATTTCGATGCAGATGACCGCACCAACGACAATCACCTCCTGATTTGCGTTGACATCAAGAAACTCACGACAGCCGTCCGGAATCAGCAGGCGAGAACGATTGGCGAGTTTCACTTTCTGCGAGCGAGTCGATAACAACCGCCCCAATCGCTGAACCTCACCCCAACGTTGCTCCATGCGGCCTGCGTCAATTTTCTGCCGTATGAGTGATACTCCGTCATCGAGTCGCTTCTGCCATTCGGCTGCCCGCCACAGGCTCAGGCATCCGTACCGCTCCTTCACGAGGATCGAATCCCCGTCTGCATCCGTTACTGCCTCTGCCATTTCCGGCGGTAGCGTGATGCGAAACCGATCATCAATCGTCCGACGGCATTCGCCAGTTATAAATGAATCGGCCGACATACTTGCGCTTGCTCATCAGAATCGACGTCGATCATCCGCTGAATTCCCGGCGACGCACATCCATTGCGAGCAGACCACTTGGGCATTAAACCCATTAATACCCACATACTATTACTATTTCGGGCATAAAACCCACAATAGAGATTCAGACTACACATCCCAATCGAAAAGGTCAAACATCAAATGTCTGTTTCCGGAATTTTCGACGAATGAGTTGCGAGGGAAGATGAGACACGACTGGTGAACCTCAGCGTGGCTTGCTTGTTCGCGATGAATTCCAGCCTGCGGTACGCCGTTCAGGCCCGCTCATCGGCCGTCGCCCAAACACAGCTCTTGTCAGAATTGGCAAAATCGCGACGAACACAATAGGCTGGTTTTTTGTGACTCGTTGTGTCATCTTGGCTGCCTTGAGCAATCGAAACTTGCACTGAAGTCAACCGGGGGTACCGCCGATGGCCAATTCCTATATCGCTCTGCAACCGTCCGAAATAGCGCTGCTGCAGGCAACTGCTCAAATCTATTCGGCGTACATCGTTTCAGGGCGTGCGGAACCGGGGAGCGAAGACGACTACCTCGAGCGGTCGATTCGTGAAGCCGTCCGAATCGCGAAGACGATCGATTCCGCGGTTACGGCAGACAAAGAAATGGACTGACATCGCCCGCTTGCAGCCTTCACCACCGCCAAGAGGCTCCGTCAAAACCCGGTTGTGGGCGAACTCTGCACTCAAAAACAAGGGGCGTTGTGAGCTAGCAGAGGGTTTTGACAGAACTTCAAGTCACATCGCGCGGCCGCGACCACTGGTCGCGGCTTTACAGATGCGGAATCTGCGATGTGTCTCGATGACGGGGTGCCGGACGATTGATCATTCGGCGTCGCGGAGTTGCTTGGGTTTCGGCAGAGGGGTGGGTGCATCGGCCCGTTTCAAGCGAACGGTCATGAGGCCGGTGTTGTCGATGAGCTCGTGCCATTCGTCTTTACAACGCAGCAGCAGGTTGCCATCGCCGGGGGCTGTGAACTTGCCGTAGATGCCAATCTCGAAAGGTTTGCTCAATTCGTAATCGTCGAACAGGATTCCAACGAGCTTGCCGTTGCCATCGTCGTCTCCGTCGGCGCTAATTAGTTCGCTATCTTTGGAAAGTTTCCAGGTCCCCTCAGCGCTGACCTGGAATTCTTCACCCTTCTTGACTCGCAGTCGGCTCGGCTGCCAACCTCGTTTCGCGTCAATCTTTGACAACAGAGAATTGTTTCTGCGCGGCCGGGCGTACTTCGCCTTCCAATCCCAACTGCACAAATCGGCGCGAAGTCCGCGTTCGAGGTGGTTGAGGAAGAACAGGTATTCGAAACTGATTTCTTTGGCCATCGAACCGTAAACGCGTTCAAACGAAGTCTTTTTTTTCTGCAGCAGCGCGAGACCCAACGGGCGAAATCGCTTGCGATAGTTTTCGTTGTTGGCCAACAAATGACAGAGCGCCCACCGCCAGGCATAGTTCTGCCACGAGTCGCCGGTTGTTTCGGGGCTGTTGATAATCTCGTTCAGCGTCTTCGGTTCGCTCTTGCGAATGTAGCGGACAATGTATTCGCCACAATTGACGCTGGGGTTTTTCGGGTCCCAATAGGCCCCCATTTCCGCCATGCCTTCGCTGTACCAAACCGGCCCGGTTCGACCAAACGTTTGCGAGCAATAGGCGTGGACAGCCTCGTGCAGCGGCGTACCTCCTCTGGTGACGGCGTACGACTTGGCGTTCATGTTAAACGCGTTGCCAAGTCTCACCCCTTCTGCAATCGTCAACCCGCCCCCGCCGCGCAGGCTACCGATGGCCCGGGGATCAATTCCGCCTTGCGCCCAATTATTCAAATCTTCGACGACGAAAATCTCGATGGTCTTTCTGTTCGGCTGCCCCCAATACTTGGAAACCAGCGTGAGCATCGATTCGAGTTTTTTCAGCAGGTCTTTTGCCTTCTCATCGGAAATGTCGGTATGCAGCAGAAAGTTCTTCGAGCGAAAATCGCGCGGACCGGTTGCCAAATCCGTCTTGCGCTGCGCCGAGGCGGGAGAAACCACCAGCAACGTCATTGCCAGGAATAACAGCCAACCGAAATCCGAACGTCGTTGAAAAACCGGCATGCTCGTCCTCACGCGGATGGGCGATTGAGAGAAAGACAGGGCAGATAGAAACTCTCGATTGATGTCCACATCCCAGTATAGCCATGAATCAGATACGGACAATACGTCGTCCGCATTGCCGCCTCACCCTGGCACGCCATTCTCACAGGTCATTTCCAGCGCGTCAGGACATCAGCGTCCCATGTGGGCGACGTGTTGGCTTCGGATTTCGGGAATCGGTTTGTTCCGGCGTAGAATTCGCCGATTGTCATTTGCCCGCGAATCCCCATCACGATACGCTGACTGTCTTGCCGTTGAGCGGCACAATCAGACCAATCCAGATTCGTATAGACAGGAGAAACATCACGATGAACTCGGAAACGGACAAACCAAAGAAATTGCCTGCAGATGCAAAAAAGATAGAATCCTGGGCAGGGTTCACTCGCTTTACTGCCGGCATGTTCGCACTTATGTTTATCGGTTCTTCGCGCATTTTAGTGGGTGCTGCTTGATTTGACGTGTGGAATCGATCTCGGGATCATGGGGGATTTCCGAGGTCGAGACGATGGAATCTCTGAATGCGCATTACCGACTTCTT
>CAUZOL010000082.1:0-22062 GCA_963581435.1 Planctomycetota bacterium
ACAACACCCTTGCTTCTCCTCAGCAAGCGGTGAAAACACCAATGCTCCAATTATGCCAAGTTACCCAGTGTGGCGCAATCGCCCTGAACACAAAGACCGATTGGCACGGTATGGAGTTCGGCTCTTTGAGTTGTTGTGCGAAAGGATGAATGTTGACCTCGTTGTGACGAATGCGAAAGAGGACGCATCTCACGAGGATGATCTTACGCATGACCTGATGTCAATAATTGTCGTGTACAGTTCAAGAATTTACGGCAGAAGAGGTGGCGAATCAAAACGGATGGTCATAAGCGAGGACGTACGGTCTAAGAGGAGTGAAACTTCTCACTGTGTTGTCCCTCAGGGACACACTTATTTCAGCTCCAGCCATAGAGAAGTTTAAGCAAGACAGGCCCACCTGTCGGATTCTCGAACACTAGGGCGTGATGTCCTTTCGGATCATCGCGATTACGCCACGCGTAGATTGGATGGGTGCGTGGTCCTTCGTGCTGTCTTTGGTCATCGGCATAGTTGTGGCGACAGCGGTGTTTTTTCCACTGCGTCGCCGGAGCCTGCGATCCAACGAAGAGTGGCGTGAAACTCTGCCGTACAACCATCAAAGTGATTCAATCGTTTCTGACGAGGAGGAAGATTTTGATTTGCGCACGCGATGCTTGAACTGTAAAGCGACTACCTACGAATCGATCGAGGATGTGGGGAAGAGTCGACTATCGAGATTTTCGATTTCAACGACCTTATCGGCGATGTACTCTCGGAAGACCAAGGTGATGCTGACGGGCAGTCCGGCAATGAATAACGCTGCGGCAGTCATCCCCGCATTCGCCTACCCAAACAGCGCATCAATCGGTCTCCCAGTCGCCAACGTCTGTGGTCGATTCAGCGAATCGTGAATACGCGTCTCGGGATCGATGCCGATCGCTTGGTAAATCGTGGCGGCGATGTCCTCGGGCGTGACGGGGTTGGTTTTGGGGTAGGCGGCGTAGCGGTCGGAGGAACCGTATAGAGTTCCGGGGCGGATGCCGCCGCCCGCCATTAGCACGCTGTAGCAGTGGGGCCAATGGTCTCGGCCGTTGGCATCGGCTCCCGCACCCGATGTAATTTGCCCCAGTTTGGGTGTGCGGCCGAATTCTCCCATCGCGACAACCAACGTTTCATCCAGCATGCCGCGATCAGAGAGGTCTTCCAGCAGCGCGGAAAACGCGTGGTCGGCATACGGTAGCAGCGACCGCTTGAGCAACGGAAAATGCTGACGATGTGTGTCCCACGATTGGTCGAAACGCCTGCCAGTGCAAACCGTCACCAGCCGCACACCGTTTTCGACGAGCCGCCGTGCGAGCAGCATGCACTGTCCCAAATGCGGCAGCCCCCCGAATTTCCGAGCTTCCCGCGAACGATCGACGCGATCCGGCAAGCCGTAACGCTCACGCAACTTCGGTGATTCCTGGCTGAGATCAAACGCCCGACGCGTTTCGGACGACTCCAGCAGCGAGAAGGCCTTTTCGTAATTCGCATCGACCGCCAAGCCGCGCGCATCGGCGGCGGGCGACAGCGCACTGCCGTTGAATTGATCCAACAACGCGCGTCGCGCCCGAAGTCGTTCGGCGGTCACGCCGGTGGGAAAGTCGAGACCGGGAACTCGGTATTTCGGATCGCTGGGATCTCGCGCAACCATCGGATCGAACGACGGTCCTAAAAACCCGGCGCGTTGACCGGGAAGATTGCGGCCGTTGTTTGACATAATGTCGGGCAGATGGACGAATTCGGGCAACCGCCGGTGTGGTCGCAACTTGCTGAGCACCGAACCAAACGGTGGGAAATTGCCCGATTCCGGTCCGACGATTAACCGCCCACTGACAACCGGCGAGCGCCCGGTGAGCGCGTAGTAGGCGCCGGCATTGTGATCGACAACCTTGTGATGCACCGACCGAATTAACGCGAGATGATGCATCTGTTTCGAAAGCAACGGCAGGTGTTCGCAGACGGGCACGCCGGTAATCGTCGATGAAATCGGCTGAAATTCGCCACGAATCTCAGCGGGCGCTTGCGGTTTCATGTCCCACAAATCCTGGTGAGCCGGTCCGCCCTCCAGGAAAAACAGAATGCACGATTTGGCGCGGACGGGCCGTTTGACGGCGCGTTGCACATCGGAAGCCAACAACGCGGGCAACGATAAACCGGTGACTCCCAACGAGCCGACCGACAAAAGACCGCGCCGCGTCATTTCGGAAGAAAGGTATTGAGTTTCGGTAGCGGGAAACATCAATGGCTGACCTCAATCCGTCTCCGTAGTCACAGTGTGTTCGACACACAAATTCGTTGGCGCACGCGTTATGTTTTGCCCGCTTGGACGGAGCCTGAAACCGATCCAACACCAACTCGCCGCGATTATACCACAGCCTTTCCCCGCGTACACCGCCGTTTGTGAGCTATGTTTCCGGTTGGACACCGGTCGAATCGCGCCTTGTCGCCGCGGCGGTTTTATTCCTCAGAATTTGCATTGCCATGAAAATCGAAACCATCGAGACGAACGGAAGAGTTCCTTCAGCAGATGGAGGTTCGCAACGGGGCAATGCGAACGTGAGCGCGGTCGATGCGGCCAAAACCATCGCCGCCGAGAGCAAGGGCCGATCGAGCAAGACCGACGAAGTGAGCGGTGGTACGTTGTGTGTCAATTGCGACAAGCGTAGGGACTGGGACGGCGGATTCTTTTGTCCAGCGTGTGGTTATCATCCCACACTGAAACGGTGCATGGAAGTCGAAAAGCCACAACCGGTGGTTGAAACCGGCCCCGAGAATTTGTGGGAAGCTATTCCCCACTGGGCTTGGGTTTTGATCTTCGGCGTGGTTGGCATTGTGGCGGCCAGCGTCGCCGTTCGGCTTTCGTTCTCCGGTAGCCCGCGATTGTTGGCAGGTTGGGGAGTCGCTCAGATTGCCATCTCCGAATTTGCAACGCTGGTGGCACACGTGCTGGCATTGATTCATGCTTCGACTAAATCAGACCGATACTCTCCGTTTGATTTGTTGATGAAACCCTTGGCATTGTGGGGGCCAACGTTTGCAATGCTGCCCAAAAATGCCTGGCGGGTGTGGATGTTTGCATGGGGGCAAACGGCCATGATCTGCGCGGTTTTGATTATTGGGGGGCTGAATTTTTCAGCATTGTTCGACGACTGGGGTGTGGCGAAACGCAGTAACACAAATCTCGTGTCGGCGATTGAGGTCCACGCACGTGAAAATGGCGAAGATGAGGAGTCACTGGAAGACGCGCTGAACAAAACCGCGACAGCCGGAGACGAAATCGCACCGAATGAAGAGGCTCTGCCGGTTGAAACTCCGACCGTCGAATGCCTGATCTTCGGTTACCGTAAAAACTTGGAGGGAAAGCCGACGTCGCTGTTGCTGGCAACAACGGTCAAAGGCCGTATGAAATATGTGGGCATGATTTCGGTCGTCGGAATTCCAGAGGAAGCCTTGCAAACGCTGGTCGCGCGAATGCCCAACCTCGCTCAGAAGAATCCATTCATCAAGTGCCGCTTCAAGGCTGTCTGGCTGCGCCCACAATTGATGTGCGAGGTCGAGTACAAAGAATGGACTCGCAGCAACCTGCTGTTGAAGCCGCAATTCCGACAGTTGCTAGCGGAAATCGACGTGCGATAAGAAGCGCTCCACTCCGAAGACTCCGCGTCGCGGCTCACCAGGTTTATGGAGCGTCGGGGTCCAGCGGTTTGGTGCAATCGATAAAGAGCCAACACAGCGACGAAATGAGATATAGCACGCCCAGCGCAATAAACAGCATCGACCAGCCATTTGTGTAGTCGACGTATTGATAATCGACGACCAAACTCTGATCATCTGGCGGTGATTTCCATTCGATGGTGATGACGCCACGGGTGCGATTGAGGCGGCAGCGGGGCACAGTCGGGATGGCTGAGTTTTCCGCGAGCGGCTTGAACGTGAATTCCCCCCGCTTATCCACGGAGAACGTGTGGGTCTTCGTTGCGCCGCGATAGATATCACCCGTCAGCGATCCCTGCGCAACGTTCATGTTCTCCAAGGCGGCAAATGTCGTGCGCACACTGGAGCGTTCCTCGACTGCTTCGGTTCTTTCGACCGCTTCGGTTTTTTCGACCGCGACTATTTCCCGAGTCGTCGAATGCGAATCGCTGAAATACATGATCGTCAGCCCCATCAACGGGCCGGCCATGACGGCAGCGATTGAGCCGACGGTATTGATGATGCCAAACACGGAAGCGGCATTTCGGCCGGCGATATCGGTAATCGTTCCCCAGACGGTTGGTTGACTCCAGTCACTGAAAAACTTAACGACAAAGAAGACCGAGACGATCCAAATGGCATCGCTGAAGGCGAGACTGACAAAGATAAAGACTGTTGCCAGAAGTTTGCCAATCAGCCCGATCCAACTTCGAGACCAACGGCGATTGCCCGTTCGCACGATGAGATAACTCTGTAGCGTCCCGCCTATCATTCCGCCAATCGCCCCGCCGGCCAGCGGCAAGGCCGACATCCAGCCGGCCGATTTCATATCGACGCCCTTGGCCGTCAACAGGAACAACGGAATCCAGTAGACGTAGACGTTGTCCGCGAATGCACTGGTGAACTGCTGCACGAAGAAGACCTTCATATTGCCGCTCTTGAGCACGGTCGACCATCGCAGGGCCGAACGCGTGGCGCCGACCGTCTCGGTCTCGCCTTCATTGATCACGTCGGCTTCGGCATCGTTGGCCCAGGGGTGGTCTTTGGGCGTGTTGCGGAACAGGTACAGAAACACGCCGCCAAAAATACATCCCAGCACAGTCAGTACAACAACCGACTGCCGCCAGCTCAATTCCATCCAGCCCATCAGCACTGTGCCAAACAACAGGAAGGAAACCGCGCCGCCGCCGCGTCCGAAAAAAGTGGCAATCCAGGCCTGGACGGTCGTCCGCTCGGTCAGCGGGAACCACAGTTTTGTGACTTTACTCAGCGTGGGATAGCATCCCGCCTGAGTTAAGCCGAATAGCAGCCGCGCCGAAAACATCGAGACGTACCCGGTGGCAAGCGCGACCGCCCCCATCGACAGCGACCAGGACAGAATGATCGTCCCGAGCAACACGTGTGGGCCGAACCAGTCGCACAGCACGCCGGACGGAATCTGGCCAAAGCCGTAGCTGGCACTGAAGACGCTGTCGAGCAGGCCGAGTTGCCACTCCGACCAGCCGAATTCTTCACCCACAAGCGGTTTGATCAAACCCCACGTGTACCGGTGCAGATACAGTACGAACGAAGTCCCGCAGGCCAACATGAAAATGATGGCACGAACCCGCGATGGGCGCTCGGTTGGCGTGCCATCGGTGGGTGCGTTGACAGGCAGTTCGGGGGGAGTCGAATTCATGCGGCGGCATCTCCCTGGCGGCGTGAGAGAATCGAACCTTTGCGATGCAACGCGCCTTGTTCCGGAACAATCCCGGTCCCAAAGCACGGCCATCCTAGCGCGAATCCTGGTGTGACGCAAGCAGTTGCGCTGTTGTGTCATGTTTCGCCACGGCTTGCGCAGCGGGCTGGTAATTGACGGGTGAACGCTTTACGACGCCCGATGCTGCCATTACGATCTTCTGGAGGACCCGACCGGCCGCAGCCGGTGGGCTTTTTGTAGGAATTGTGTGTTTCTTGTTCCAGTATTTTGAGCGCTAATGTCTGTTACGGGTCCATTGAAAATTACTGCCATCGATTGCTCGCAGGGCGATGCGGAGCAACTGTTTGCGGATTTGCGCGACCGGTTGAGCCCGCGGGGTGATGTTGTTTCCGAGGCGGGCAAGCAGCGGACGATGGAACTGTTCGGTCGACCGCTGTCACCGCAGCAAGTTGTCGAAACAATTTGCGCCGATGTCGCCGGTGATGGTTTGCCGGCCGTTCTCGAATACACGCGCAAACTCGATGGCAAACAGCTGACACTGGAAACGATGCGTGTCTCGCGGGATGAGTTGGAAACGGCCCATCGCGCTGCCGATGCGAGTTATCTGGAAACCATTCGTCGCATTCGAGACAACATTCTCGAATTTCAGCGGGCCGTGTTGACCGAAGATGTGACGTTGGTTCGGCAGGATGGGGCAGGGCGGGTTGAACTGCGGCAACGGTATTTGCCGTTGCAGCGGGTCGGCATTTGCGTTCCCGGCGGTGCGGCGGCGTATCCCTCGACAGTCTTGATGACAGCCGTCCCTGCACAAGCCGCCGGCGTACGCGAAATTGTCGTCGTCGTTCCCCCGACGGAGTTTGGCGGATACAACACCGATCTGCTGGCCGCCTGCCATGAAATCGGCGTGACGGAAATCTACCGGATCGGCGGCGCTCAAGCAGTAGCGGCTTTAGCCTACGGCGTCGAGGGGATTGCGAAAGTCGACAAAATTGTGGGGCCGGGTAATTTGTTTGTCGCACTTGCGAAGAAACACGTGTTCGGCGAAGTCGATATCGACAGCATTGCCGGCCCGAGCGAAGTGATTGTGTTGGCCGACGATTCGGCGCGGCCTGACTTTGTCGCGGCCGACCTCATCTCGCAAGCCGAACACAGTCCGGGGGCGGGGATCCTGGTCACGTGGCATGAGCCGCTGGTTGCAGAAGTTCGCGCACAGCTCGACGCCCAACTGCAACGTCTGCCGCGTGGTGAACTTGCGCGGCAAAGTTTGGAGAACTACGGGGCATTGATTCTCGCTCGTGATGCGGACGAAGCGGCCCGGCTGACGGACCTGCTGGCACCGGAGCATCTGCATATTTCAACGGCTGACCCGGAGGCGATGCTGGACCGCGTACAGAATGCAGGGGCAATTTTCCTGGGACATCACACCCCCGTGGCGTTGGGCGACTATGTCGCTGGGCCGTCGCACGTTTTGCCAACGGGCGGCACGGCGCGTTTTGCCAACGGATTGTGCGCGATCGATTTTCTCAAGCGTTCGTCCATTATCGCGTACAACAGCGAAGCGCTGGCCGCAGCCGCCGACGACGTGCGATTGATGGCCGAGAAGGAAGGTCTGACAGCTCACAGCGCGAGTGTCGGCGTGCGAATTGATGACGATTCCGCACGATCCGAATAGGATCTCGATTCCACCGGCTACAGCCCGTGGTATTTGAGAACACGAGACGTTTCAATCGTCGCTATGGCGGCGCGATTGCTCTTCATCCACCATGACTTTGGCAATAGTGATCGAATCGTGAAACGAATATTTTTGGTGCTTGCCCTTTTCAGCACGCTACTGACGGCCTCCGCGTTCGGCCTGGGGCTGAACATTCAAGACGCAAGAGCGCTCGACGAGGCATCGCGTAGTAACGTGCGGTGGCACATGCTGACGGCGCTGGCAACATTGTGCACGGCCTCACTGGTCCATGCCATCTGGCTGACATACTTCATGGGGACAGGTCGCTGGATGGAAGAGACCTGCCTCGCATATGGATTGTCGGAGGATTTTCAGAAAGAAAACCGTTCGATGAAATTCGGAACGATGCTGGCAGTTTTTGGCGTATTCTTGCTGCTGCTACTAACCGGCGGGCTGGGAGCGGCGGTCGATCCGGGATCGTCGGTTGATTTTGGGGGATGGGGAGGTCTGTCCGGCGCATCGACTCATTTGTTTGTGGCGTCGCTCACCATCGGCACGAATCTCGCCGTGAATCTGTGGGAGTACTCGACTATTGCCCGCAACCATGCGTTGATTGAGCGTGTGATGGACGATGTGCGCCGCATCCGCAGCGAGCGGGGACTGCCCGCGTGAAATCTCAACCAGCCAGGGTGTCCCACGGGGCGCGACCCGTGGTCTTTTTTAGCTGCGTCCTCTTGATGCGCGGAAACCGTACTCGATTGCGAACCAGTTTGCGTACCGTTCCCGGTCGTTGAAGTTCGTGTTCCGTTCGTCGTTGATGTGGCCGATTTCGTGAATCAGCACGTTGTTCAGGTAAAAATCTCTAATCGTCTCTTCGGTCCAGGTGAGCCGCCAGAGTTCCCCCTCCTGCGACCATCGACCGCCGAACATCTGGGCCTCGATCACCTGTTCGGGCCTGGGCGGTCTGACATACAACTCGACGAGTGATTCTTCGATGGGATACAGGTAGACGCTCGGCCCCCATTGCATACCGTAACACGGAAACAGATTCCGCTTGTGAGTCATGGGACTGAACTGAATCACTTCGATGCCGTGGGTGAACTTTTCCGGAAGTTCTGAAATGCGGTCGGCAACTTCCTCGGCAGTCACGGGATGTACGAACCCCGCTCCGGACGATTCGGTGATGTAACGGATCGACTCACACCCGGTCGGCTCGTGCCAGACTTCCGGCGCATTGAAAGCTTCTGTAACGATGTCGGTATTTCCACGCCGGCGGTAGGCGGCAGTGGGCAGGGCATTGTGCCGACGGTGTCGCCGCGCACGCTGTTTCTTGACGTGCTGGCTACGGTGCGCCGGTCTCGAACGTTGTTTGAGTCCTGAGGTGCGTTTCATCTGCAATAACTCCCTTGACGCGAACGGCGGGGAACCGTCTCGCGGCGTTTTTCCAGAACGGATGGCAGTCATGTCATCCGTGACTGAACAAAACGTCCTACTCCAAGGGAAACCAACTCCGTAATCATCCTACGGAGAGACCGACTCCGGTCGCAAGCTGTACACTACAAGTTGTTTTGTAACAGTGTGTTACAACTACAGATTCGGCCTGACAGTTTGAAATTTGTGCGAGGAAGAGAGTCGGGCCGACTGCTCAGTGGTTCAGCAAATGGCCTTGGTGGCACGACTTACGCACAATTTGCCCGAGTTAGGCCGGCAATTGACCGGTGTTTTCTTCCCGACGACGTTCACTACAAGATTTTAACCTGTTCGACAGAAATGCGTTACGCGTTTCCCCGTTTCCGGATTTACGGGTCAGGCAGAGCCTGATGGGAGCCGGTTCACCGGAAACGCAGTGAGGAGAACTCGCCCGGTGGAGATCGATTGCATCGCGCGACCTGACGAATTTCCGGGGGGAAAAAGCCCGACACGCCCCGCAAGCGGGACGGCTTAATGGCGGGTCCGACGAATCGAATGCGAAACAGATCGCCAGTCAGGGGCCGACGGCACCGGCGAAAGGTTTCAGGTCGGCTTTGACGTCTTCCGGGGTACCCTTCGACCACGGTGCGCCTGCCGTCGGGGCGAGAAACCGATCGCTGTTTTCATCGGTCGAGGCGAAATCGATCTTTGCTCCCATCCGCCCGCCGTTACTGAAGATGTTAAATTCCCCATCGGCCAGCTTGGCCGGCTCCGCGCGGCTTGTCCAGTTCCAAACGGTTGCACTGCGGGCGGTGCTGAACATCGTAAACATCGTCTTCGAGTCAAATTCTTTTTCGACAACGACGTCCAGCCCCTTCAGGCCGCTGAAGAGATTCCGAGTAATCATCAGTCCGAAACTCTTTGGAGAGGGCAGGGAGGTGAAGACGATTCCCCGATCCAGCTTGGAGAAGGTGCAGTTGCCGATGGTGATACTCTTCAACTGCATGTTCGACCCGTCAAACTTGATGCCCGTTTCGACGTCGGAAAATATTGATCGCCGCACCGCAACGAAAGCTGGGCTGTTCTGCAGTAGAATGCCAACCGAAAGCGGCCCATGGAAACGACATTCAATAATCTTGAGCTGCGTCGAATCACTATTTCCCTGCTGAATTCTCACGCCAACCGCCTTGGGATCCTTGGCCCGGAATACAATTTGTTCGAGACGAACTTCCTGGTCCGAAACTCCCACTCCGACGGCACCGTTGGCAAGGACACCGGTTTTGGTGAAGCCGTTCACACTCAGGTCTTTGAGGTCGCAGTCGGTGAGGTAACCGGCAAGTTCGACGGCCGTCGGTTTGCCTTCGGCGTTCAGGTCAAAGCCTTCGATTGAAAATCGCTCGACGCCGTCAAGTTTGATCACCGGCTGGCTGCCGGACGGCGCGAGAACCGGCCGCTCTCCCTCTTTTGCCACAATACGAATTCCGGCGGGGTAGCTGCCATCGGCAACGATACGCTCTGCGTAGGTTTTGCCGCCAGCAACTTGAATGACCAATTGGGATTTGCGCCGGCGAGGTTCAAAGTTGTCGCGGGCGTGCTTGAGCGCTGCGGCAATCGTTTTGTATTTCGCAGTCGGTCCGACCTCGAGCGTCCCTTGGCCGAGAGCTTTTGGCGGACCGTCGTCAAAAACCGTGCTTGAATCGGTCGCTGTATCGTCTGTCGAACCCTCGTCGGTTTCGCCGGTTTCGTCGTCAGTGCTATCGGCGGCGATCTTTGGGTTTGAGTCTCCTTCTTCATCTCCAGAAAAGAGCGAGATTCCAACAAAAATGGCGACCCCCAACAGACCAACGCCCGCGACTGCGGCCAGACCGATGCGCACCTGTTTCTTTTTGGCCAACCCGATCAACGGCTGGAACATGCTGGATTTGCTACCGCCCTTCCGTCGCCCTTTCGCCCGGCGCGCGAATGAACGCTCTGGTATTGCCGACGCGGAGGCCGGCGCAGCCGTCGCAACGGGGACGGCCTCTGCCACCGGAATCGCTGCTGCAACGACGGGAGCCGCGACTACGGGAGCCGCAACAACCGGTTCGGTAACAACCGGCTCGATAACGACGGTTTCGGCAATGACGGGTTTTGCGACGAGCGGCTTTGCCACAACGGGAGCGGCCGGAACCGGTTGCGCCGGAACCGGGGTCGCCGCAGGTAGGGCCGCTTGCACTGGAACCGCTTCAACCGTGTCGGCGTTCGCTACGGCCGGCGCGGTGACGGGGGCCTGTTTCTGGGTCTCTGATTGAGGGCTGTCTTCTTCGGTCGTCGATGAAGGTGGTGACGTATCGATTTGTGGGACCGGCTGCGACGTTTCAACGGTTGGTGGAACCGGCGCATCAAGGTTTGTCAGAAATGCCGCGAGATTGTCATCCCCGCCGCCGTCGTTGGGAGTTGGAGGACTCGCTGAGGGAGCAGTTGGGAAGTCGGTGGCTGCTGGCGGTGGCTGAGGCACGGCCGCGACGACTGGAGGATTTGCGACCTGTGGGATCGCAGGAGACTCAGCGGCAACCGCATCAGCGGTGACGTTCGATTCATTCAAATTCTTCAACGATGGGGTTCCCTGGCCGTGTGTGGTGCTTGAATCACTGCCGATAATTGCAGAGTTTCGCATTCTCCAATCGTCGTCGGCATTCTTCAGCAGCCAACTTTTCAGTGCCTCGTTCACTTCGTCGGCTGACTGATACCGATCGTCAAGGCTCTTGGCCATCATGCGTTTGATGATTGCCAGGAAATCGATGGGAATGCCCGCACACTCTGCTTCAAGTGGGGGCGGCTCTTTGGTCTGGTGTGCCATCAACCGTTGCGCGAGTGTTCCTTCGGTGAAGGGCGGATGCCCCGACAGGAGGAAATACGCGGTGCAACCGAGGCTGTAAATATCGGCCCGCGAATCGACCGAATGGCTGTCGAGCGCCTGTTCCGGAGCAAGGTAATCGGCCGTCCCAAGTACCTTTTCATCATGGGCGACGGTCAGAGATTCCTCTTCATCAGCATGTTCTCCACTGAAGAACCGTGCCAGTCCAAGGTCGAGAATCTTGACAACGCCATTTTCGTCAACAAGCAGGTTACCGGGCTTGATGTCGCGGTGAACCATGCCGGCCTGATGTGCGTGCGTCAGGCCATCGGAGGCCTGTCGAATGTAGTCGGCCGCCTGGACAAAATCGACGGGGCCGTCTTTCACAACGATTTCGAGCATGCTGCGCCCGTTGACATGCTCCATCACCAGGAAGTGGATTTCCGCTTCGCCCTTGTTCTCCTTATCAACATCATAAGCCCGAACGATGTTCACGTGATCGAGGGCGGCAACCGCTTGTGCTTCGCGATGAAAGCGGCCGAGATACGACGTGTCGTGGACGCGTTTGGCGGGCAACACTTTAATTGCGCAGCGTCGGCGCATCAACGTGTGCTCGGCGAGGTAAACCGACCCCATGCCTCCCTTGCCCAGCAGAGACAGCAGGCGATACTTGCCGAGAAAGAACCCTTTGTGCTTTCCCTGCAGCAGTTTGTCGGCTTGCCAGCGCGTCAGGCCACTTTTCTCGACCAGAGTGCTGGCAATTTCCCGGGAGTCTTCAACGTTGGTGCCGGCCGCCTTTGCTTCGGCCAGCACCCTCTGCAACTGATCGGGTGAGACCAGCCGACTGCGTTTGACTAATTCGAGGAAGGATTCGGCGGTAAACTTGATTGCCATCGCAATTCAGCCTGAAAGACCGCCATCGGACTGCCGTCGCGAATGGCGGCGACAATCATGGACCGGATGTGTTTTCGACGAGTTGACGGCAGCCATCATTCGGCCGATTCAGACCAACTGACCACCACGATTACCATACCAACCGCGCCATTCCGTTTCCACCCATTGTCAACAAGCCGACGACTTTCGCAGAACCGGCAGGCTGCAAAAACGACGAGTTTTGCTTCGCAAACTCAGTCGATGTCCACTTCCTACAGCCGATTCGTATTCCCTTTGTGTCGGCAACGGGGCCGGCGCGAGATTCCTCATTTCTGATGATGACGGTCACTCGACCGATTCTGTATACTTACCCCGCTTTTATCGAAACGACTGCAGGCGACCTCCGGCGGCATGACGTGATGAATCGGCAGATAACAATGGACTCTTCACAGCACCAACATCTTCACGTCCGCGTGCAGGCATTCCTGGGGACGGCCGCCTTGTTACTGGGCGTGGCATTGATTTGCCTGGGCCTGACTGCCGAAATGAGCGGCGGTGTGCCGTTCTTTATGCCTCGCAGTTGGTACGTCAATCGTTCGCTGTGGTATTTTCTGGCGATGGCGTGCTTTGTCGGCGGCGGGTATCTACTGAAAACGCAACCGATGTCATCCGGCCATTGGGAAGCACGCCGGCCGGGAATTCGATTTCGCCGTGTGGTGATTTACACTCGTTCCAATTGTGAACTGTGCGATGACGCCAAGCAAATGCTGGATGGCTACATGAATTACCTGCCGGCCATTCAGGAAATCAACATTGAAACCGACCAATCTTTGATCGAGCGTTACGGCACCTGTGTGCCGGTGGTCGAAATCGACGAGAAAGTACGTTTTCGCGGGCGGCTGAACGAGATTTTGTTACGGCGTTTAATCGAGGGAACACCGCCGCTCGAGTCTCTGATTGGCCGCGACGCGGAGTCTTCGTAACTCAGCGCTCCGCTTCGCAAAGGCTTCGCGTCGCGGCTAACCCATCACCTGATCCTCTTTCGATCGCGATTCTGTTTACACATGAACGTTTTGGGCATTTTCGTCAAGCAGCCGATTGCGGGACGCGTGAAAACGCGACTGGCGGCCGACGTGGGCAATGATCGCGCGGCTGCTTTGTATGCCGCTTTCACGGAAGATGTTGTGAATCGCTTTCGCGGGCTGGCCAACCGGCGGCTGCTCTGTCATACGCCGAGCGATGAACCGGCCTGCGACCACTTTCGCGACCTGTCTGCTGGCAACTATGAACTGTGGCCCCAACCGGAGGGGCCGTTAGGGGAACGACTGGACCGATTCTTTAGCGACGCCTTCGATGCCGGGGCGAAACGAGTTGTGGCGATTGGTTCCGACAGCCCGACACTGCCGTCGTTTCTCGTCACCGAAGCATTCGATCGTCTGGCCGAGAACGACTGCGTCATCGGGCCGGCGACTGACGGCGGCTACTATCTGATAGGTCAGGGCGGACGACATCGACCGCTGTTCGATCACATCAACTGGAGCCAACCGACGGTTCTGCGCCAGACCATCGCCCAAATGGAGAGCGTGTCAGCACGGCCGGCGTTATTGATGCCGTGGTACGACGTTGACACGCTTGACGATCTCGAATTGCTGCGGGGCCATATTGCCGCGATGCATGCTACTGGCGAGTCGACAAGCGTTCCGAAAACGGAAGTGTGTCTGGCGGAACGGAACGACAGTTGACGGCGAGCCAATGGATGCCAGCGATTCGAACCGCATGAGTGCGGTCATTATGCACCTGCAGCCATCCATGCGTGGGAAACGCGCTTCGACGTTGCCCTTACTATAATGCTGTCTATAATGCTTGCGCGTCGGTTGAAAAACAGGTAGTAATCGAACACCGCGAATTTTACAGGCGGTGATCGCCGTTGGCGTTCAGATGGATGAGCAAACATGTCACAGGATGCTTCACTCTCAAGATACCAGGCTGGGCCAGTTGGCGGCTCGAAGGTTTTGATCGCCGATGATAACCAGCAGAATTGTGAGCTGCTGGATGCGTACCTCGCCGATGAAGGCTACGAAATCTCGATGGCTTTCGATGGTCAGCAGACACTGGATGCAGTAGCGGAGAGTCAGCCCGATTTAATATTGCTGGACATCATGATGCCGCGATTGAGTGGCTACGAAGTCTGTCAGCAACTGAAGCAGCACAAGCGGACGAAGGACATCCCGATTCTGATGGTCACCGCATTGGCGGAGAAAGCCGACATCGAAAAAGCGGTCGAAGCGGGCTGCGACGATTTCCTTTCCAAACCGGTCAACAGTTTGGAATTGAAAACCCGCGTTCGCTCCTTGTTGCGCGTGCGACATTTGACCAACGAGCGCGACCGACTGCTGGCGTATCTGTCCGAAGTGGAAGCATCGCAGACGGGACAGCCGCAGGAAGGGTGAGCGGCTGGCGTTGTCAATTTTGGGATGCTATGGACTGGTTCCCAAGCTCCAGCTTGGGAACACTCCAACGCGAAGCTCTGCTTCACTCGTCGATGACATTAGTCCGAAGCGGAGCTTCGGGGAAGTGCGTTCCCAAGCAGAGCTTGGGAACGAGACCCAATTCTCTCATTATGATCGGTGCCCGTTATCTCATCTCCCAATGCCACACTTCCTAAAGTGACCGTGAAGCCGCGCCGTGCGCTGCCGTTTTTCCATCGGCATCCGTGGGTGTTTGCCGGTGCCATCGCGAAAGTCGAAGGCGAACTTCCACCCGGAACGGAAGTCGCGCTCGTTTCGAACACGGGCGAGTTCATCGGCCGTGGCCTGTTCAACCCCAACAGTAATATTCGCGTTCGACTGTATGGGTGGGAAGAAGATGTGCCACTCGACCGCGCCTTCTGGTCGGCCCGCCTGGATGCAGCGATCGCTGTGCGCAGCGGTTGGACAACCGGAGAACGGAGTCATTCGGCAGAACGACTTGTTTTCAGCGAAGGCGACGGTTTGTCTGGGCTGGTCGTCGATCGATACGGCGACTGGTTGCTGTTGCAGCTAACGAGCCTCGCGTTGTCGCAGCGCGTGAACGAAATTGTCGAACTGCTACAGGAGAAGCTGAAGCCGACGGGAATCTGGCTTCGCACCGAAAAGGGCATGCGCGAAAGTGAAGGGCTGGAGTTAAGCGACGGTTTGCTAACGGGGAGCGAACCACCGCGCCCACTTTTCATAGAAGAAGCAGGCGTCCGACACGGTGTCGATGTGTGCCAGGGACATAAGACGGGATATTATCTCGACCAGCGAGACAACCGCGACGCCGTCGCACGTTACGTGAAAGGGCATCGCGTACTCGACCTGTTCTGTTATACCGGCGGTTTCGGTTTGGCTGCTCTCGTCTGCGGTGGCGCGCAGGAAGTGATCGGTGTCGATTCGTCGGAACCGGCACTGACGCTCGCACGAGCAAGCGCTGAAAACAACGGCGTAAGCGACCGAATTCATTTCGAGAAAGCAAAAGTTTTTGAGTCACTGGAAAAGATGCAGGCGGCCGGCGAACAATTTGACACCGTGATTCTCGACCCGCCGAAAATGACGCGTCATCGCGCTGGAACCAGACAGGCACTGCGGGGATATCATAGCTTGAATCGCATGGCGGTCGATGTTTTGCGACCGGGCGGCCTGCTGGTGACATGCAGCTGTTCCGGATTGATCGACCGTGCTGACATCGATCAAATGTTGGCCGACGTTTCGCTGCAGGCAAAACGCCCGATCCGCATTCTCGAATCGCGTGGACAAGCACCCGATCACCCCGTGTCGGTCCATTGCCCGGAAACCAGCTATCTGCAGTGCAATATCTGCCACGTTGAGTAGTCGATTTGGAATAACAACCGGGATTACGGCCCAATCGGATAACGGAAAAAACCGGGAATTTCAGGAATTCCAAGATCCGGCACGTCTGTTGCTTCGTTTACCGCGTATGTGCAGTTGTCGAGCCGATGTTTCGGCTCAGCACGAGATCGCCCCCCGGAAACGAGCGAAATTCCCGCTGCAACAGTTCTTTTGGCCGTTGCACACCGGTGTCCGATCCGACAACATTGCTTGTAAGAATTGCCATCGAATAGCACGGAGACGCGAATGTCGATCTTTCTGCTTGCCGCCACGCTGACTGCCACTCCTGCAGCAGTCGAGTCGTTTTCATCACAGCATGCTGCTGCAATTGCATTGGCCGACAAAGTGCAAACCGGCACGCTGTTATTCAATCGCGGCGACTGCCTGGCAATTAAGATGTATACCAATAGCCCATACACTCACGTCGCGGCCGTCGTGATGGAGCAGGGCAGTCCGTTTGTGTATGACAGCATGAACGGTGTCGGAGTGCGTCGGCTGTCGCTCGAAAAATATCTCAAGACACAGCGTCCCGATGTGATTCATGTCTTTCAGCCAGCCAAAGCATTCTCTCGGCGTCGTTCCAAAGTTTTTGAGGATGCACTCGAAAGTGAACTCGGCCGCCCGTATGCGGTCAAACATCACTTGACGGGCAAACGTGCCAAAGGACTGCATTGCTCGGAGTATGTGACCGATGCGCTGAAATCGACACGGATGATTCAGGTGAAACGTCCGCCCAAAGTTTCACCTGCCAGTTTGGTGGAGGGTATCCTGCAGGCCGACCTGTATCACGCGACCCAAAAGATCCAGGTCGTCGAGCCTCGGCTGCCGGTAGCGAGGGGCGACAATTGGTGCGAGCAAATGTGGATCGACACAAAGGTCTGCTCGTCGCGTTGCTGCGTGAAGATGCGCCGCTGGTTCTTGTGCCATTGAGGGCGGCGACCGTCGTGTAACACCCGAAATCTCGATTAACGAATCGCGGCTGCCACTTGCGTGTCGCCAGTGTCCACCGTGATGCACTGGCGACACGCCAGTGGCACCCCAAAGAGACCGGCATTACTTTTTCGCGGCCCGCTGCTGCTTGACGAGATCGACGATGACCGCCTCAAGTTGCTTCAGGCCTTGGTCCGGCTTGATGTTGAAGAAGCCGGTGCTGTAGTGGGCAATCTTTCCGTCGGTCCCAATCACAACCCACAGCGGCAACTTCTCGTCCAAGCGACGCGGGTCGCCAAATTTTCCGAGCAGCGTTCCATCGTCGATCACAATCGGGTACCCGAGATTGAAAAACTCCCGCAATTGGCGGGCCGACCGAACCGCGGCTGACCGCTGCGAGGCGTCTGCGAAACGCTTATCAACCGCAACGCCATACGTTTTCACATTGAGCCGTCGCTTGATGTTCTTGTTGTTGAGGAAGTCGAGATACCCAACCTGACCGTAAGGCTCGACGAGTGGTTTGTTGCGATACTCCCAGAAGTGCAGCACGATTATACTGTCTTCCAATTCCTTGGGGGATACCGTCCCGCCGGTCAGTTTTTTCAATGTCAGCCGGGGCGCTTTGGTGCCGACGAACTTCTTTGCCAGCCCAGCGACGTCGGTCACGCGTTGCTGTTGCGCTGCGATGTCGCGACGAATAATTTTGGCGTATCGGTCGAAGGGCGTCTTGGCCGATTCGGTTGCCAGACGATCGATGACCGCCGCAGCGGCCTTGAGTTGAGCATCGCTCAATTCCGACTTCAATTCCTGAGACTTTGACCGTTTGAGTGTTTCTTTCAGTGCGGCAATCGTCTGCAGCGGCTTTTGCAGCACCGGCAGCGATTCCTTTTTCACCGGCTTGACCGACTCCAGTTCGTACTTCAACGAATACCGATCGCCCCGTCCCATCGTCACGCGTTGCTCGGCCGAGACGATTAACTGACTCGACTTCTCGACGAACAGCGTCTGCTGATGACCAAAGTTGTTCGAAACATCGACGACCCAGCAATCGCGATCTTTGAATTTGCGCGAGCGGAGAACTTCAAACGCTTGCTTCCCATCTTTCCATTCCGCTCCGGCCTTGAGTTTGTCGCCGAATTCAAAAATTGGCAAACGCACCGTCACGGGAAACGTCGATCCATCGTGATTGTGCAGCAACCGAATGCGCGTACGATTGGTCGCCTTGTTCGCCTTGTTGAGTGCAATCACGCCGAAACGTTCCGGCCATGACCAACCACCACCGCCGGCTTCATCGACCAGAAACGCGAGATCGCTTCCGGCATCGCGTTTTACAAGCAGGCAGAAGATGTCGAATTGTTTGGATTCAAAACCGTCAGAATTACGGCCGGTCGGCGTGAGCGTGCCGTTGTAACGAATTTCGGTGGCTGGTCCTTCATCCAACACCGAGTTCAACAACGACATCAGCAACAGGCCGTGTGATAGAATGCTCACCAAGGAGTCTCCTCGAGAGTTCGTTGCCGCCAAACGCAAATTGCGGGCGGTGGGGGGGGGCAGGGGGGGACTGGCGTCAACCGTGACGACCAATGACCGATTCATCTTCCCAGAACAACCGACCGCTGGCAAGTGTCGGTGGGAGTTTGCATCCGGGTGGGTCCGGATGACGCGTGCAGCGTCGGTGGCAACGTTCCCAGGCGACCCAAGGGTGAAACACGTGGGTTTTCCGATGTGCCGATCGGCGATTATCGACCGCTTGCTACTGCCGATTCGCAAGAACGACAAGCCCCGCAACTGGCTCGTCCCCTGTTGACACCATATGAATCGACGCCTACGCTAGAGCTGTTGAATCAACATTTTGCGAGGGAATTGCGTCTGGCCCATGCGTCAGGCATGCGAGTGGGGGGAAGACTATGCAATTTAGACAGCGCGTCCGTCGGATCGGCCTGCTGTTGTTGTTCGTGTTGTCGGTGTCGTTTACCGCAGCACATTCGCAGCCGCCTTCGGCCGGGGGAGAGTCTCGCCAACAGGCGAAACCTGAAGAACGGGTCGTGATCCAGCGGGAAGCGATGCGGCTGATCGACCCGAAGCGCTATCAGATTGCCCTGGCATTGGAACCCGTCCGCAAATTGACGATTGCCGCGCCCATTGCTGGCCGCGTCAAATCGATGCTGCGAAAGCCGGGCGACAAAATCATTAACGGGACAACAGTAGCTCGCTTGGACGATACCGAGCAGGCATTGCTCGTCGAGCAGGCGGAAGCCAATCTGAGAGTCGCGGAAATCGAATTACGCCGCGCCAAAAAGCAGGCCGACACCGATATCATCCAACTGTCCGAAGCACGGCACGATGCAGCAAAAGCAGCCCACGACTTGGCCAAGTTCCGACTCGAACAGACAAACGTTCGTGTTCCATTCGCCGGCGAAGTCTTTCGGACACACGTGATCGAGGGGCAGGTTGTCAGCGTGGGTACGCCGCTGTGTGAATTCGGCGACGCAACGCAACTCCGGGTGGAAATTCCCGTCGAACGCAATTCCGTCAAGCCCAAGCAGAGCATCAAAATCACCATTGAAGACACGACGGTGAATGGAACCGTGGAAAGTATCCTGCCGCTGGCCGCCAGGTTTGGACCGTTGCGGGAACTGGTCAAGTCGCTCGCGTCGGCAACCGTGTTAATCGACAATGAAAGCGGGCGAATTCGCCCTGGGCAATTGGTTGATGTTGCAATCATCCCCCAACAGTTTGTCACTCAAGTCCCCAATCGCAGCCTCGCGAATGTTGCAGAGGGCGGACGCAAGGTTCAGGTTGTGCGGAGCGGGATCATTCGCAATGTCCTCGTGAAACTTCTCGGTCAGGTGGGAACCGAGCTCTCGTACGTCAGCGGCTCCTTTGCTCCCGGCGACGAGCTGATTGTAAGCGCGTCACAGGAGTTGGCCGATGGAACGCAGGTGCGACCGGCCAATGTCGCCGCCAAGTCGGACCCCCGTAATGCAAAGGTTAATTCGGGGACAAATTCGCCACGGAGGCGGGGCGCATTCTGAATTCCGCCCCCACTTGGGGGGCAGTTCGTTTATAATTAATTAGAATTGGCAGCGCAGGGCCAATTTCCGAACGGGATGTGGCGGCAATCGGGCAGGGGGGCGGGCGACTCACTGCATCTTTGCGATCGACTGAATTGACCGCAGCAATGCAGCCTGGAAATATCGCGACCATCCAGCAGTAATTCACCCGCCACTCAAGAGAGGCAACGGAGCGGAAACGTGTCGGACGAACAAAACACCTATGACGGCTTGGAGCTAATCAATTGCGTTGCCTCGGGGACGCACTCGCAGATTTGGGAGTGCGTCGAACCGGGTGGCAGCCAGCCCCTTGTCGCCAAGCTCCTGCTGCCCGATGCGATCAAAGAGAAGGGGTGCCTGGCGACGCTTAAGCATGAAGCGAAAGTGCAGAAGGATCTTGTGCATCCCAACTTTCTTTCGCTTCACCGAATCGTTACGAACAAGGAACACGCCTACATCTTAATGGACTACTTTCGCGCCCCAAATGTGAAGACGCAGTTGATGTCCGACATCATGGCGCTTCAAATCAGGGCGCAGAAGTTGATTGAAGGGTTGTGCATTTCGCTGGCACACATGCACGACAAAGGTTGGATTCACCGTGACATTAAGCCTGAGAACATCTTGTTCAACAAGTCGGGCGAATTGAAGCTGATCGATTTTTCGTTGACAGTCCGCCGTTCCAGCGGACTGGGCAAGATGTTTGCCGGTGGAACGAAATCGGTGCAGGGCACACGGACCTACATCGCCCCGGAGACGATTCTCAAAAAAGCGCCCACAGTGCAAACCGACATGTACAGTTTGGGTATCACGCTGTTTGAGATCCTCGCAGGCCAAAGGCCCTTCACCGCACCAACTCCCGACCTGCTGTTGATCAAGCACCTCAAAGAGCCAGCACCAGCGCTCTCGGAATTTAACAAAAACATCACCCCTGAAACCGACGAATTCGTTCGACGCATGTTGTTCAAAAAACCGGACAAACGGCACGCGAACATGAACGAGTTGCTTGCCGAGCTTCGCTCGCTCAAACTCTTCAAAGAGGATGTTGCCCAACTCAAGGCAGCTGCTGACCAGAAGAAAAAAGAAACTGCTGATGCCGGGGGAGACCTCAGCAAGGCCTGGTCGCTCGACAGTCGTCGCGACGCATTGCTCACCGAAAAGGGAATCGCCCCTCCGGTCAAACCAAAAAAGAAGAAGAGCAAATTGGCTGCGTCCACGCCGCCCGCTGCGCCCGCAACACCGCAGCAGCCAACTGCTCCACAACAGCCGCCTCCCGCCGCGGCTTTTCCCGGTCAACCACAACCGGGGCAGTTTCCGCAGTTCGCACCGCCAGGATATTTTCCGCCCGGCATGGCTCCACCAATGCCGGGGCAGCCGGGCGTCCCCATGCCGCAAATGCCTCAGCAACCGTTCCCTCAGCAACAATATCCTCTACAGGGGTATCCGCCCGGCTATCCACAATACCCGCCGGGCGTGGCGCCGCCAGCGCAACCACCAATGCAAACGCCGGCGCAGCAGCCAGCGGGTACGCAACCCGTGCCGTCGGCACAGAACCAGCCACCACAACAGCAAATTGCTGCGCCCATTCAACAACCGCAGCCGCCCGCCGCCCCCCCCGACCCCAGTGTTGATGTCATCTCACGAGAAGAAGCCGAATTGCAACCGCAGGCTCCCGTGTCCAACGAACGTCACGCCAGCCAAAGCGATAGCGACTCTGATCTGCCTTTGATGGACGAACTGCCCGACGTCCTCTAAAACGACCGACACGTAATTGCTGATCTCTGACTTCTGATCTCTGGTTCCCAACTCCCATGCCACCACCACAAATCCTGCAGTTTGAACGTCCCATCTTTGAGATGGAAGAACAACTCCAAAAGCTCCAGGAGCAATCGAATCCGTCGGCGCATATCAAAGCCGCCATTCGAAATTTGCGCGTCGAAATTAAACGCAAAACCCGCGAGATTTTCGATAACCTCGATCCGTGGCAAACCGTCAAAGTTGCGCGGCATCCC
>CAUZOL010000083.1:0-21930 GCA_963581435.1 Planctomycetota bacterium
TACGCAGCCACGAAAAGATGACGCTCGTCGTCGAAGGACGTTCCTTCCAAGACGGAATTCTGCAGGAATTCGCCGCTTAGAAACATTTTCATAACACAACAATTGACAATAGCTCTTTGCATCGTTCGAAAGTGTGGAAGTGCCGATTGGTGGGAACGACGATTTTTCCAGCCGCGGGCTGGGTATCGATTGGAGTCTGCCGCTGCTCACAGCAATTACCTGGCGCGGTGAAGCGTGGTACGGTCGCAATCTCAGCGATTGGCGCGGCGGCATTGGGCAGGGAATCAACACCGTCACCGGCGAAGAAATCGAATCGCACGGCGGATGGACGGAACTGCAATTTCAGATGAAGCCGTGGTGGAAACTCGCGCTCGGTGCCACCATCGACAACCCCGTTGATAACGATCTCGTCGGCAACGGATCGACGCGAACGCGCAATCGGACTTGGTACATCGGCAACCGCTTACCCCTCGGCGGCGGGCTCAACATCGCCTTCAACGTCGAGTTCTGGAAGACGGAATACTTAACGCTGGACGACGGCGACGCCGTGCGGTTCAAAACATGGCTGATCCAGCGATTCTAGATCGCCTTGCCGTATCGCCGATTTAATACACGAATATCGGCCGGGCAACGCCCAGCACGAAGGTTCGTAGTGACCGCATTCATGCAGTTCGATTGCTCGCTCAGCCGCCGGAACCCGATGAATCGGGTCACGACAAACCTAAAACAATTGCGAGATCGGTTGCCCGTGATCGAGCAGTTGATGCGGGCGATTCTCGCGGTCGAGGACGCGGCGTTCGCTGTCCAGACCGATGGCATGGTAAATGGTGGCGGCGATGTCGGCTGGGCCGTGCGGCTGCGTTGTCGGGTACGCCGCCTGTTTGTCACTCTGCCCAATGACCTGGCCAACACGTGTGCCGGCCCCGGTGAAGAACACCGAGCCGCAGGCTCCCCAGTGATCGCGGCCGCCACGGGCATTGATTTTCGGCGTGCGGCCGAACTCGGTGAGGAACACAACCAGCGTGCTATCGAGCAGTCCGCGTTGTTTCAGGTCGGAGATGAGCGCTGCGACTGCGCGATCGACACCGACAACACTGTACTTGCGGCGGCACATTTTTGAGATGTGCGGAAAGTTCTGGCTGGGGGCATTGTGCATGTCCCACAGGTTGCCGTAATCGGGATCGTAGCCGTAATCCACCATGACAAACCGCGCGCCAGATTCGACTAACCTTCGCGCCAGCAAGCAGCGACCGCCGATTTTCGTCCGGCCGTAATCCTCACGTATCGCCGCCGCCTCTTTCGTCAGATCGAATGCGCTGCGAACTTCCGGTGACGTCAACAAATGCAGAGCGTTATCGTAGTGGCCCTCCATCGCCGCCAGCCTGCCATCGGCGTCGGCACGACGAACCGATTTCTCCAACGACTGCCTCAATCCGGAACGGCTGCTGAGTCGGCCGAGTGTCATGCCGGGTTGAAACTGCAACTCGGGTGGATTCAATTCTTCTTCGGCCAACGGGCTGGGATTCGGCAGATTCGGGCCTTTGGTAAAATCGGGCTGCTCCGGCTGGCCGCCGACACAGAACGGCGCATACTGATTTCCGAGCCACCCACCGACAAACAGGTTGTGCGGAGGCGGTCCCGGCCGCGTTATACCGGGTACCGCAATGTAACCGGGCAAACCGTTGCGCTGCCCGTGAAGATGCGAAAGGATCGCACCGATGTTCGGCTCGCTGAAGAGTTGCGTCCGATTCACCTTGCGGCCGCAGAGCGTATAAACCTGACTGAGCAGATGGTCGTTGCTGTCGTGCGAGAAACTACGAACCACGGCCAAGTCGTCGGCAATTTGCGCCAGCCGCGGTAGTGTCTCAGAGAACTGCACGCCGGGCAAATTGGTGTCGATAGCGGTCAGTTCGCCACGAATTTCTTCCGGCGCTTCCGGCTTGGGATCAAACGAGTCGATGTGAGTGAAACCGCCCCCCATCCATAAAAAGATGACCGACTTCGCTTTGCCGGCCGGCTCTTGTGCGGTAGCCGCATCGGCACGCGGCACTCGCCCAGCCAACAGACTGGCCGAGACGGTCAACGCCCCGACACGCAACACATCGCGCCGGCTTGCAAGCCCGAGTGGGTGGGTATTCTCTGCGTCGTTGGCGAGGACATCGGGCGGCGGCATGGGTTGGCGAAGCTCCCGCTATGACGTGGTCGATGTAACATCTGCTAGTACTGTATTCTGTACGATTCGCGCCATGGGACACAAGGGAGATTGTCACACCGGCCCGACGTCTGTCTATACGGGGTGAATCGGCGTCGGAGCGCGTTCTCTGTCCGGCGCGTCGAGATAGGATTGCAGTATGATCTGCGACGCCAATTTGTCGCGACGCGCTTTCCGTTGCTTCTTTGTCATAGCGGCGGCCATCAAATGGTCGTCGGCCAGTTGCGATGTGAATCGTTCGTCCCAATAGGCGACGGGACAACCTGTGGTTCGAGTGACCCAATCGCCGAATTGTCGAGCTTCCTTCGCCTTGCCGCCCTCCTCGCCGCTCATGTGCACCGGCAGCCCGACAACGATGCCGTCAATTCGGTATTCCCTGACAATGTCAATCAGGTAGCGAGCGTCCTTTTGCTCACCACGACGGCTGTAATTGTCCAGCGGACAGGAAATCGTCTGTTCGTCGTTCGAGACTGCCAGCCCGATGCGTTTCGTGCCGAAATCAATCCCGAGCAGTCTGCCTTGCGTTGGAACGTGGGCGGTCGCGTCCGGATTAGAGGAATCGCTCATAACCTTGTTCCTCGCAGAGTTTCACCAGCTTGCGAACGGCATCGGGATCACTCTTGCGCGCCACGAGCGTTGCATCGGGCGTATGCACGATGATGCAGTCTTCCATGCCGGCAACAGCGATCAAATGGTTGTCGTCGGTCGAGCGGACGATGCATCCGCGCGTATCGACGCCGACGAACGGCGCGTCGATGGTGTTGCCATCGACGTCAGCGTCAATCAACCGTTCGAGTGCCGGCCAACTGCCGACATCGTCCCAATCGAACGGCGCTTCGATGACGAACACATCAGCAGCGCGTTCGAGGACCGCATAGTCGATGGAGATCGAATTCATCTGCGGAAATTCTTCCGCCAGCGCCGTTTCCCAGTTGGCCGTTCCAACGACATCGCGGAGTTTCAATAATCGCGCGTGCATTTCCGGCTCGAATTGCTCCAACGCGGAGAGGATCTGCTCGGCACGCCAGACGAAGATCCCACAATTCCAATAGAACCGTCCCGCTTCGACATATTGTTCGGCCGTCTCGGAATCGGGTTTTTCGCGAAACGACTCGACCCTAAATACCGATTCATCGAGTGTCTCGCCGCGTTCGATGTAACCAAATCCGGTGGCCGCGTTGGTCGGCCGAACGCCGAACAGCACCAGCGCGTCCGATTGTTGCCCGATCAGCGAAACGGCCCGTTCGACCGCCTGCTGGAATACACCGTTCGGTTTAATGACGTGGTCGGCCGGTATCACCAGCATCATCGCGTCTGGATCGCGGGCCAACAATTGAATCGCCGCCAAACCAATGCACGGGGCGGTATTTCGACCGCATGGTTCGATGAGAACATTTCCAACCGGTACTTCTGGCAGTTGTATTTTTGTTTCGGCGGCTTGCGCGGCGTTGGTCACAATCCAGGTACAGTCGTCGGCAACCCAGGGCGATGTCCGATCGACGGCCTGCTGAATCATCGTCCGCTTTCCCGCCAACGGGAGCAATTGCTTGGGCAGAGAATGACGACTCTGCGGCCAGAACCGCGTCCCGCTTCCTCCGGCCATTATGACTGCATGCAGCATGATGTTTGCTCGTCGCGTTTGAAGCCAACCAAAACAGGTTTCACTCTAGACTTTTAGCCGGCCCGCTCGCGGGACGTGTCCGATACTTCTGGTTCATTCCCGAAGATTGATCGGGCCATCGAATTCGGTGCCGGCCGGAATCTTGCCCTGCAGATCGTCGGCATCGAGCGCATACAGCGGACTGATTTCGACGTCAGCCCCCTCTGGCAATTTCGCGCCTGCCCGTCGCAACCAACCGGCATGCAGAGCAATCATATCACGACGAGACGTTTCGGGAGAGTCGGCACCCGAGGCGTTTTTGACCGGGCTGAACTCGGCAGCGCGATCCCCTTCCAGCACCAACGCGCCGCGGGCATGCGTTAGCGCATCGAAAATGAATCGCTCGAACTTGTACGCATTCGGCTCTTTCGGTTGCTGCAATTGTCCGTCGCGATCGATGAATGCCACTTGCTTGTGAGCAACATGAAACGGTAACGCGAGTTCGCCCCCGGTCAGTCGCTCCAGCAATTCCCGATTGAACACATGGATGGCCGTGCTGCCAGCCCAGTGCAGTAATTCACCGGAGTCGTCGGTCATCGCCGCAACGTCTTCCGGCATGTCGCTGTATTCGATGATCTGCGTTTGGCCGTCAACATCGACGACAACTCCCATCCGTTCTTCCGCGGTTCGCTTCGCAATGACCTTGGTGGACATCTCCGAGCCGTGAGCGACATGAAGCCCGAGAAACACCGGGTCACAGACGATTGCCGTGGGATTATCGACCTGATGATAGTAAAGAAACTCGACGCCGCGCTCGCGCATATCATCAAGTAATTGCGCCTGCTGCAACGCCGCAAGCATTCCACCGTGTCCATCGGGACTGAGCGCCAGCCGACCGGGTGCCGCAAGCAACAGCCTGCCATTTTTGGCATCGACGGCCGGCATATTCCCTTGTCGAAAGAATCGGACGGCCGACTCGTCCAAACCGAAATATTCGTGTTGCGCAAAGAAGTCAATCGTCTCATCGTGCGTGGCGTCGCTGGTCATGACGTAATAAGGGGTGGTCACGCCGGCCCGTCGCGAACGGGCGACCGCCTGTTCGATGAGAAGTTGAAACAGCGTATTGTCGCTAACCGGACCGATGGGGAACATGCCTTTGGGATGGTCGAAACCCAATCGGCTTCCCTGTCCGCCGGCAACCAGAATGATGCCGACCTTGCCGTCGGCCAACAACTGCTCCCCCTGCCGGGCCGCTTTCTCGCGCTCAACGATGTCTTGCTGCGATTTCGGCAGTCGGACCAATTTTCGCGGCTGTGCGGCACGTCGGGCGCGGGCTTCCGGCTTCTCATCGGCCGATGTCGTGCCGGTTTCCGCCAGCAGATTCTCGATCTCCTCAAAATCAACGGCCGAAAGTTGTGTCAGAAACACTTCGCGTTCGGACGGATTCAGTTTGTCCCACGAGTCGAGCAAATGCTGCTGATCGTGTTGCGTGAGCCGTTGGACGAGTTCTGCAGGTGGTGAATTTGGCATGATAGTCGTGCGTTGAAAATAGTTAGTCTCAGCTGCGATGCAACGCATCGCTGATTCCGCGACTTTTTAAGTTGCAGCTGCGGTGTCGCGATCAATTGTTGACGAATCAATCGACTGAATCGAGGACGAGGCCGTTCTCGGTAATTGTAAACGGTACGATGTCCTCGCGGCAGTAGCTGCCGCGATGTTTGGCGACGTGCAGCGCACGGCCCATCTTCGTTCCGTCACGTACCTTGCCCATCAAGATGATGGTATTCGCGTTCGATAACACGTCGCCCGTCTCGATGGGGCGGCTGAGCAGTTGATCGAGCATTACCTCATGCGTCGTGTATAACAGCAGGCAACCGACCTGATTGTGATCGTACCGATGCGCCGTCACGGTCGCTTCCTGTTCTCGAAACTTCACACGAAACAAATCGCGGGCGACCCAGTCGGACTCTTTTCGCAAGATCTGGTGGTAGACATAGTCGAACATGTGCATCTGGAACGAATCGCTCGCCTTGTCAGTCGGCTCCAGCCCGTCGATAACACACCGCTGCACACCGTGCACCAGATTGCCGTAAAAATATGCAATGGCGACCTGCAACTTCTTGGCGAGTTCGATCTTCCATTCCCGCCAGTCATCCGGTTCCAGGTCGCCAATACTGACACGTCGGCCACTATGTCGAAACAAATGAAGATAGTCGAATCTGGCACGTTCGCGGTCCCAGACTGCCATCGGATCGACCGAATCACTTGCCGACATCGACCGCTGCTCCCAGTCGAATAATCGCCGCGCATATTCCGCATGATTTTGCGAATCGCCGCGACTGGTCATATCGAAGACGACTCCCGTTTCGCCTTCCTGATGCAGTCCTTGCCGGGCAAACTGCAGCCCGAGTTGCGTTTTGCCGATCCCGGTCGCACCGAGTACGACCGTCAGCGTGCCGGGAATCAACCCGCCGCCCAACATATCGTCAAGTGCCGCGATTCCCGTTTCCTGACGCTCGTCAGTCATAGTGAGTGCGCAAAGCCCGCCGGTTGCATCCGGTGAGATTCCTCTGAAGCGTTCAAATAGTCAATTTTCGATCGCGCGCGGCAATCGACCAGCAGCCGACAATTTTCCCACCGGCGACAACGGTTGCCTGCTTGTGCATTGCCGAGGTTGGACAGATATGCCGCGGGACCGCCAGTAGTTCATCGCCCGGCTCGAATTCGCCGGCGCGCGATGTTTCCAATACAAGGTGCTCTTCGTTCTGTAACACCTCTTTGGCGTCGGGCAGATCCGGGAAACCTAAACGTTTACCGGCGGGGGGATCGGACGCGACCGCTTTGTATCCCAAATCGACCGTCACTCGGTCGGCGGTTGGCCGACTGATGACACGAGTGAGCAACCGTGCGGCCGGCGTGAATTGCATGTCCGGGAACATCGTTCCATAACCCACGTCGTTGAACACACAGGTACCGGGACTGCTTTCGATCGTGGGGTCGTCGATGGAAGCGAAAATCGGAAACGAACCGGTTCCCCCGGCGACGACGCGCGGAACTGCGTATCCCTTGCCGACGAGATCATCGCGCAGTGCCGCGACCGATTCCCAACAAGCGGTAACCGCTTCGCGGCGTTCTTCCAAATCCGTCTGATGATTCTGTCCGTCGTACAGATGCAGTCCGCCGGGATTCAGTCCGGTCGCATCGACAATCTGGCCGTACAGTTCAACAGCCAATTCACCCGGCGGAATTCCAGTGCGGTGCTGTCCGGTGTCGATGTCGAGCAGCACATCGATGGTTTGATTCGCATCGCTCATCGCAGCCGACAAAGCGGCGATCGGCTTCTCGTGATCGGCGGTGACAGCCAACGCGACGTCGGGAAAGATCTCGCGAAAGCGAACCGCACGGGCAATGTTCGGTCCGACGAGACTGTAGGCGAGAAAAATGTCCTTTACGCCCGCTTCGGCAAGCATTTCGGCTTCGGCGAATGTCGCCGCTTTGTACTTGGTGATTCCGCGTGCCAACTCCAGTTCGATCACCTCGCGCATTTTGTGTGTCTTGCAATGCGGACGCAGGCGCGACAGATCACCCGCGATGGCGATCATCTTGTCGATGTTCTCTTCGAGGACTTCGCGAAAGACAATGAGCGCGGGGGTGACGATTTCGCTGGTGTCCTCGATTTGGAATTGTTCGTCCATGGGTGCGATGGTTTGTCTTTTGAATTAGCGGTTCCCGCCGGGCGCGGCCGGCGGGCTTTGCAGGGTTTACTTGCCGCTGAAGAATACTCGTTCGGCGGTTTTGCGGAGTAAGTGTTCTTTGTCGTCGGCCGAGAGAAATGCGAGGCCGTTCTTGATCAGGTCGATCGACTCTTTGTAGGTGTGTCCCTTCTCGGCCTGGAATGGGCAGTCGGTTGCCCACATCAGCCGCTGTGGGCCGAACGCATCGTAGACCTGTTTGATCATCGGGCCGAGATCGTGATACGGAGCCTGCTTCTTGCCGAGTGCGTAAAATGCCGAAACCTTGACGGTGACGTTCTTATGCCGGGCCATGTCACAGAGTGCTTTGACTTCTTTCGGATCGATCATTCCGCTGACACCGATGCGGCAGAGATGATCGATGACCACCGGCGTGTCGGGAAAATTGCGGCACATGCGATCGAGCGCGGGGAGTTCGTCGGCGTCCATCAGGCAGCACATTTGCAAATTGTCTTTGGCGGCAGCAGTCCACATGGCGTGCATGCCGTCGGAACCGAGCCAGTCATCTTTCTTGCGATTCTTGGGATAGATGCGGAATCCGCTGACGCCCATCCCCTTGAGTTTGACCATCTCCACATCGGGCCGCCGTCCATCCTCGTCAATGACCGCTACACCCACAAATGCCTTCGGCCGTTTGCGGATGGCGTCGAGCATGTAGCTGTTGTCGTAAGCGTAGAACGACATCTGAATGAGAACGACACGGTTCACGCCGACCGGCCCCGCGAGTGCGAGCAGTTCGTCGTCGGTAAACGATTTCGGCGACATGTTGAACCGCCGTTGGCCCGGCCCCAGCGGATACGCCTTGGTGTCGGGCGTCCACACGTGTGAATGAGCGTCGATGTATTTCATGGCAATGACCGTACTATTTTGGGAAACAATTCTCGCATGCGGTTTAGCCGGTCCACGGTGTCAGAGGTCCGCTAAACCGCAAGCGACTTGGAACGTCAGGATGTTTTCTTTCGATAGAAATACTTGCGTACGATTTCTTCCGATGGTGGGGGAGTGAGTCGCGTTATCAGATATCCGCCCACGAACGATACCAACAAGCCGACAATAATCGGATTGAAATCAAACAACTGGTACGGCTTGAAGAACGAGCCGTTGGCGAAGTAGCCGGCGACGTACATCGCCAGATGCGCGCTGAAACCGGCCAGCATGCCGCCGATGCAGCCCTGGGAATTTGACCGCGGCCAGTAAAGCGCAAACACGGTGGGTGCCAGGAAACATGCCGCCAGCCCGCTGCCGGTGTAGACGATAATGTCCTGCAAAAACTGCGGCGGGTTGACCGCGCCCAATGTTGCACCGGCACCGACCATGAACGTGAACAGGAAGGTCAGGCGTTTGATCGTCTTTTCCTTGGCCTCGGGGTTGATGTTGCGCTGGTAGATGTCGCGAACCAATGCCGAGGAGATCATCAGCAGAAAACTATCGACCGTTGACATCACAGCGGCAAACGGGGCGGCGACGAGCAAACCGGCGAGCCAACCCTGCCCGATTTGTTGCGTGAGCGTGACCGCCATCTGCGGCATGATGCGATCCGATTCGAGATCCATGCCGGGCAGGATAACCCGCGCACAACAGAAGATGATCACCAGCGGAAAATAGATCAGCGAATAGTAAATGGCGACGGTGAAGATCGACCGCCGGAGTGTTGTGGAATTGTTGAATGCCATTAGTCGCACCATGCTGCTCGGCTGGCCGGCACCGGAAATTGCCCACATGAAGAAGAACGAAATCGCGATGCTCAGCGGCAGAAATCCTAGCGATAAGATGCTCTCCTCTTCATCGTCCGACATCGGTCCGTACTCCGCATCGGGCGCGGCAACGAGATTCACGTCGAGTGTGGCGGTGGCATCTTTCGTGATTGTGATTTCCTGCGAGAACACCGAGAAATCTGCTTTGACAACGTCCAGCCGATACTCGCCTTTGTTGAGGGCGATCACTGCCGGACCGTCGTCGGTGCTGCGCGTGACCTGCCGCACGTTCGCCGAATTGAAGACGCGAATCTCTGCGTCCGGCTGATCGACATTGACGACGATCGTTCCCGGATCAGCAGGAAGCGAAGGGGGTTTGGGAGGCCCCGGCCCACTGACATACATGCCCGCCCGCCCGTCACCGAAGGGGGCGGGGTATCTCTTGCTCAGCGTGATTTCGATGTCCACCGGCTGAAAACTTCCTGTGCCCAACAGCGCGGCTGATTGTTGTTCGAGAAGACGGATGTTGCCTCGCACGTCTTCGCCCTTACCGCCCGAGGCTGAGTCGGGATTCTTTTTGATCCACTCAAGTTGACTCTGCATGAATTCCCGCAGCTTCACTTTGAAGGCCGCAATGTCTGTCTGATCTTGATCGGCGAGACGTTTGAGTTGGTTATCGATTTCTTCCGGCGTGGTCACTTCGACATAGCGGACGTGATCGACCGTTGTCTTGCCGGCGGGAATGACCAATGTCTTATTAATCCGAAACAGTCGCGGGCGCGCATCGTCTTCGCCCGGCAGCGTGAACCACGGCCCGTTCAGTGTCAGGCTCTCGGTTGCAGGAACTTCGACGCTGACCTGTGCCAACCCGATGCGCGGCGGCGTCATGCGGGCCAGCTGCTCTGTCGCCTCCGGCAGTGAGCCAACGGCATTGATGGCCAACGGCAACATGATGATGACGCCAATCACCATCACAATTCCCTGCATCACGTCGGTCCAGACCACTGCATGGAATCCGCCGTAGGTTGTGTACAGAATGACGGCCACCGAAAACGTGACCAGGCACAACAGATAGGCCGGATCGACATTCTGCAGGAACCCGACGTTCGACTTGACGCTGTCCACCCAGGCGACAGATTGGTCGAACGGACCGACTCCGCTCAGCAGCGTGTTGAGAATCTCGCTGCCCGCTTTGAACTGCGCAATGAGATTGAAGGACATGAAGAAGACGATGAGCGACACGGCCAACAACCCGAAGCGGGCACTGTGAAACCGGTCGCGAAGGACATCGGGAACAGTGATGGCGCCGGAGATACGGGCGACGTGATTGATCCGCTTACCTAACAGGCCCATCGCACAAATGGGAACGACAATGTAACTGCCAATCCACAGGCCAAGAATCCAGCCGTGCGTGTAAATCTTTGAGGGGAAACCCGTGAAGCTGCCGCCCGAGGAACTGGTGGCGGCGAACGTCAGCGCGAAAGCCCAAACGCCCAGGCTGCGGCTGCCCAGAAAGTATTCGCTCAAGAAGTTCTTGTTCTTCATCAACTGGTTCGACAAAGCGGCCAAACCAAACACGGCCAGCGTGTAGATGAGAAATGTGATCAGGGCGGCATTGGAACTGGCCGCCGCCAACAATGGCGAAAAGCCTATCATCTGTGAAAATTGGGGGAGAGTAGCGCTCATGCGTTGGCCCCCTTATCATCAGCATGCATCTCGGAAACTTCCTCCGCGATATCGGCTCCCTCCATCGCTTCACCGAGGTCGTCGTCCTCCATGTAACAGAAGCAGAACCAGGTTGTGAAAATGTTGGCTGCAATCCACGGGGCGCCAATTCCCCAGAACACCCAACTGGGGATTCCCCAAACCGTGTCGATCTCCACGACCGAAGTGGCATCGACGTATCCGTTGAAATAGCAATACGGAACCGCCCAGATAAATGCCGCCAACCAGACAAAAAAGATGATGATCGCTTCGCGGCGGGAATGCAGGAAGACAGGGTCAAATTCGAGATCTTCGCCCTGCCCCGTGTGAACAGCTTCGCTCATGGATCGTCCTATCTTATGTGAACAGCTGCAACAAATTGCGTTGGAGCATTGTATTGGCCGATAGCGCGGGTTGCAAAGAAGGGACGCAACATTCGGCCCAGCTGTTCCTCTCACATCATGGTCATCCATTTTCCCAGTGGAAATGAATACGAAATTCCCCGAAGGATTCCAATGTCTCCGTTGGTCGTCCATAATGAATCTCGAACATAAACCCTTGCACCATGGAGTACATGACAATGGTCCGCTTTTTGACGCTGGTTGCTGTGAGTTCTTTTGCATTGAATGCCATTTCTGCCGTTGCACCAAAGGCTGTCGCCGATGAGCCGGCCAATTCGCGGAGTATTTTCAACGGGAAGGATCTGACCGGATGGGACGGCGATTTAAGGCTCTGGTCGGTTAAAGACGGGGCGATCCGTGGCGAGACGACCGCCGAAAACCGCGCCAATGGGAATACATTTATCATCTGGAAGGATGGCGTAACAAAAGATTTTGAATTGCGGCTATCCTTCCGCTGCAACGCGACAAACAACTCGGGAATTCAATACCGATCGAAGCACATCACCGAAAAAGTGCGGAACAAGTGGGTCGTCCGCGGCTATCAGCATGAGATTCGCAACGAGTCGAAGCTGCCAAGCGTGTCCGGGTTCATCTACGGCGAGGGCATCGGACGCGGCCGCATGTGTCTCGTGGGCGAGAAAGCCACATGGGGAGAAAAAGGTAAACAGGTGACCGGGACGCTGATCGATGCTTCCGGTTTTGAGAAGCTGTTCAAGCTCGACGACTGGAACGACGTCGTGATTATCGCCAAGGGAACTCACATTCAGCACTACATGAATGGGCGACTGATCCTGGACTTTACCGATAGTCCCAAGTTGGCGCTGCGCGAAGGTGTCCTGGCCCTTCAGCTTCACGCCGGCAAACCGATGTGGGTCGAGTTCAAGAACATTCGCATCAAAGACATCAAGTAACGTATCTCATCGGCTCTCGAATCACCCGGGTGTTTCCGCGCGTCCTGGAAAACGTTGGGGCGAATCGATGAGTCCGCTGATAGGTCGTACGATTCGTCACACGATTGTTTTGCACGGGATCGATCCATGAAGGCGATAATTTCGACGTTGGCTGTTGTCCTGCTTTCCGCGACCACCGTCACTGCGTCGGACTGGACGACGTGGCGTGCGGATTCGGCTCGGAGTGGCTACACCAATGATTCACTGCCGAAGGATTTGGCACGACAGTGGTCGTGGCATCCGATGCACTCGCCAAAGCCAGCATGGCCGCGCGATGATCGGATGAGTTTCGACCGGGCGCATCATGTTGTTGTTGCGCGGGGACTGGTTTGTTTTGCCGGCTCGGCAGATGGCAAGGTGACCGCGTTGGATGCGACGACCGGCGCGCTGAAGTGGTCGTTTTTCACCGGAGGCCCGGTGCGGTTCGCGCCGACCGTCTGGAAAGATCGACTTTTCGTCGTCAGCGACGACGGCTATCTTTACGCTCTGAAGCTGCGTGATGGCAGTTTGATCGAACGCTGGCGCGGTGGGCCGCGCGATGACCGCGTGCTTGGGAATTCTCAAATGGTTTCCAAGTGGCCCGGCCGTGGTGGCCCGGTAATTCACAACGGCCTGCTGTACTGGGCGGCCGGTATCTGGCAGTCGGAAGGCATTTTCATCCGCGCGATGAATCCCGACACGGGCGAAGTTGTCTGGCAGAACGACAAGTCCGGCGGCATCGTCATGCCGCAACCGCATGGCGGCGCGAATGCAAAAAGCGGCGTGTCGGCTCAAGGGTATTTGTTGGCAAATGACGAGCGGCTGTTCGTGCCGACCGGACGGGCTGTCCCCGCCGCCTTCCGCCGCGACAGTGGCAAGTTCGAATACTATCGCCTGCAGGAAAACACCAAACGCGGCGGAACGACGGCCATGCTTGCCGGGGATCTAATCTACAACGGTGGTTACGCCTACAAAACGGACGATGGGTCCCTGATTCCCGATCGAGTGACCGGAGCCGTGGCGGCAATTCCTGGAGGCGTTGTTTACGGCACCGCCGATCAGTTGCGGGCTGCGAACATCGTGATGAAGGACACCAAGGATCGTCGAGGCAAACCGATCACGGTTCCCGCGCACGAATCGCGGTGGCAGGTCAAGGGCGTTCCGTCGGGAACGGCGCTGATCGTTGCTTCCGATTCAATCGTCACCAGCGGTGGGAAGCGGATCGCAACAGTTGAAGCAAAGAGCGGCAAGCCGATCTGGTCCGACGAAGTGGACGACGTTGCCTACGGCTTGGCCGTCTCCGATGGCCGTCTCTTCGTCAGTACGGCCAGCGGAACGATTCACTGTTACGGCGCGAAGTCCGGCGAGAAGCCGATCGTACATCGACAGAAAGCAGCCGATGCGCCCTACGGAAATAACAAAGAGATGCAGCAAGCCGCCGCCGAAATCATCGCCAAGTCGAAAATCTCCGCAGGCTATTGCGTCGATCTTGGCTGCGGCGACGGGGCTTTGGCATACGAGTTGGTTAAGCAATCCGATTTGTTCGTCGTCGCGATCGACGCGGATGCGAAGAACGTCGAGGCGGCGCGACGGAAGCTCGATGCCGCTGGACTGTATGGCGTCCGCGTAACCGTTCACCACGGCGATCCCGCCGACTCACACTTCCCGAAATACTTCGCCAATCTCATGGTGTCCGCTCGTTCGGTTGGCGATGGTCCACGAATCGTAGAATCGAAAAAGACGACGCGACTGCAGCGGCCGTTCGGTGGAGTTGCCTGCTTCGGTCGGCCCGATGCGATGACGGTCGAGACACGCGGAGCGCTGAAAGATGCGGGCGAGTGGACGCATCAGTATTCCAATCCCGCCAACACGCTCTGCACCACCGATTCGATCAAGGGGCCGCTGACAGCCATCTGGTATCGCGACATCGACCTCGATTTGCCCCAACGGCACGGGCGGGGACCGTCGCCGTTGTTTCATCAAGGCCGGTTGTTTGCCGAAGGTGTAAACGAGTTGATCGCGGTCGATGCCTACAACGGTCGCCCGCTGTGGCGGTTCGAGCAGAAGGGCATTCTCGATGCGTACAACGCCGACCATCTGGCCGGCACGGCAGTTACGGGCAGCAACATCTGCATCGCGGACAACAGCCTCTTCCTGCGAAACGGGTCCCGCTGTTTTCGCATCGACACGGTCACCGGCAAAGTGCAGGGAACGTTCGACGCGCCAAAGCACGCTAGCGGCAAACCCTCCACCTGGGGATTTCTTGCCTGTGAAGATGGCGTGCTTTTCGGGTCGATGGCCAACGAATCACACATCGTCAAACACGCTTACATCCGCGCCGACGGTCAGATGAAGCGGCAATTTTCAGAATCGACCTCTTTGTTCGCCTTCGATGTCGAAACCGGCAAGCAATTGTGGAAATTCGACGCCGTCAAGTCCATCCGACACAATTCAATCGCCATCGGTGCCGGTCGAGTTCATCTGATTGACCGAAGCCTCGCCACCGACGATTTACTTTCGCGCGCCGCAGCACGCCGCGGTGATCCACCGAAAACACCGGCTGTCGGCCATCCCACCGGCGAACTCATCGCGCTGAACGCGAGGTCCGGGAAACGCGTTTGGAAGTCGGACAAGGATGTCTTTGGAACCACGTTGGCGTTCAGCAAGCAATTTGACATTCTGTTGATGTTCTATCAGCCAACGTCTTTCCGTTTGCCGTCGGAAGTGGGCGGTCGCATTGCCGCGCACAACGCCAGCGAGGGATACCGCCTGTGGGAGAAGAAGGTCAACTACCGCACGCGGCCGTTGATTAACGAAGGCACAATCGTCGCGCATCCGTCGGCGCTCGACCTGGCAACCGGCGAAACCAAACTGATGAGCGTTCCCAAGTCTTACGGCTGCGGCCAACTCTCGGGATCGCGAAACCTGCTGATGTTCCGTTCGGGAACGCTCGGCTATTACGATTTCACCCGCAAGGCCGGCACCGAGAACTTCGGCGGCATCCGCCCCGGTTGCTGGATCAACGCACTCCCGGTCGGCGGTCTGGTCCTCGTACCCGACGCATCCGCCGGTTGCCGCTGCAGCTACCAAAACCGTTCGTGGGTGGCCCTCGAAGGCAGCGACTGAAACAGCACAAAGTCTCAGATCATCCTTGTTGATTCTCAAAGCCCACGGGCCGCGGCCCGTGGGATCAAACGCCAGACCACCTACGCGCGGCTCAATTCACGAATTGGCTTCCCATCGCTGAGCATCACCGGAACGGGGCGGCCTGAGTGGTCGGGGAATGAGGCGTTTTCAAAATCGACGCCCAAATGCTTGTAAAGCGTTGCCACGAAATCGCCGCGGCCGACGATTCGCTCGATCGCATCCTCACCCCGCACATCAGTCTGACCGACAACTTGACCCGTCTCGACCCGACCACCTGCGAACAGAATCGAGGTGGCGCGCGGCCAGTGGTCGCGGCCGGGTTGCATCGTTCCCGCCGGAGCACTGCCGATGCGTTTCCCCGTACTCTTCTTCGAGTTAATTTTGGGGGTGCGGCCAAATTCTCCCGTCACAACGACCATGACATCCTGGTCCAATCCGCGATCGTAAATGTCTTCGATGAGTGCCGCGACGGCCTTGTCCATAAACTGCAACCGGTATTTAATCGCTTCAAAGCAGTTGGCATTTACGGCGTGATCGTCCCAATTGCCAACGCCGCCACACAACGCACCGCTGAACTGGGCCGACTCCCGACTCGACCAGCCGACGCGCTAACAGCAATTGCTGCCCCCAACGATTTCGACCATAACGTTCGCGGGTGGCTGCATCTTCCTGCCGGATGTCGAATGCCTTTGTCGCCTGTATGCTCGTCAGGACGTTAAATGCCTGCTGCTCGAACGCGTCCAGCGCATCCATCTTGCCGAGGAAATCGGCCTTCTGTTTCAGATGGTCTAACTGCTGCCGCAAGTCGATTCGTCGGCGGAGCTTTGTCGCCGCCGCATCCGTAACCGATCCGATATTCGGAACGGAAAACGATTCCTGGTTCGGGTCGCCGGTCACCGCGAACACTTCGTAGGCATTGCCCAGGTAAGACGGCCCGGCGTAGTTCACCGGTGCGACGCCCACGTAGTTCGGTAGTTGACGCGACTTGTCGTATCGCAGCCGATGCGCGACCGAAAAGAGGTCTGGGTACAACGGCTTGCGTCTGAGTACTCGTTCGGCAAATCCGGTTAGCAGTTGGTGCGTTCCCTGTTGATGGCAGAATCCGGTATGCACGATGGAGCGTAACACCGTGAATCTATCGGCGACGCGGGCGTGGTGCGGCAGCAGTTCGCTTAGCCGCATTCCGGGGGCGGCGGTTTCGATGGAAGAGTACGGCCCCCGATAGTCGCTGGTAGCCAACGGCTTTGGATCGTAGGTTTCCAGATGGCTATGCCCTCCCGGCAGCCAGACCAGAATCAGCGCCGTCTTCTTTCGCTCACGAGACGACTCGGCAGCTGCGGCACGTCTCTCGAGCAACTGCGAGAGAGACATCGCCGAAAAGCCGCCCAATCCCAACCGAAACATCTCCCGCCTGGAGTGTGGGGCATGAAAGACATTCGCATCAGGCATGGCAAACATTCACTCGACTGAAAACATAAGAGAGGCGGTTTTCTGTTTCACATCCGATGGCGCATCACACTTGGCCACACCGTGAAATCAATGACGCAGCAGGAATTCGTTGGACATCAACAAGGCGTGCTGCAAATCTCGGAAACCGGTTGATCGGTCATTTGCCGTCTGCAGATAGTCGGCGGCCAGTTTTTGTTCGGCCGCTGTCGCCCGTCGGCTGAGAGTCGCCAGGTACAGCAGTTCGACAATCTCCGCATTTGTCTTGTCGTTTTCCAACCAGCGGCCAAGCCGGCTTTGCGGCGACTCGATTTTGTTGAGAAGCTCCGGGTTGTTCAACAAATGGACGACCTGATTGAGCGTGGGATCGGTTTCGCGGGCGCATTCGCAACCGACGTCACGAATCGGTTTTGTGAACGCTTGCAGAAACTTGTGATTGACGGCACCTTCGGCCAGCGCCACCGCCCGGGTTCCCAGCGGGTAATTAGGGAACCGTTCCGGCACGCCGGTCGCTGAAGAGATGGCATCGATGATTTGCTCTGCCTCCAACATCCGCACGATTGCCCGCGTGAAATAGCGGTCGGGCTTGGCAGACAATGAAGACTGCTTGCCGCGAAACTCGGCACTCAACTGGTAGGTTCGCGAATTCAGAATCGAACGCATCACCGGTTTGAAACGATACCCGTGTTTGATGAATTCCTCGGCCAGCGCATCGAGCAGAGCCGCGTTGGAGGGCAGGTTGGAATCCCGAAAATCGTCGATCGGATCGACAATCCCCTGCCCCATCAGGTGGTACCAGATGCGGTTGGTCACCGAACGGGCGAAGAATTTGTTTTGTGGATCGGTCAGCCAATCGGCCAGCCGCGTTCGTCGATCTTCTCCCGGTTTCAACTCGCCTGCCAATTTGCCAAATGCCGCTGGCGCAACGTCGATCTCGGTATCGGGGAATTGCACTTCGCCGGTCCGCGCGAGATAAACGGTTTCGTCGTCCAGACCGAACCGCTTGCCTTTCAATTTCACGCGGGAGAAATAGGCGGCCAACCCGTAATAATCCTGCTGTGTGATCGACTCGTATGGATGATTATGGCACTTCGCGCACTGAATACGAACTCCCAAAAACAGTTGCGAGAACGACTCGGCGGCGTCGTTGGGCGTGCGCGAAACACGATAAAAGTGAGCCGCCGGTTCGTGAATTGTGTTTCCTAGACTGGTAATAATCTCACGGGCCACACCATCAAACGGTTTATCTCTTGCAAAAATGGTCACCAGATAGCGGTGGAGATTGTGGACGCCTCGCTCTGAGATTGATTCGCGGTTCCCCCGCATTACGTCGGCCCATTTCATCGCCCAGAATTGCGCGTATTCGTCGCGTTCCAACAGTCGATCGATGAGTTTTTGTCGTTTCATTGGGTCGTTGGAATCGAGGAACTTACGTGCTTCGTCCGGTGTGGGAATCGCCCCGATCAAATCGAGATAAACCCGCCGTAGAAACACCGCGTCTCCTGCAATGTCGGCCGGCCGTAACTGAAGTTGCCGTTGCTTTGTGAAGACATGCTGATCGACGAAGTTGCGTATTGGTATGTCTTCCGAGGCAAACTGTGGATCTGTTTGAATGTAAGTCAGGCGGACCGTGCTGATCTTGTCGAGAAACCGTACGAGAATTGCAGCTTCCGCCGTCTGGTCAAACTCAACAATTCCTGTGCGGCTAACACGGACGGATTCACCTTCGGCCGTGCTGAACACGGCTAGATCGGTGACGTCTTGGGTGCTTCCGTCTTCGTAGTGCGCGCGAACGATAATCGATTGCGTGCGGCGTGCAATGTTCATAATGCGCCGGCTGGGAAGTACTTCCAATCGATCGAGCTTTCGGCGTTCTGCTGAATCCCGGCATCCCTCGGTTACCCATTGAACGAGAGTTTGGTATGCCGGATCGTTTTCGTGAAAACGCGAGCCCCCCTGATGGGCGACCCGGCCTGAGGCTTTCAATAGCAGCAGGCTCGATTCCGGAGCGTTTCGGTTCACGCGACGGTTGAAAACGTCGCGTGTCAGAAAACGGTAATCGACATCGGGATCGAAACCGCGCAGGCTTAACCGAAATCCGTTCTTGCCGTTCGGTGAGCCGTGACATGCCCCCTGGTTGCAGCCGCCCCGGCTGAGCGCGCCGACGACTGCGGTGCGAAAATCGATCGGCAGGTGTTCGTCGAACCGACTCACACTGACCTGGGTCCGCGCTTCGAGGTTACGGTATTTCGCAATAATTTCGGTGGTGCCATTGCCGTGCGGAATGACGAGACCGGTTTTCGAGACGGTCGCAACCTGGGGATCGCGACTTTCGTAGGAAGCTTCCGTGATAAGATCTGTCTGGGTTTGATCGGAAAACTTCCCGGATACAAGCAAATGCTGCTGGGAACGCGATGACTCCAATTCGATGAGTGCCGGCAAGACGGACAACGATTGCGGTGCGGCCACCAACGTCTTCGATCCGGCTGAGGCAACAGACGAAACAGAGAGACACACCAGAAACGCAATAGAAAGTTTTCTCATTCTGATACAACTTTCACAATTGATAACAATGGACGAAAACGACTTCCCCAGCGAGCAGGCCAGTAATGGCCCTGGTCTTTCTCGTGCGTTAATGGCAAATCACCAGCCGGTTGACACCGACCGCTCGCCTCTATTCCTTCTCTTTCACAATCACTTCCAACTTTCCGCCATCATTCCGCTCAGAAAACTTGCCGATTCGCGCAGAAGCTGGAAGCATGACGGTGTACTTACCCGGTTTGAAATCCGCTGTAACTTTCAACTCGACCCTCGCATGCGTTTGCGCCTGGGCGAACTCTATGTTATTCGGCAGGATGAGACCATCCGGCGCGACGGGCGAGATTGTCAGCGAACCGTTGAAGGGGGAAATTCGATTGGCGGCGATCTTCAACATCGCCGATTCTCCGGGAGCAAGCGTGATCTGAGGTGTCTCCGTGGTAGGGCCGAACGCGATCTTCGTTTCCAATTCAAAGGTGCGGGTCAGGTGAATCGTACGCCCGTTGTGAATCGCCGTGCCGGTGACGGTCACGCGATGCCGGGTCAACGGCGTGTTGACGCCGGAAATCAGTTTGGCACTCAGCGAGGTTCGATCACTGGTTGCCGTTGAAATCTCGGTGGTCACTGTTGGCGCTTGCAGCCGGTTCGGTTGCAGCATTCCCCCGCGAAGCACGAACGAAACGGGTCCCTCGAAGTGCTGGCGTAGTTGCGTTTGAATTTGAAGAGTCACGTGCACGTAGCGCGGCAGCGTCACCAGTTTTGGCATGACTTCGAAATCGTAAGGAGATTCCGGCAGCACGACGACGGCAATCCGGTCGAGCAAAGATGGCGGCAACCGCCGCTGGTCTTCCCGCAGCTCAAACGCTTCGCCGTGCGGTCCGCGTCCGGTGGGATTACGGTCGATCAAAGGCAATGTCCGCGCCATCGATTCAACGGTTGAATCGCCTGCCGTTCCCGAAGCTTTGACCTGAACGGTGTAAACTCCGGCCGGAGTGGCCAGATCAACGACAAGGGCATTTGTAATCGCATTCTCACCGGCCGGAATCGATGTTTCTCGCAACGTCATCCCTTCCGGAGCCCCCACCAGCGACAAGGTGACCGGCCCGCCGAAGTCGGTGCGGGACAATGTTAAGGGTAACAGCTGTCGGGTTCCGCGCGGAATTGCCAACCGCCCAATCTGCGATGTCAACTGAAGCGCCGGATGTCGTCGCTGCACTTCCACGCGGTAGGCATAGGCCGGCCCTCCTTTTCTCACAACTTCGCTGACCTGCAAGTGGTACTTGCCGTCAGCAGGTGCAGTCAGCGCGAACTTGGCATCGTCGAAGCTCGAATCGTCCGAACGTTGAAGCTCCTTCTTGTCCGGACCGAACAGCACCAACTCCAGATCGGCGGGCGAGCCGATAGTTCTTGTCTCAGTCCGAAACACGAAGCGGTCTCCTTTGCGGAGATCCATCACGAACCAGTCTTCATCACCCGGGCCGTCGATCGCCCCGTGCAGATTGCAGGGAACCATCGCGGGCGTCGCCGACGTCTGTTTGTTGTTCGGCTCCGCTTCAATCGCATTCGTCAACCGGGAAATGGAAAGCGGGAACCAGGCCGATCCATCATCGCCATCGCGTCGCAGTCCGAAGAAAAAACGGTCCCCCTGGAGCGTAGCTGGGACGTCAAACTCTTTCCGACCGGTACCCAATTCCGGAAAATGCAACACCGCGTGTTCTCCCGCTTGCACGGTGGAGGGAATCGCGACGCGAGCCGCCGGAAACCGGCCCATTCGCAGCATGTAGGTCCAATGTGGCGATCCGTGATAGCGCGTGTCGGTCAAGCGAACGTAATGCCGGCCAGCCTCTTTGAAGGTGTGTTCAAAACGGTTGTCGAAAAACAGGCCGACGTCATTGTCTCGCTCGATGACGGAACGGCCGTCGGCATCGAAAATCTTCACGAGCGGATCGAAGGCTTTCCCCAATCGGTTTCCTACGACTTCAAAGGAAACACGCTGACCGGCAGTGACTTCAATCGCATAGCAGTCGATGTCCGACGCCGGCGACGTGCCCACAACCACCGCAGGAATTGCGACCGCTTGCGCTCTATCGAAACTGTTGTTCGACGGAACGGTCTTCACAGTTCCCGCCTTGGCCCCCGCCGTTTCACTCTCCACCACAATCGGCAGGTCATCGACGGCAAACAGATGCACGTTGCTCAAACCGCTGGGAGTCGCCACGCGTAAACCGTACAAACCGGGCCGCGCGTCACCGGAGATTTCGACGGCGAAAGTCACGCCAGTCTCATTGCTGCTGACCCACTGCGATTTGACACTCTCTGCAGGTAAAGTCGTCCAGAGAGCAGTCGCATCCTGCAAATCCGAACCGACCAACGTGATGCGAGTGGTTTGCCCGGGCTGAACACAGGGGGGAAACACATGCTCGACAAAAATCTCAGCGCAGCACGACTCACTCCAACCCCAAACCAGCATCAGCGGTACAAGCGCCCTCATGGTCGCCCTCCTCAAA
>CAUZOL010000084.1:0-21802 GCA_963581435.1 Planctomycetota bacterium
GGAATTCCGTTCGGTCGTTTTGGGGTTTCCTTTCCCATGCCCGAAACCATCGCATCTTCCGCCTCATGCGCGAAGAGCGGTTTTGTGAACGGTTACCTGCGTCGCAGACAACAAGCCGCGTGAATTTGACGACAGCCAAACTGCGCTGCTGCAAAGCCTGGCGGTTCTTGCACAAGACCAGTTGAATTTGGTCGATGTTGTCAAACTTCAGCAGCAGGTGCTTGCCGGTCGGCGTACAGTGGAACGAGCCAATAACGAACTGGCCGTTCGCAACGAATTCATCGCCAAGGCCTTGGGCTGTTACATCACCGACGAAATCGCCGCCCAGATTCTGGAATCGCCCGACGCCATGTCGCTCGGCGGTGATCGCCGCAAGGTGACAATCCTCATGAGCGACCTGCGCGGTTTCACGCCGCTTTCCGAGCAACATTCTCCTGAACGCGTTGTCGAAACATTGAACCGCTATCTGGGAAGCATGATCGACATCATCAACAAACACAACGGCATGATCGACGCCTTCATTGGCGATGCGATCCTCGTGGTGTTTGGCGTGCCGCTCTCGAAAGAAAACGACGCCGAACGCGCCGTGGCGTGTGCCGTCGAAATGCAGTTGGCCATGGAATCGGTCAACCGCGAGAACGAATCACACGGTTTGCCGGCCATTCAAATGGGCGTCGGTATCAACACGGGCGAAGTCATCGCCGGCAACATCGGCTCCGAAAAACGCATGAAGTACAGCGTCATCGGCAGCCCGGTGAATCTAGCCGCCCGCATCGAATCGCTCACGCTGGGCGGCCAAATCCTCATCTCGCGTTCGACCCACCAGGAAGTCAAAGACGGCGTCCGCACCGACGGCGCATTACGCGTCAAACTCAAAGGCGTCACCGGCCCCGTCATGATCTACGACATCGGCGGCATCGCCGGCAACTACGATCTACACCTCAACGAATCACCCGGCAGCAGCATTTTCCGCGATGAGTTTGTTGGGGAGTAGCGCTGAATGCGACGACGGGACGTTCATCTTCTTACTTTCAGTTTGGGAAGCGCCTTCTTTAACTCGGTGATCCCCTCGTCGGTGACTTGTAACTGGATGCTCTGCCGCGTTTCAAGCTTGGGCGACGGACTGCGTTGTTCCGTAGGGGTGACTGAAAGAGGTCTCTTTCCTAAGCCAAATGCTCGTTGCTCGGCGCTCGTCAGTTCGATCGGTTTGGACTCTCTGATTTTTGGTTGCGAGAGCAAAAGGTACTTGAGCTTCGAAAGCTTCCGCAGGTGTAGCAACCCGGCATCGGTTACATGCGTGCCGCCGAGCGAAACGTTCGTGAGATTCGGCAATTCGGACATTTGTTTTACGCCAGCGTCTGTCACTTCGGTACCGGCCAGTCGCAGGTAGCTCAACTTGTGAAGCCCCACGAGATGGGTCAGCCCCGCATCGGTCACACGCGTGTTCTCTATGAACAGGGAACCCAACGCCGGCAGATCCTTGAGGTTCGCCAGCCCGTTGTCGGTGATGTAGGTCCCGCTCAAATGCAGGTTGTACAGTTCTTTGAATCCCCGCAGGTGTGCCAGCCCGGCATTTTAAATTTGCGTGTCGCTGATGTGCAACGTCGACAGATTTTTCATCTTGCGCAAATGCAACAGGCCGTCATCGGAAATCTGCGTGCCGGTAAACGTTAGGTTGTGAAGAGTGTGGATGTCCCTGAAATGCGACAAACCCGCGTCGGTGAACGGTGAGTTCACGATTGTGATACTTGTCAACTTCGAGAGTTTCTGAAACAGTTTCAGATCGTCGTCGGAAAGCTTCGTATTGCCGAAAGTGACCGACGTGATCCAGCCGATTCCATCCTTATGAATGCGGCCGCCAAGCTTGGTCAGCGCCGCTTCGATTTTCGCCTCACCCGTCGAAAACGGCTTCAATTTGACGAGCGTTTCGCCGCTGCCTTTGGTGATTGTGAATGTCTTGGGACGTGCCTTCCCCGGTGCGGAGATGCAATAGATCAGTTGCTGGCCCTGCAATTTGTAAATGCCCTTAAGAACGTTTCCGCCTGCCACAGCTTTCCCGGATTTCTTCTTCGTGGCAGGATCGGGTATCACGATGGGGCCGAACTGGCCCAGCGCAAAATCGACATGCTTGGGGGATTTCGTCGCGTCCAAACCAACCAGTCGTGTCGTGCGAACCGCACGAATTGGGGCAAGGCTTCAGCCAAACACCAGATTGCCAATGCCATTCTCCGCAATCGTAATCACATCGCCCGGCTCCCGACCCACCTGCCCATGCTGTGCCTTGCCGTCACGTTTAACGGAAACAACTTCCCACTTCCCCAGAATCTTCTGCCGCTCTGCAACAGTCTTCAGGTCGCTCTTGCCCGCCCCCATCAAACAGCCCACAGCCAAGACCAGGCAAATTATATGAATTCGACGCATGAGTCTCTCCGTTACAAGAACCGACGCGGGACGAGAATCAGAACAACATGGGCAAAAACTATCGCGTTGATACCCGAATTGTAGATCGCCCCCGCCGACCGAAACAGAGCGGTTCGAAGCGGAGTTACACAGTCGTTACACGCCGGACTTCGATCGATCGAATCCCAAACGATCATCGGAGCCTGCCGCAGCGAGTCGGCCTTTCGCTCGGTCGTTTCGGCAATCTTGCCAAAACAAAATGAATCGATGTCCACATTCTGTTGCCCTTCTCGATTGAAACGGCAGACAGACGCTCATACCTATGGCCTATTCAAGGTTCTGTGCTGTCGCACCCCGGTCGCGCGGCGCCCGCACTGTGTGGGGACTATTCGCTGCATGAGATGGTTCGCCCAGGGTGCGACGCACTTTTTCTCCCTTGTGACCGATAGAGTCAGCGAAGCCATCCAACATCGCTCGCGCTGGGCGGCCAAATCCTGATCTCGCGCTCGACGCACCAGGAAGTCAAAAACGTCGACGGCGCCCTCCGCGTCAAACTCAAAGGCGTCACCGGCCCCGTCATGATCCACGACATCGGCGGCATTGGCGATGAATACGATTTGTTCCTCGACGAATCCGCCGGGAGAAGTATTTTTCGTGATGAGTTTGTTGGGGAGTAGGCGGGGGATTGGGCGAAAGACCTCTTATCGCCCCATCCAGAGGCACACAGTCGCTGCAGCCATCCACGCCGGCGGGTGACTTTGTTCCGATGTGCGTTGACTCATTTCGCAACGTGGATTCGGCTGATTCTGCGATCAGCCGCCTCTATCGATCAAGTGCCGTGCTGATCAATCCAAGCGATGAGTTGCTTAGATGCTGGTGGTGGGCATACGAGGCCGAAGATGAGTGCGTGGATTTGCATTGGTGGCTTACGCATGCCTTCAATCCGTGCCCAGCTCAACTCCTGGCCACTGATCATCACGCTCTGTGACGTCCACGACGATTCCATCCGGATCCTCGACCTTGAAGGCGATCGCCGGTGGCCGTTCGGGGTCATACCGCGTTTTGCCGTCCAGGCCTTCCCAAATGATCTGAAACCCGAGTTCCTGACAACGGCTTGCCGCCTCGTGGAGATCCGGGACGCGGACACCGATGTGCAAGTAGTCCAACATCCCGCCCACATGTGGCGGACGGGGCGGCCCTTCGTGCTGAAAGACGCGAAAATTGTGGTACCCGTCGGTCAAGTCGCAACAGTGCCCATGCTCTGAAGCGACGCGCAGTCCGAGCGCGTCTCGCCAAAACCGAATCGTCTGCTGCAAATCACTTGCCCGCACGCCAACATGAACGAGGATCGATGACATGTGTCGTTTCTCTTGTTTATTAACCGAAATACGCCGACCGTCGGAAGCTCCGTCCAGTGTATGACAAGATCGTAGCGGGAACTATCAGTTTGACGTGCGATTGACCTGGAGGCCTCCCCACCCACTATACCCATGCCAAACTACTCAAACACCGAATCGTCCAACACCACGTGAAAAATCGTCCCCTCGTACCCGACGATGAAGAGTTCACCGTCCGCGTCGATGCCAAACGACGAGGGTTTCTCGGGGCAGGTGCCGATTTGGCGGATCTTTGTTAGCTTGCGGTTCGATTGGGTGAGGGCCCAGATTGTTTTGGATTCGAAGTCGCTGAAGATGTAGGCACCCACAAACGAGGGGCTGCGTTTGCCGCGGTAGACGTGGCCGCCGGTGACGGAGACGCCTTGCTTGCGGCGGTAGGAGTAGACCGGCGGGGTGAATGTTTCGCCCTTGCGGCGGTATTGATTTGAGAAGGGCATGAAACCTTCGTAGACATTCCAGCCGTGGTTCTCGCCGAGGCGTGCAATCGAGACCTCTTCAAACAGGTTCTGGCCGATTTCGCCGACCCACAGGTCGCCCGTTTTGGTGTCCCAACTGAACCGCCAGGGCATCCGAAAACCGTACGCCCAGATTTCCGGCCGCACGTTGCCCTTGGCGTTCTTGAAGGGGTTGGTTTTGGGGATGGCGTAGGGTTTGTCGCCTTCGGTGTGATCGACGTCGATCCGGAGAATCTTGCCGAGGAAGATGCTCAGATTCTGGCCGTGGCCGTCGGGGTCTTCCTGCGGCCCGCCGTCGCCCGCGCCAATGTAGAGGTAACCGTCGGGTCCGAAAGCCAACATGCCGCCCCAATGCAGGTCGGTGGTTTGTGGGATTTTCAAGAGGCGTCGAGAGTTGCCGCCGGCATCGCGGCTGAGGTTTTTGGTTGCTTTGCGTTCGGCAATGATCGGCGAAAAGACGCCCCCCTCCCGCACGTGATAGTTAACGTAGTACTTGCGGTTCTTCAGGAAGTTGGGGTGAAACGCGAGGCACATCACGCCTTCAAATTGCCCCGTGATTGATTCGTGGCTGAGGTCGGCGAAGAGTTCCTTGCGGTCTCCCTGTTTGTTCTTGTGAAGCTGCCAGATTTTGCGGGTCTGTTGTTCGACGATGAGAAACGTGTTTTTGGTTCCCGGCTTGGCAACGATCCGCACGGGGTGATCGAACCGCATGTCTTCGGAATGCAGCGGCACCAGCCGCACCGGTTTTGGGATTTTAGGAATGCTGGTCGGCATGCCCGGATGCGCGTCGCCTTCCTTCTGTTTGAGCGTTGTGAGGTAGGCGATCAAGTCGGCGAACTGATCGGCCTTCACTGTCTTGAACAGACCGGGCGGCATCAACGATTTCTTGCTGCGTTTTTCTTCGTCGATGTCGGCCAATGAAATGGTGACGAGCTTGCCTTTCTCGTCGAACATTTGCAGTGCGATCTTTGTTCGCTGTTTCAAGACGCCGGTGTGGGTTTTGCCGCGTCTTGTCACCACGACGAGCGAGGCGTAATCGGGATGAAGTCCCGCGCTCGGTTCGAGTACCGAAGTGATGAGTTGCTCGCGGGTGTACTTGTCGCCGACGACGACCAGATCGGGGCCGGCCATCCGCTCTTTGCCTTTGATGGCATGGCAGGCTTTGCAGGCGGCTTCCTTCGACTCGAAGACCAATTTGCCGCGCGCCGCTTTGCCCGACTTCATCGCGGCGGCCCGGTAATTCGCCAGGATGGCTTTGTCGTCTTGTGCAACAAGTGGTGCTGGAAAACTGATGGCTGACAGTGCAACGGCAAACGCGATCGCGGTGTGGTGGAGTTTCATGTTGTATTCTCGATGGTGAGGCTTGATGACCGTTTTCATCCTAAAGCGTAGACGAACGGCGCACCAGCGCGCGGCCACTCCGCGCTGCGAAAACGAACTCGCTGGTTGAAATGCGGGTCTGGCAACCGCATACTGAAGTGGCTGGTGGCATGTCTCGCGATGCCATCATTTGGCGTGCCATTGTTTTGTCTGCCTTCAACGCAAATCCGTAGACTCTATAACGACGAAAAACATTCAGGAGATCAGACTATGAAGAGCCGTTCGCTTTACATCGCTATCACAGTCATGCTGAGCAGCATCCTGCCGGCGTTTGCGGGAGAAGCAGTGCAGCCGGTGCGAATGGGTGCCGGGCTGATGACCTTCGACACGGTTCCCGGCTGGGGACTGAACGCGAGCGGCAAATCGGTCCTCGGACCGACACACGGCGGGGTGGTGGTTGATAAAGCGGGCAATGTTTACACGAGCGCCAATAACGGCGTCTACGTCTTCTCGCCCGACGGCAAAGTGATCCGCCGCTTCCTTGGCAAGAACTACACGAACATCCACGATTTGGAAATTCGCGACGAAGCGGGCGGCGAATTCATTTACGGTGCACGCAACGCCAATGCCGAGGGAATTAAGTTCCATGCCGAAACCGGCGACATCGTTTTGAGGTTGCCGTTTCCGGAAGAGTCGGGACTCGAGCTGAAAAAGTTCAATCCCACGGCCATCACGGTCGCTCCCAACGGCGACATCATTCTGGCCGACGGCTACGCGAGCAATCACATTTTCAAGTTCGACAAAGCCGGCAAATACCTGATGCACTTCGGGACCAAAGGAAACGAACTCAAGCAATTCAACACGGCCCACGGCATGACGTTGGACACGCGTTACGATCCTCCGCGATTGTTGATCTGCGATCGCAACCACCAACCCAAAGGCCGCCTGCTGCATTACAGCCTCGAAGGAAAATTTATCCAGGTTGTTGTGACCGGCTTGGGAATGCCGACGTCGGCTGCCGTTCAGGGCGACTACGTCTCCGTCCCCGACTTGCACGGTCGCGTTGTCATTCTCGATAAGAGCAACACCATCATCGCGGTGCTTGGACACAACGTGGATCCCAAAACGCGGGTGAACTTCGGTGTCCCACAGGCCAAATGGATTGAAGGCGTCTTCAACGGCACGCACGGTTCCTACTGGGACAAAACGGGCGACCTGTACGTGCAAGACTGGAACGTCTCGGGCCGCATCATGAAGTTAGTGCGAGTCAAGTAATCGCCGAAGCGTGAGGGGAATGAATTGCGCACCGTCCGTGCGCAGTGAATCGCTGGTCCATTTAGCCGGCCCTGCTTGCGGAGCGTGTGCGTCGAACGGTGGTCGTCGCCACGGCGGGCAAGCCAGCCGGCTAAATGACGCTGGCAGGCTCGATACGATAACTCGTCCGTTCGCAATGCGGGCTAGCGCTGTCGCGTCTTACCTTCGACCTTTCTCGCCAGTCGGGCGGCCTCGATCACGCGCAGCTTGTGTGTGCCGCGGGCGATTTGCTCGTGTTCGTCGTGGGCTTCGATTTGGAATGAGATCACCGGACCATCGGTGTAAATCACCCGCGCCCGGCAGACGACCTCGGCACCGAGGGGTGTCGCCGCCATGTGTTCCACGTTGATGACCACCCCGACGGTGCTCTCGCCCGGCTCGAGTAAAGGCAACATGGCGTTGCGTGCCGCGTGTTCCAGGAACCAGATCAGCCACGGCGTACACAGGATCTCTGGCATCCCGTCGTGAGCGAAGTCGATCAGGTGCTGCTGGCTGACAACGAACCGCTCCTCGCCGACCGTGCCAACTTTTGCAACGTCTTTCATATTTCAATCTTCCTTCACGCGGGAGCCGGTGAGCAAACGTCGCCGCAATCCGCCGCCGGTTCCTGTTCGAGCATGCCGAACGCCACGCGTGCGGTGGCACCGGTGACGCCGCTATTGACCGCCGCCGTCACCGCAACCAATGCGTTGAGTTCGTCGTCGGAGATCCCGATACCGCGGGCCTTTTCGACCCGATTCCGCGTGCAGACCTGACAGCCGCGTGTCATCGTCACGGCCAAACCCACCAGATGCTTCTCTCGTTCGCTCAGCAGTTCCGTGCCATGGGTCTGCTTGATGTGATCCACGATCAATGTGTCGTCGTAAGCCATGTCAGACTCCTGTTGGAAAGCGGGTTCATGTCACAAATGTTACTTCCACGCGGCCGAACGGCGGCGCATCGACAACGATGCAGCAGTCCGCGCCGATTGGTATCAAGCTTGGAATCGATCCGGTCAAAACGATCTGGCCCGCGCTGAGCCGATCGCCGCGCTCTCGCACGATTTCCATCAGCCATGTCAGCGATGAGCGAACCGTTTGAATCAGCGCTGCGCCAGCGCACTCTTCGAGCATTTGATCGTCGGCAAAGATCGCCAGCGACGGTTCGCTTGAGGCTTCTTTGGGGGTAACGCCACTTCCGACAACAAAGCCTGCGTGAATGGCGTTGTTGGCGATCAACTCTCCCGCCGACGGCTGCTCGCCGCGTATTACGTGATTGTGCAGCTCGATTACGGGAAACATGCGCGCCACACACGCGGGAACTTCGGTCCCTGCAAAGTCCTGTTGGGTTGGTTCGCGAGACACCTCCACCGCCAACTCACCCTCGATCGCAAGGTTTGCAAAATTCTTGCGAGAGAGTACGACGCCGGAGGTGTGTTGTTCCGAGTCGAATAATCGACCGGTGACACGATGATCGATCCCAAGTTGCGACCGGATCGTTGGCGACGTGCAACCAACCTTGTAACCAATGATCCGCTCTCCCCGCTGACTGCGCAACGCCGCCACGGCCGACTGCAACTCATAGCCTTCGGCGACGCTCATCAAAACCCCCTCGCCGAACAGCGAACCGGGTTGGCGTGCGTCGTAATCGGCCAGTTGACGCGACGCCCACCGCTGGATTTGTGATGTGCCGACGGCATGAGGATGATTCACCGAGCTGCCTCGTCGAGGTGAACGCGAATTCTTGAAGCCATGTCAATGAATTGTATCCCTCACCTTAGCAACATCGAAGCTGCGGTGTAATCGGGTGGCCGATGCACCGAAAAACCGCCCTCACCCCAGATGCAATTCGTTGCTTTGGTTGAGGGTTGTCGCAGGATGACCGATGACCTCCTGTTGCTGATCTGATAGAGTAGAGTGAAGGCTCTTTTGTTTTCTGTCAGCAGTTGGAGTTGCAGGGATCGGGTTTCATGCCAGATGAGCATTCGCAAGGATCGAGCGAGCCGGCGAAGTCGGGGTCCGCACCCGATTCCGGTCCGAAAAAGACCGCATACGATCCATCCACAAATACCATCGTTAATCATTCGCAAGGCGAGCCGAAGGCTCCGGATGCGGCTGCCGATTCCAGACAATCGGAGTCGCTGCAGCCCACACTGCACGAAACGGCCGACGATATCGCAGCGGCCAATTCGAGTACCGCCGCGGCCGCGCAGGAACTGAAGGGCGAATTCGGCCGTTATCAAATCGAACGAGAACTCGGCCGTGGCGCGATGGGTACGGTATACCTGGCCCACGACAAGCAACTCGACCGCGACGTCGCATTGAAAGTCCCGCAGTTCAGCGGTGACGATCAATCCGATCAGATCGCACGTTTTTACCGCGAAGCCCGCGCGATGGCCACCGTGCATCACCCCGGCCTGTGTCCCGTTTATGACGTCGGAGAAATCAACGGCGTGCATTACCTGACGATGGCCTACATCGAAGGGAAGCCGTTAGACGAGTTCGCGAAAATGGGAAAACCGTTTCCGGGTTTGCAGGTCGCCGCTCTCATTCGCAAGCTGTCATTGGCGTTGGACGAAGCCCACAAGAGAGGGATCGTCCACCGAGATTTGAAGCCGGCGAACATCATGATCGACAAACGGAACGAGCCGATCATCATGGATTTCGGCTTGGCCCACCGGCGCGCCAAGAATGAGGTCCAACTGACGCAGACCGGCAGCATTATGGGGACGCCCGCCTACATGTCGCCCGAGCAAGTGGACGGCGACACCGACCGCATCGGACCGCGCTCGGACATCTACAGCCTGGGCGTCATTTGCTACCAGATGCTCGCCGGCAAGATGCCATTCAGCGGCTCGATCGGTACGTTAATGGTCCAGATAATGTCCAAAGCGCCGCCTCCGTTGAAAGAGATGCCCGGAGTGAAGGTCGATGCCAAGTTGGAATCGATCTGCATGAAAGCATTGGCCAAGCCGCAGGAAGACCGGCAGGCATCGGCAGGAGATTTAGCAAGCGAGTTACGTGAGTACATCAAGCAGCCGATACCGCCGAGTAAGCCTACTGCGACAAAGTCGAAAAAAGCCGCCCCCAAACAACCTCCCCGCAGGAAAAAGCCGGCCGCGAAGCCGAACGAATCGGTGACCGACCAGTTGGCCGCCGATCTTTTTGCCGACATCGAGTCGGAAGTCCCCCAAAACATCCTGCCGCCAAGACGGCGAAAATCGAAGGGTAAACGCGGGCGTCGAAAATCGAACAAGCAGCCGCCACTCTGGATGTGGATTGCTGGAGCGGCCGCGTGTGCAGTCGTATTGGGGATCATCATCATGATCACCAACGGCGACGGCAAAACAACCACCGTCGATGTCCCGCCCGGCTCCGACGTCAAAATCGACAACGATGGCAACGTGACGGTCAAACTGCCGAAAACACAGGCAAGTTCCACCACGCAGAGAACCAACTCACAAGCCGTAGGCCGAAATTACGCGTTGCAATTCGATGGGAAAACGACGATCAAACCCTCCAAGACATTGTTGTACGACGGTTCGCATCCGTTGACGATGGAATGTCGCATCTCCTTCGAAGGAGAGTATTCGAAAGACTTGCTACACCCGATCACATTGCTCGGTCCGGGAGGCATCATCGCTTTGCAACTCCAGCGCAAAGGGGGGCTGGTCACGTACGCAATCATCGGTCCCAATGCAGCATCTGCCAGCACCTACGCGGAACAGGCTCTGGAAAAAAATCGGGCCGTGCATGTTGCCGTCGTTTACGACGGCAACACCCTTGCGTTATTTGTCGATGGAAAGCTGCAGAGAAAACGCGTGCCGGCCGTCATCAGGGCAAACTACACACCACAACCCTTAATGTTTGGTGCACTGCAACACGGCGACCCACAGGATTCGAAGGCATTTCGCCTCACGATGGATGAAGTCCGTTTTTCCAAGGTCGCCCGCTACACAAAAACTTTCACCCCTGCATTACGCTTTGAGACGGACAAAGACACCCTAGCCCTGTATCACTTCGATTCCGGCAAGGGCGATGACCTGAAAGACTCTTCCGGCAACGAGCATCACGGAACAATCGCTGGTGCCAAGTGGGTCAACGCCGATGGCTCGGCGATAGCGAGTCAACCGAATTACGCGTTGCAGTTCGATGGAGAAACAACGATCACAACGTGGGGGAATGGTGCAACGATTGGCACGGCCTGAACTACATCGGCTTGCCGACCGACGATCCGACCGGCCCGCAAGCCGGCACAAATCGAATACTTCGCGGCGGCAGCTGGTCCCTACGCGCGGTTGAATCACGATCTGCCTTTCGCGGCGTAAGCCGTCCCGACAACCGCGATCCACTCATCGGCTTCCGGCTGGCGATGACGATCGATGCGGCGAAGCTCAAGCCGATCCCGCCAATTGTTGCCAATGCCGACCGTGCCGTGGCCGTGAAGGCATTTCGCTTTCGTCCGGCAACAATTGGTACCACACTGGGACTCCACAAATCACTCGGCGAACTCCCCAGCAAGCCGTTCCGAGTTAGGCATATTGCCGTCGCCGGAGAGTTGGTCACCGACGAGTTTTTGAGAAGTCTGCGCGGTCTCACCGAGCTTGATAGCCTGCTGCTCACGAACACATCTGTCACCGATAACGGGCTGCGAGAACTCCAGCGGATGCCGAAACTCACCGAACTCACTGTTGACGTCGCGGCCATCAACGGTTCGGGACTCAAGGATTTCCGGCGGCTGCAACGGCTGAGCCTGTATAGAACGAATGTCACCGATTCGCAATTGCGAGATATCGCGAAGAATGAATCGTTGCAGTATCTCAACCTCGATGAAACGTCGATCACCGATGCCGGCCTCAAACATCTCAGCAATCTGAAGAAGCTTGAGAAATTGATCCTCGTACATACGAAAGTGACCGCTGCCGGCGTCTCTGAACTGCAGAAAGCCCTGCCGAAATGCAAGATTGTTTGGGATGACGGCAGCGTCGGGGCCTGGAAACCCACCCCCGAGCAGCAGACCTTTTTCGATGCCGTGGCACAACTCAAGCGGGAGCAGCAAATCTCGTCGGTCAACGACCGACTCGAACATGTCAACCCTGCATTCGACAACACGCTACAACACATAGTTGAGAATGGTTGCGTGGTGGAGTTGCGGGTCGTCACCGATAAGGTGACGGTTACGCTTCGGCGGCGACTTCGGCCATCACTTCGTCGGGAATGTTAAAGTTGGCCGTGACGCTTTGCACGTCGTCCTGTTCGTCCAGGGCTTCCAGCAGCCTGATAATCTTGCGGCTGTCGGACGCGTCCAACTCGACCGTCGTCGATGCGATGCGCGTCATTTCGGCCATGTCGGTTGGAATCTTGGCTTCTTCCAGTGCGTCGGCGACCTGCTGGAAGACGTCGATGCCGCAGATGACTTCAAACAAATCTCCCGAGCGGGAAACGTCGTCGGCTCCCACTTCCAACGCGACCTCGAACAGTCGGTCCTCGTCGATGTTTTCGGCGGGAACGGTGAACAGCCCTTTGCGGTCGAACATCCAGGCGACACAGCCGGTGCTGCCCAGGTTTCCGCTGTTGACCTCAAAGATTTTGCGGACTTCGCCGGCGGTGCGATTGCGGTTGTCGGTGAGTATGTCGCAGAGGACGGCCGTTCCGCCGGCACCGTAACCTTCGTAGACAACTTCCTCGAAATTCTCGCTCGTTGTCTCGCCGGTTCCCTTTTTGACGGCCCGGTCGATCGTGTCGGCCGGCATGCTCGACTTTTTGGCTTTGTCGATCGCATAACGCAATGCGAGGTTCATCGTCGGATCGCCGCCCCCAGTTCTGGCGGCAACGATAATCGCGCGGCTGAGCTTGCCAAACAGCTTGCCACGTTTCTTGTCGATCACCCCTTTCTTGGCAGCGATGTTCGCCCAATGTGAGTGTCCAGACATGCGCAATAACCTGTAAGGGGGCGGGGGGTCGATCGTATGTGGATAGCACCATTTAGCCGGCGGACTCGTCCGCCGTGGCCCGTGATGCCACGTTGCAGAAACGCGTCGGGCAAGCCCGCCGGCTAAATTAACTTATGTCTATTCGTTGGCCGAGTCGCCGTTCAGCTTCTCTTCGATTTTTTTGATGAGTTCTTCTTCGGGTTTCTTCTGTTTCTTTGCGTCGTCGAGTGCCTTTTGCCAAGCGTCTTTCGCTTTGTCGGCCTGACCCGCGCGATCATAGCAATCGCCGAGGTGATCCCAAATGGTGGAATCGCCGCCGCCCGGAAGTGAGACGGCCTTTTCCAGATGTGGAATCGCTTCTTTGAATTTTCCTAACTTGAATAGCACCCACCCCATGCTGTCCAAATACGCGGCGTTTTCCGGCTCGGCCTTGATGGCGATGCGGATCATCTTTTCGGCCCGTTCGAGATTCTTCCCGCGGTCGGCCCAGAGATATCCTAAGTCATTGTTTACCGAAGGGTCGTCGGGGTCCTCTTCGAGGACCTTCTCCAGAATCGCTTCGCCTTTGGGGAAATCGCCCTGCTGAACGTAGATGTTCGAGAGGCTGAACTGCGCCCGCCGCACCGTCGGTTTGGCTGCCGGCTGCTTGCTGTAATTCTCGATGATTTCTTTGAACAGCGGGATGGCCTCGTCCCAGTTTTCGGCGTGATAGAAGATCCACCCTTCCTGGTAATGCAGCAGAGGATTGTCCGGCAGACCTTGGCGGGCTTCGCGAATCGCCGTAACGGCCTTCTCGGTCTGCCCGTTCATTTCGTGCGCCTGCGACAGGCGGTACAGAAACATCGGCCACTGACCGGCGAGTGCCGGCTCGGTCGATGCTTCATCGAACACCTCGGCAGCTTGGCCATATTTCTCATTTTCCAGCAGCAGCGTACCGAGTTCGGAATAAACGGCGCCCGCGCGGTCGGCGCGAGCTTTCAATGCGAATCGATACAGTTCCACGGCTGCATCAATTTTCTTGGCATCGCCGGCCAATTTCCCCAAGATGAAACTGCCGTTAAAATCGAGTTTGGGATTGTCACCCTTCGACATTTCGCGACCGGCGGCGATCAGACTGTCGAGCAGTTTCTCGTCTGCCTGAATGGCCTTCATCTCGCTTTCGAGTTTGCCGAGATTGGCCAGCAGTTGCTCGGGCGAACGGGTTCCGCCGAATCCTTTGGCCAATGCCTGAATGAGTTCGGCCGGTCGTTTCTGCTGCCGATAGACGGCGGCCAAACCGAGATACCCGGACGTCTCGGTCGAACTTTTGAGCGCCGTCTTGTACATCGCTTCGGCGTCGTCCAGCCGTTTGGCGGCGAGGTATTGGTCGGCGAGGAACAACTGCAGCAACCCGTTGCGGGCATCCTTCTTGGCCAGCGTCTCCAGCCGACCGATCAGTTCGTCCGACTTCTTTGTTGCCTTCAGAATATCAGTAAGCAACACGTAAGCGGCGCGTCCTTTCGATTGCAACTGCCCGTCGAAATACTTCTGCAATTGCGTGAGGGCCTCTTCGTGTTTTCCCGTTTGGAAGTAGACGCGCGCCAGGTTGTAGCTGAGATTGCCAGGCTTCCCGCGAGCGTCTTTGGCGGCTCGTTCAAATGCTTTGATGGCAAGGTCGGTCTTCTTGGCATCGAGAAAAATCTGTCCCAATCGTTCGTAACTGGTGTTGGGATCGATTTGCAATGAAGCCTTCGTCCGCTGGTCGAGTTTGTATTTCTTGGGGTGTGTCAGTGCGTCGAATACGACTTCGTACACCGCCGCCGCTTTCTCTTTGTTTCCAATCGCACCGTACAAAATGCCGAGATCTCGGTTGAGCGTGACGAAATCTCCCGACGTTTTGTCGATGCGTTTCGACTGGACCGCCTGCTCCATCAGCTTGATGGCTTCGGGGATACGGCGTTGGGCCGCCAGGAAAATCCCGAGCCGCCGCAGCAGTTGATAGTCTTCTGGATCGAGTTCGACCGCCTTGAATGCAAACTTGACCGCGTCATCCCGTCGATTCAGCCGGAACGCCAACGGCACCAGTTCGCGGTAAACTTTGATGGCCGTCGGATCGAGTTCAACGGCCTTCTTGAAGTCCTCATAGGCCCCTTTGAAATCGTTACGTGATTCCTTTATGCGGCCGGCGAGATACCACGAAATGGCGTCGAGCCGTTTCTGCTCCGCCTCGGTTCTTGGTTTCTTTGGATCAAGCGGCGTTGCCGGATCGTCGAGGTCCTGCGATTGCGCGGCCTTCGAGGTCGCATTGACCTTCTTTGGATTGGGGGCATCGACGGCTTTGTCCTGCGCCTGAGCGACGGCTCGCGATGACGTTCCCTCTCCTAGAGAGAAACCAATGGCGATGATCGCGACCAGCAGTAACGGCGCGGTTAGTCGGCGAGGATGATGAGCTGCACACGGCATTGGTGGCTCCCCTTGGTAAGCGGACGACATTCGCCCCAGTCGAAATCTCAAAGCACGCCGAACGGCCGAAATGCCTCAATGCGCGGCCCACTGCCGCCGCCAAGGGACACGTCGGAAAACTGAACCTAATCCGATCAGCATGCTCATCTTAACCATTTTCGGCCCGAAGTACCAAGCCGGGTTTTCCTGGTGTGAGTCATTTGAGATTTTGAGTGGCGGCAATGCGGAATTCCATGTCCCGAAGGGACTTTCGAAAATAGCCCGGCAGTTCACTGCCGGGATGTGTGTCTTACCACTCAGTTTGCAGTCCTGAAAGGACGACTGAAAGGACCTCACTCCCCAACGCTTCAGTCGTCCCTTTGGGACTCAATTGCGAGTGCATTAGGTCCTTACGTCCCAGCGGTGAACTGCCGGGCTATTTTCATGGGTCCCTTCAGGACAAGAAATCTGGGAACCGAGTTGAAGCTCCAACAGCACGCCGACAGCAGGCTATCGGTTTGGGCTTTCTCGCGGCTTTGCCGCGTCTGCCAAGTGGCCTGCCGCGGTGGGTGGCCTCAGTCGTCAAACTCCAATTCCTCGGCTTCTTCTTCGTCCGACTCGTCTTCCTCTTCGTCGTCGTCCCACATTTGTTTCAGCGCGGCCAGTTTGTCGTCTTCTCCCAGCTGCTCGTAGCATGAGACCAGAAGTGGGTAGGCGGGGACGTAGTTCGAGCAGTCGTCGAGCGCCAACTCCAGCGTAGCTGCGGCACGGGCGGTCTCTCCCTGGTCCAACAACGCGCGGCCGAGATTGTATTTCACCCCGGCCGAGTGGGGTACGCGGTCAAGAATGGCGCGATACCCTTCCAACGCGCCCATCAGGTCACCGCGACGGGCTTTCAAATTGGCGGCGTCGAGTCCCTGATATGCTCCGCCAGTCACCGAGCCGCCGTAACTGCGCGCCAACTGCACCATCGCGACCGGCACCCCAATGAGGAACGGCAAATTGCCGAACAACATTTTCCAGGCGTCGCCTCGCATGCAGGCAGGACATCGCCACGTCGAGCGGTGGCTCACATAGTACACGACGACCAGAAAGACGAAGTAGAAAACGGTGAACTTTCTCGGCTTGCTGAACCGGTCGCATTCGTCGCAAATCTTCAGATGGTGTTCACCGGCCGGCGGGTCGTGCATCGCATCGATGGTGGACAGCGAATTGCAGAATTGGCAATAGAGTTGCGGCGTCTCGGGCATGTCAGTCAGTACCAGCGTGGCCCCGCATTGCGGACATTCTTCGTCGCGAAACTCAGCGAGCCGCCCTTTCTTCTCCAGCCGTTGCTTGTGAAACTCGGCCCAGGTTGCGCTGCGGGAGATGTCGATTTCCAGTTTCAAGTTCTGTGCAGCACGTTGGGTCAAATTGACCGCCAGCACGGCTGGCTCTCCGCTTTCGGTGAGGACGGCAAAGATCATGCGTGTGTCGCGAACTTCTGCCTGCGTGATAACTCCCGCCGGAATCTCAACGTCGTCCAACAGCAGGGTTTCACCGTCGAAGCTGCCCCGTTTACGGAAGAAACCGGTCGCGTTTCCGTTATCGTCGATCCATTGAAACTTGAAACGAAGCGGATCATCAGCGAGATGCGACATCAGGCGATTCTTTCAGCGATGGTCCCGGAGATAGAATGACAGCGAGAGACGACGAAGTGAATTCCTGCTGGTCGCAGTATTGGCGGCAGCGGACTTGAATGCAACCGACCGTGTCAGGCTCCAATTCACAGACCATAGTGGGTGGCTGGGGTCGAGTCTTCGAGCCCCCAGCGATTGCAGATTCTGGGGGCTTCGCTCCGAAGACTTCGCTTCGACACCAGCCACTCATCGTGACAAGTTTTCAAAACCAGCCCGCCGCGCAAGCAAGGGTATGTGCTCACTATCGCTGTTCAAACCCTTGCTCGCGCTTCGGGCTGGTAGCGCTGCGGGCTGGTGCCTTTCCATTGCATCACAGCTTCATTGGGCTGTAATCTGATCGGCATGAGAAATCGAGTGTTGATTCTGCCAATCGCTGCGGCCATCATTGTGGCATTATGCGCGTACCGGTTATTGCGTGAAGAACGTCCGTCTGTTGGCGTCGTCACAGCGATGAAACGTCAGCCGCCGCCGTTTGAGTTGTTCAATTCAGCGTCGCCGCCAGCACCGGTTCGGTTGGCAACCTATCTCGGCCGACACCAGATCATGCTGGTGTTTTTCGACGGTCGGAAAAGTGCGGATCGCGATCCGGTACTGCTGTGGCTTTCCCGGAACGCAGAACGGATTGAGGACGCTGACATCAAGGTTTTCTGCATCAGTGGGGCATTGCCATTTCAAAATCGGGCCGCCATCAAGAAGATGCAGAATCAGGGTCTGGCGGTGCCATTTGTGTTGTTAACCGATCCGCCACCAACCGAGGGCGCGCCGGAAATGGGTTACCTCGTGCACAAGGAATGGGGACGCTACGATAGACAGACCGGGCAATCGCTGCCGGGAATCTTTCTCATCGATCGTGCCGGCCGCGTGCAGTGGAACGAAAGCGGCCCGGTCCCCGTAGAATTGGATAATCCGACACTCGAACGATTTCTCGCCGGTGATTGAAATCGTTGTTAATCGACATGGAAAGAACGCGGTGGAAACGGTGTTAGACGACACGACTGACGGCGTCGAGGGGCAAGAAATACCTGGCCGCTGGGTGGTGCTGGGAATGATTGCGTTCGCAGTGCTGGTCACCGGCTCGATGTACGTTTACTGGAATCTGCACACGGCTCCGTTTCGCCCACTCCAGGAAGCATTGGCGGCAGAGTACAAGGGTTCGCATCCGCTGGTTCAGGGTGGCCAGGTGAAGATGCACAAGGGAACGCCGCGCATCCTCAGGATTGTACTCCGTGTCGAATTCGATCCGAACGATGAGGGAGAACAGAAAACGGTCGATAAGATGGTGGACCGGATCATTCAACTGGCCGGCGAGTACCACGATTTGACGCAATACGACACGGTGGAAATACACCTGGCCTGGATACGTCCCGAAAAGAAAACGCTGGAACGCGAAATCACACGCGATGTCTCGGAGAACCAACAAGGGCAAGGATCATAGACACGCCCCGCAAGCGGGGCGGCTAAATGAGTCGGAGCGCCCCAATCAATATGCTCGGTGCACGGCGAACTCCGGGAACGATTCGAGAATGCGTCGCGCGGGAGTTTCGGGCAGGGCACTCAAACATTGCGTCGCGCCGGTCGCAAACTCGTCGGCACGACGTTGAGCGTACTCGAGCGCGTCGGTCTGTTCGAACAGACTGCGTAACTCGCGGCGGTTGGTTTCATCCGGGTGGCTAAGCAACGCGCGAATGCGCGTCGTCTCCGGTTCGCTTGACTGCTGGAGCAAACGAATCAGCGGCAGCGTCAGCTTTTGCTTATCGAGATCCGAACCAAGTGATTTTCCGGTGACTTCTTCGTTGCCGAGAATGTCGAGCAGATCGTCGGATATCTGGAATGCGATTCCCAACTGCCGACCGTATTCATCCAGCGATTGGACAATCGCTTCGTCGGCGTCGGAATAGTAAGCGCCCAACAGGCAACTGACAGCACACAGTTCGCCCGTTTTCGCGGAAATGATTTCGAGATAACCCGCTTCATCCAGATCGAAGTTGCCCCGTTCGTGCACTTGTTGTATTTCGCCCTCGCAAACAATGTTGGTCGCGCGGCCGATGGCACGGCAGGCAAACGTGCTGTCCAAACTGGCCGCAAGATGGAACGCATGCGTAAACAGAAAATCGCCGAACAACACGCTCGTTTCATTGTTCCAGCGAGAGTTGACGGTGGCGACATGCCGACGAGTTTCAGCATCGTCGAGAACATCGTCGTGCACGAGGGTCGCCGTGTGAATCATTTCAACGACGGCTGCCAACGTCCTGTGATTGCGATTGACCTCGCCAGCCGCCGATGCGGACAACAACAGCAAAATGGGCCGCAGTCGCTTGCCGCGAAAGCGCGTGACGTGGGTCAGCACGTCGGCGACGCTGGCAAAGCGGCTTTTCAGTTCGCGGTGGAATTCATCCTCGACGGCCTGAAGGTCGTCGCCCAGGAATTCCTGCACGCGCGACAGCAAATTGTCTGAAGCCAGTTTGTCACTCATCGTCTGTCTACTTTCAATACTCAATACGTCGCAAAGCACTTAGCCGCCCCGCCTGTGGAGCGCTTTGTCTCGATCAACACGGCTTGCCTCAATCAACACGGCTTGTCTCGATCAACACGGCGAGCAAGCTAGCTGGCTAAATATTCCGTCTCATTCCTCGCGTACAAAATGGCCACTTTTGCCGCCGATTTTTTCCAGCAGAACAAACGGGCCGATCACCATGTCCCGATCGACGGCTTTGCACATGTCGTAGATTGTTAGCGCAGCCACACTGACAGCAGTCAGCGCTTCCATCTCAACCCCCGTTCGCGCGTGAACGGCGACACACGCTTCAATGTGGACGGCCGTTTCGTCTTGGAACTCAAACGACAGCTCGACGCTGTCGAGACCGAGGGGGTGGCATAACGGAATCAGCTCCGCAGTTCGTTTGGTCGCCATGATACCGGCCAGTCGCGCCACCTCAAATACGTCGCCTTTGGCAACCCGCTTGTCTCGAATGAGTGCCAGCGTTTCTGGACGCATGGTCACAGTTCCGCCGGCGCGCGCCTGCCGCAACGAGATTTCTTTCGCACCGACATCGACCATCCGGCTCGAGCCATGTTCGTCGAAGTGAGAAAGTTGAGACATGCGACCGATCCAATCGCGGTTGACGGGGGAAGAACGACACCGTTGAATTGCCAGTGCACTATAGACAGGCCGTTTTCGACCGACAACCCCCCGGAGAGTCGAGAGTCAGGAGTTGGTATTTGTCGCGATCTTCGTCCCCCAAGTTCCGCATTTGATCTCCGATCCGGCAGGCGACGGAGGGCGGTCGTAATGCAGGTGGATGTTTCGAGATGCTGATGGCGGCCCCATCGCCAGAGCAAGACCTCGATCCCACGACAAAAAAAGCACGGCCTCAACAAGAGGCCGTGCTCAGGGAGCCAACAGGACGAGTTGGCGTCTAACATGCTTCCGAATCGAATCGGAGCAGGACGCCCCTCCACCCAAGATCGGAGGGAATCGTCTCTGCCCGAAACGAGGTGTTTAGTAATTAAAGCCGAGCATGAAACTCAGACCGTGCAGTCCGAGATTGCCCTGGTTGGTGGTCGGGCCGCCGGTACCACTCCAGTACTGGCCTTCCCAACCGCCGCGACCGAAGAAGCAACCGCGGGTGTACTGCACGCCGAGACCAAGCTCAGCAATGTACAAGGAATTGTCGGCACCGTTGCGGGTGAAGGTTTCGGTGGAGAAGACTCCAGCCGGATCGGTCTTTGTGTAGGCCTGATTCGATTCGCCGAACAGGACCGAACCGCGACCGTTGAAGTAAAACGCCAATCCGCTGCAGCAGCTGATTGGACGCAGAAAATCGAGGGCCAATGTCGGGCCGATACCTTCAAAGTCGTGATGATTGGTCAGGACTTCACTGACGGGCCCAAAGTTGGGCCATTGGGATGCGGCACGGTATCGCTGTTCCATCAGCACGTAGCGCAGGCCGCCACCAACCGTCACCAATGATCGGCAGAAAGTGAGCTGATTGGTCACTTCGAAGTCCCACGTCTGCAGTTCCAGGCTATGCTGGGCCGTGAACTCGGGAGTGGCAGCATTGTCCAGGAAGAACTGCTGGCCATTGCCGAGTATCGGCTCGATGGCCGGCGTTTGGGCATCGCCAACGCCGGGAACAACACTGACGACCGGGCGATCCGAGTCGTGGTCGTATTGGAAGTACCGCATGCGGAATCCAAGACCACAATCGTTGGTGTAACCCAACACGAGCCGCGACGCCGCATCCCAGTCGTAGTTGAACTCATGCGAGCGGGCTTCGGAGCGAGCTCCAATATTGCGGGTCTGGCTGGAAAGGAAGGCCGTGCTGTTCTCGAAATGTGGCTTGAGGAACAGGAATTCGATGCCGCCATAAAATCCGGTTTGCACCGGCGGACAGCACGGTAGCTGTGTGCTGCGATAATCGGTCGGCCGTCTCCATTGTTCTTGTGCTCCCGCGGGAGAAGCCAGCAAGATGGCTCCCAATGCGGCGGCAGAAAAGAGCAAGGAGGCGTTGATTCGCATCCTGTACCGTGTAGTCATTTTAGGAATCTCCTTATGCGGACCCTTGAAACACTCAGATTGGGATTGAACCGCGACCTGCCGGTTCAATTGAAATGATTAACGAGAAGTGACTGAGAGAAGTGGGCAACGGCTGATCCGCGCGTCGGCACACAACGACACGATCGCAATTACGCGTCGCTGTCGAAATACGTGTCCGTCGTGCAAATGAGTCCGTCGTAAAACGGTGTTTGTCGGAAAGTGTTGATCGAAAGTGGTTCGTTAAGGACCGTTCGAGAAATTAATGTCGCTCAGAAAGCCGTGATTTGTTAGGAGTGCCATCCAGCAAATTGTTTACGAATGATCCAGGGAGGCCAAGGATGGCTATTGCGGCATTTGAGCGATTCGAT
>CAUZOL010000085.1:0-21717 GCA_963581435.1 Planctomycetota bacterium
TCACCCATCGGGTTCCCTGGTTCGCATGGCATGAATTGGCAGAATACCCTTGTTTTGCAGGGGCACTGCGCAAATCTTGTGCCAAAGCTAAGGAAGTCATCTGGGGAATGCGGGTTGGTATTTAAGGGCAGAGTTCGCCCACAACCGGATTTTGACGGAGCCTCTTGTAACTCCTGTAGAGGGTTTGCAATTTTCGACCGGCAATTGGTCCCCCGTTGTGTTGTGTGAGGGCCGTGTTCCCAGCAGCTGGATCGTCTCACGCCGTTTTGCGCTACTTATATCCCGAGCAAAGCGAATCCCGTGCCAACCGGTTCTCCGTCTGATCACTATCCATAAACCTCTCCTCACAGCCCTCAATCTGACTTGCTCGCACTTGCGATTGCACCACAAACATAATCAATGTATAGTACTATACTTAATTCGAGCCATCCTCGGCATGTCGTTGATGACTCGTATCAACAAAAAGAGGACGACGATCATGTTTACAAGTGACTTTACCAATCTGAAGAAACTTCCGACTGACCTGGAACCTGTGGCGATATCGCGCGGGACACCACGCGGATATCGGGGACGCTGCGTGAAAGCGCTTGCTCCGACCTGGGCTATGCTAAAACTGCCACGCGAGGAATATGACAAACAATTCGATGCCATTTTGGAAGAGCTGGATGCCCGGCAGATCTACGACGAATTGGGAGAATCGGCCGTGCTGCTTTGCTGGGAATCGCTGGGGCACTGGTGCCATCGTCGGCGTGTTGCCGAATGGTTCGAGCAGGAATTGGGAGTCACGGTTTCCGAGTTCGGGTTCATGCGAGAAGAACTGTTACCGTACGTCGAGATGCCGGCGGCACCGGCAAAAAAGAAATCAGCAATGTAGGGTGCGAGGATTTGTCGGCGAAACAGACTGGGTTCGTTGCACAACTTGTTTCCTTCCGCGTGACGGGTTAGCTTCGAGTGTTGGAAAAGTTCTTGCCCGATGCGCCCGGAGGTTCCGTTGTGTTCAATTCTGATCGTCTGAGTCGTTTATCTATCGTCGCGTTATTTGGATTTCTTCTGTTCACGCCGGTGTCGCTCGACGCGGCCGAGAAGCCGAACGTTCTGCTTATTCTGGTCGATGATCTCGGCTACGGCGACTTGAGCAGTTACGGCGCTCAGGATTTGCAGACTCCGCACGTTGATGCGATTGTTCGCGACGGAATGCGGTTCGATGAGTTCTACGCGAACTGTCCCGTCTGTTCGCCGACGCGGGCGGCGTTGTTGACGGGGCGGTATCAGGAAATGGTTGGTGTGCCGGGGGTGATTCGCACGCATGCCGCAAACAGTTGGGGACATCTCACTGCCGATGCCACGCTGCTGCCGGCCGCGATGAAGAAGGCGGGATATGCCACGGCAATTGTTGGCAAGTGGCATTTGGGTTTGGAAAAACCGAACCGACCGAACGACCGTGGCTTCGATCACTTTCACGGATACCTCGGCGACATGATGGACGATTATTACAACCACCGTCGGCACGGCATCAATTATATGCGGCTGAACGAAAAGGAGATCGATCCGAAGGGACACGCAACCGACCTGTTCACCGAATGGTCTTGCGATTACTTGCGACAGCAGTCGAAGGGACGGCCGTTCTTTCTTTATCTCGCCTACAACGCGCCGCACACACCGATTCAGCCGCCGGTCGAGTGGATCGCGAAGGTCAAGAAACGCGAGCCGGGCATTTCGGACAAACGTGCCAAACTCGTCGCGCTCATCGAACACATGGATGCAGGAATCGGCAAGGTGATGGCGACTCTGCGAGAAACGAAACTGGATGAAAACACGATTGTGGTATTCACATCCGACAACGGCGGCCAGTTGAGCGTCGGTGCAAACAACGGTCCGCTCCGCGATGGAAAACAGAGCGTGTACGAAGGAGGAATCAAAGTCGCGACGGCGGTCGTCTGGCCGGGTCATATCAAGCCGGGAAGCCGAACGGGATTCCGTGCGATGTCGATGGACATCTTCCCCACATTGTTGGATGCAGCCGACGTGGACATCGCGCACAACATTGAAGGTGTCAGCTTTCTGCCGACGCTGTTGGGCCGTCGGCAACCGGAGCTGCGGACCGATTGGTTCTTCAGCCGTCGTGAGGGCGGAACACGCTACGGCGGCAAGACGATTGAGGCCGTTCGCCGCGGCGATTGGAAGCTGCTCCAAAACAGCCCGTTCGCGCCACAGGAATTGTACAACCTGAAAGACGACCCGCTGGAAGAGAACAACCTCGCCAACAAAAACCGCGGCATGTACAACCAGTTGGCGGCGGCATTGCGAAAACAGATCCAGCGCTACGGCACCGTTCCCTGGCAGGCAGCGAAGAAACCTCAATAGTTGTATCGCGCGTCACCAGCCCGCAGCGCAAGCAAGGGTTTTGGCATGCGCCCCCTCAAAAAACCCTTGCTTGCGCGACGGGCTGGTTTCTGCATGCCACGAATACCACGGGGGGGCCGTGGCACACCCCCAACCCGCCACAAACTGGTTGTAGAACGGTGCTTGCAGAAGCCGATTTAGTGTAATAAACTACAGAATGGATCCGAATCGGTAGATTGCGCGTACCTACAAGGATGAAGCGATGTTGCGGATTTTAAGCTCCCCCAAGCGACTTTGCACCGGTTTGACGCGGCGTGACTTTTTGAACGTCGGCGGAACCGGCCTGTGCGGATTGGGGTTGAGCGACCTGCTCGCGGCGCAGTCATCGGCCGCAACGGCTCCCGAAGGCGATTTGGCCGCAAGCTTCGGCAAGGCCAAACGCTGCATCATTCTGTTTCTGTACGGGTCGCCCAGCCAGTTAGAAACTTTCGACATGAAGCCGAAGGCTCCACTGGAGATTCGCGGCACGATGAAGCCGATTGCTTCGTCGTTGCCGGGGTTGGATGTCTGCGAAGGGTTGCCGGAAATGGCGAAGGTGATGGATCGCACGACGGTTGTGCGATCGGTCACTCACGCGTACCCAATTCATGGTGTCGCCTATGCGATGACGGGCATCCCCGCAATCAATGTGGCGCAGGAATTGAACCCGCGCGACCCTGGGCATCATCCGTGGTTCGGTTCGGTTGTTGAGCATCTCGACCGCAAGCGGCGGGGGTTGCACGAGTTTCCGCAGAACGTTGCGCTGCCGTTTCCCTTCAGCAGCCAACGAAGCGACCAACCGTTTCGTGCCGGTCCGTATGGCGCGTTTCTCGGGTCGGCGAACAACCCGCTCTGGACCGAGTTCATTGGCGATGGCACGAAGACGATTACGAAGTCGCGAGCAGCAGGCGAGTTTTCATTCACCGGACCGGAACCGTACCTGGGCTGCACGCCAGACAGTCATTTTCGGATCGCATCGACCAATGAGTTACCGGATTTCACGCTCGACCGTTTGAATCGCCGCCGTTCACTGCTGAAGCAATTCGACCAATCGCGACAATTCCTGGAACAATCGCGCGCGGGAAATTCGTTGTCGAAGTTCCAACAGATGGCATTTTCACTGCTGAGTTCGCCCAAGGTGGCCGAGGCGCTTGACGTTCGCCGCGAACCGCAAAGCACGCGCGAACTTTACGGGATGACGTTATATGGTCAGGGCTGTCTTGCCGCCCGCCGCATGATCGAAGCCGGCACAAAGTTGGCGACGGTGTTCTGGGACGAATACGGATTGGCCGGCGACGCGTGGGACACGCACTTCGGTCATTATCCGCGCATGAAAGATCAGTTGATGCCCGGATTCGACAAAGCGTACTCCGGTTTGATTCTCGATTTGGAGCGGCGCGGAATGCTGGATGATACGCTCGTCGTATGCCTCAGCGAGCATGGCCGCACACCCAAACTCAACAACGCCGAAGGCGGCGGTCGCGATCACTGGGCGCGGGTCTATTCGGCGTTGTTCGCCGGCGGCGGTATCGCCCGCGGCAGAGTGGTCGGCGCATCTGACAAACACGCCAGCGATGTGGCCGAGCGCCCGATCTCGCCGAAGGCTCTGTTGGCGACGATGTATCACTTGCTGGGCATCGACCCGGAGTCGCGTCTTCCGGATTCGTCGGGACGGCCCGTTTCTCTGGTTCCCGAAGGGACCGAAGTTGTGCCGGAATTACTCGCCTGATTGGAGAGAGTTCCACGTCGCGCGGGGCGTTGCCCCGCCGCAAAACGGCAACGCCGTCCGCGCACGTTTCACTCGCCATCTATGTCGCTGGGTGATATTCTCGGCATAACGTTGTCGCATGAGACGACTTCAGCCTCCCTGCGTCTAACCTTTCACGGAGATTCACGACTATGAATTTTGGTATTTGCCAGGAAATGTTCGTCGATTGGGAGTGGGAACGGCAATGTCGGCTGATTGCGGAGATTGGGTACACCGGCATCGAATTGGCCCCGTTTACGCTGGGCGACCGCATCACCGACGTTCCCACCGAGCGACGGGAAACGATGCGGAAACAGGCCGAAGACCACGGATTGACGGTTTTTGGGCTGCATTGGCTGCTGGCGAAGACTGAAGGGCTGCACCTGACGACGGCCGATGCTGCCGTGCGGACGGCAACCGCCGAGTATTTGGTGGACCTGGGACACGCGTGTGCCGATTTTGGAGGCGACTTGATGGTCTTCGGGTCTCCGTTTCAGCGCAACGTAGAACCGGGTATGTCGCGCGAGCAGGCGTATAAAAATGCGGCCGAAGTGTTTCGCGCCGCGCTGCCTGAGTTTGCGGAACGGGGCGTCTCTATTTGCATGGAACCGCTGACGACAAAGGAAACGGATTTCGTCAACACGTGTGCCGACGCGATGGAACTGATCGCGATGATCGACGAACCGAACGTTCGTCTTCATCAGGATGTGAAAGCAATGTTGGGCGCAGAAAGCGATTCGATTCAAACGTTGATCGAGCGTCACGCAAAGGACGTCGGACACTTTCATGTGAACGACACAAACCTGCTTGGTCCCGGCATGGGCGAGACCGACTACGCGCCAATTTTTAATGCGCTGCTCAAGACAAATTACGAAGGTTGGGTTTCGGTTGAAGTGTTTGATTACGAACCCGGCGCCGAAAATATTGCGCGTAAAAGTTTCGAATACATGCAGAGTGTGTTGCAACAAGTTGGTGCATAAACGAGTGCGGCGCGCAAAAACATAAAAAAAATCAACGACGTTTTCGCAGTGCGCACTTTCATTTCGCGTTTCATTTTTCGCTGCGCGCGCGATTGCGCAAGTGCGTTGCATTGACGCTTGCGTTAAAGAGCGATGTTCGAAACCCCCTTGTTTTTCAGGGCGAAACGCGCCTGCTCCACGCACGCGTTAAATGAACAAGCATAGCGAGTGTTGTTTGATGCGCGCGATGCGTCGGAATGTGCAATGCAATTTGTTTTGCGCACGCCGTTCCGGCAAAGCGCTCGAATTGTCGAAACAGACTGGACTTGGGTTGCACAATTGCGCAGAAGTTCTACGATGTCCCCAACTACCGAACGTCCTTGCACGAGAAGAGGTGACAAACAAAAAGTGACGACAATGAATCTCATTGAAAGCATTTGCTGTTTGTGTTTTTTTCGGGTGAGTGACCGACGGCCGCCTTTCATGGTTGAAAGGTCGGACTGATCCAAATTGGTGGTTTGTTTTGCCGATAAATACAGCCCGGTGCCAGCGGTAAGACGACCATTCAATCCTTTGGCTCTGTAAGGAGGATTTTACGGTGGCCAAGAAGAAGACGAAGAAGAAGAAGGCAGTGAAGAAGAAGGCTGCGCCGAAGAAGAAGGCAGCCAAAAAGAAGGCTGCCAAGAAGAAGACCGTGAAGAAGAAGGCAGCCAAAAAGAAGGCAGCCAAAAAGAAGACGGCCAAGAAAAAGGCAGCCAAAAAGAAGACCGTGAAGAAGAAGGCAGCCAAGAAGAAGGCAGCCAAGAAAAAGGCCAAAAAGAAGAAGAGGTAGCGGTAACAACGCTATGGTTCTTCCACGGTTTGAAGACACCTGCCACAACGAGTAAGAAGCGGTCGTGCAATCACGGCCGCTTCTTCTATTTCTGCCGCACGAATCGGGCGTATTGCGATACTCGGCGGAGGCAGCGGAAATCGTCCGGTCTATTCGGCGGCGTCAGCTTTGCCGTTGCCTTGAAGTTGGCCGAGTGCGTTCTGGGCGGCATTCTGTTCGGCCGCTTTCTTGTTCGGCCCCCATGCCGCCGGGAAGGAGTCGGAGCCGATGATGGCCGTCACCTGGAAGCACTTCGAGTGATCCGGTCCCTTCTCGTCGAGGATGCGGTAGACCGGCGTCACGCCCGACAGCTTCTGTGCAAGTTGTTGCAGCAGGCTCTTGAAGTTGGTGATGTGGTCGCTTTGGGTGACTCGCTCAACTTCCGGCGCGATGAGCCGCTCGATGACCGTACGAGCCGCCTCTATCCCGCCATCCAAATAGACGCCGGCGATGAGCGATTCGAGTACTGCGGCCTGGATGGAACTCGGCATACGCCCGGATGAGTTCACACCTTTGCCAACGATCAGGTGTTGATCGAATCCCATGTCGGCAGCGATCTGGGCGCAGGTGTGGCGGCTAACCAACATCGACTTCAACCGCGTCAACTCCCCTTCGGCATGCTGCGGAAACTGGTGAAACAACAACTCGCACACAACCAGACCGAGAACAGCGTCGCCGAGAAACTCGAGACGTTCATTCGATGCCAGCCGAGTCGAAGCGACCGAGGCATGCGTCAGGCATTGCTCTAACAACTGAGGGTTGTTGAACTCGTATTGCAGCAATGCTTCGCAGTCGTGCATTTGTCTTCCGACGATCGCAGGGACGAATTGATCCAGTTCGGTTATCGGCGACAGGCTGTCGCTTTCCCGAGCTGGCGAATTCTCAGCAGTTCGATTCTCGCTTCAATCATTAGACAGTAATGGAATCGAGCAGTCGAGGCGAGCCGGTCTCTGCTGAATGATTCGTAGCGTCAGCGGATCTTGCCACCCGCGGGCGGTGTCGTGATCTCCGCTGACTGCTTCTCCGCGGTCAACCGAATTCGTTGAGGTTCATCTTGCGCTTGGCTGTTAAATAGGTGTGCCGTATTCAGCGATGCCAGATAGCTGAGAACACGCGAGGAAACGTATGGGTCGGCCTTCGCCAGGCGATCGCTCAACGGTTCAGGTGACGTGGAATGCTGCAGATCGGCAAGGTAGCTCAGCAATGCCTCTCGGGTCTCAGGAGTTGTGTGCAGCATGTAATGCACCCACGACCAACTCTCCTGGTAGTCGATGCGCTGCATTTGTGAAAACTCATCGAGTCCTTCGAGCCGTTTCATGTCGGGACGCCAACCGTTGGCAAGTGAAGCGGAAAGCCGTTGGGCATACTCGGTGTTAACCGTACCCGGATTTGGCCCCACGACCTCAAAATATTCGGCCAGTCCCTCGTCGATCCACAACGGCACGCTCCTCAGACAAGCATGCAGCAAGCCGTGCGTGTATTCGTGCCTGAGGTCCTCTTGAATTCGGTCTCCCCAGTACGTGTAGACGGCCAATTCGCGGGGCGTGCCAACAAAGTATGCTCGCCGTCTGGGTAGTCCGGGATAAGCCGTGTCGAGAAACTTATGGTACTCACTCTCTGTGCTGAAGAGATAGACGACCACTTCTTCCTTTTGCTTCGGCAGCGCGAGTGTTCTTGCGACCTGGCCGCGCAGCGCAATCAAGTCTTGAATCAGCGGGTGCTCTTTATCGAGTTTGAAATCGCTGAGTATGAGAAGTTGTTCAGACCGAATCGAATGACGGGCGGGCCGCGCAATTGGTCGTTGCGGTGTTTGGCAGCCCACGCAGAACGAGAATGCAACGATCCACATCGCGAGCCAAACATTCCGCGTGACTGTGCTGCATGAGCAAAACCAAATTGTCTCGCCCGTTTGCCGGGCAGGATGTGTTTCCATGGATTTTCCTATGCCGACTTGCTCAAAGATGTGTACTCCAAGGTGTTGTCCGGTTGGACGGCGGTGGTGCTTCGACGTCGATTATTGCGTTGCATCTGCGTCGATTCACTGACACCGCGCTGAACCGCTCGCCAGGTTGCCTTCCAGTCGGCGGCATAGCGGTCTGACAGGAAGCGTTTGAGGAAGCGGAGACAGTGCGTCAGCCGTACGCTGGTGTGAAATTTTAGACTGTCGGCTAGTCCCGTCAACACCTCGGCGACTTGCCGTGCTCCTGGCCGATGCAGCCGTCGCACATTTTGCGGCGAGACGAACCACAATCGTCGGCCGGGATTGTTGCGATCGATGAGAATCGACGCATCGTCCAGCGATTTGTAGTCAAATCCCTCGGCGTACATGTGCCGCAATTCCTGGGCAAACTGAATCGCGATGCCGGACAACTGGCGGTCGCGAAGCGATGCTTCCACATCTGCAACGTCGTCTTGTAGAAACGCATCGAGCGAGACGGCGTCGGGAATGTTTTCGGTCAAGGAATACTGCCGTATCTTGTTGCCGCACTTTTTTTCAACGATCGCAAGCGGGCGCGGCGTGGGAATGTTGCGGCGGAGGCAGGCATGTCCCATTTCCCAGGCGCGGCGGGCTTCAGAATGCGTCCCCGTCAATTGTTGCCAACGACTTTGGAACGGTCGCTCAACAAACTGCGCGCGGCATTCAATTTGATCGCTGCCACACTTCAGCGAAACGATCCTCGTTTGTTCTTGGTTCGTGCCGCAGGACTGTTCACGCAACTCAAAGCCCAACATCTCATTTGGGTCGTCGCGAATTTCCAGCAGTTGCTCGCGGCCGAGAATTGTGAGCCCACGACAGCGAGCGGTGTCGGTGTCGGCGATAATCAGACGACGATTTCCGTGCGACCATTTGCGATCGCGTTTGTAATGAATGCGGATCAAATCGTGTCGACAGTACTCGGCGATGCGGTTCGCGACCGATCGGGCGGATAACGACGCCAGATGCTCGGGTTGAACCGTAATCGTATTGGCCGACGACAGCAGGGCGCACCAATAGCTGCGAAAAAAACGTGTCCGGTCAATGCGGGTCAGATCGTGAACCAACGCAGGATTCAACAGCGCGAGATTCCGCTGGATGTGCCGCAAGGTGAGGCGACGGCAAGTGGCGACGGCGTGCAAGTCGATCAACCAGAGTTGCAGGGAAGCGTCTGGCGCGAGTCGCACTAGAATATTTTCGGCGTGTAGATCGCGGTGAATGATCCGGTCACGATGCAGTGCGGCGACCAAACGCCCCAGGGACTCCGAAAGGTTTCGACGAACAATGTGACGGCGCGCTGCTGGGAGTTGCTGCAATCGATGCGCTACAAAGGCATCGAGTGGCTCAGTGTCCTCAATGGCCCGACATGCCAGGAAGCTGTCGAATGCCAGTCCGCGGCGGATCGTACGACCAACGGCGACCGTTTCGATCGTCGATATGCCGGCGGCTGCAACCCATTGTGCAGCCCTCCATTCCAGGATGGCTCGCGGTGGTCGGACGACGTTTTGCAGGACCGCTTTCCAGTCACTCACACGATAGTGTTTCAGGTAGTAGCAACCGGACGAATGATTCAGTCGGTAAACGGTGCGGTGAGGTCCGGTCTTCACTGTTTCCAGCAATCCCGCCTGCCGCCATTCTGCGAGCCGGAAACCATCCGCACCGAGGAGTTGTTCAGCCGATTCCGGCTGCACAAACCAGTGTGTGTCTCCATGCGAAGTTGTCTTCGTCAATTGGTGCATCGTGGCGTGCGCGCAGGCTCGGGGCAATGGAATGAACAATGGGCGGGAATGTTCCCAAAAATGGGGGAATGGGGCAATAGGCGATCAGCCGCCTGCGGGGTCCGCTGTCAATCGGCTCTCTGCGCCGACGGGATGGCCGTGCAGGAACTCGGCGGCGGACATGTCGCCTTTGCCTTCGGGGCGCAATGTGAGCAATTCCAGCCCTCCCTGACCGGTGTTGACGATCAGGCGTTCGCCCTCGGCGACGGTAATTTGCCCCTGTTTTTCTCCATCAGCCGATTCGCAAGGACGTGCAGAGATTGCGATGAGACGAATCGCTGGATGCTCCGGCCGACAGAGAAAAGTGAACGCCTTGGGCCAGGGCTGCATTGCCCGGATGTGCCGTTCGATCTCCACGGCCGAACGAGACCAGTCAATCGCCCCGAAATCCTTTCTGAATCGCGGTGCCCGCGTCACCAGCGAGACATCTTGCAAGCTCTTTTCGGCCGATCCGGTATCGATTTGATCGATCACCGTGCGGGCCAACGGGACGGTGAGTTCTGCCAGACGCGATTCCAGTTCGCCAGCTGTTTCTGCCGGCCCGACTGGCGTGGAAACGACTCCGAGAACCGGACCGGCATCCAGGCGAGGGTCGATCTGAAAGATGGTGACGCCCGTTTCCGCATCGCCCGTCAATATGGCGAATTGCACCGGCGCGGCCCCACGATGACGCGGCAGCAGCGATGCGTGTAAGTTGACAGCGCCAAACCGTGGTATCTCCAACAACTCTGCCGAGAGGATCTGTCCGTAAGCAGCGACGACGTACAAGTCGGCTTCCAAGGCGCGTAAATCGGACAGCGCGGCCTCGGTGTTGACGCTTTGCGGCTGAAAGACCGGCGTGCCGTGTTCCTCGGCGGTCGATTTCATCGGGTTCACGTGGTGATGATGTCCACGTCCCGTGCGATCGGGCTGCGTGAAGAGCCCAACCACCTCGTGTTGCGTCTCGTACAGGCTGCGGAACGTCGGCAGGGCGAACTCTCCCGTTCCCATCATCACCAATCGCAAGCTCACGCGTTATTCCTTGGCGTCGCAATATCGTCTGTTAACGTTTCCCACGGCGGGATAATTTAGCCGCGGGGCTTGCCCCGTGTGTGTTGGGTTCGCGTGACGTCGTCACGCCCCGCGAGCGAGGCGGCTAAATGGAGTGTTGCCGTCACAAATTGATGTTATGGATGTTAGAGGCCGGTGTGTCGCGTCATTCTGGTTCCATTGCCTTCAATTGACGTTTGATATCGTCGTCTGAAGGAATCTCGCCGTCTGCCTGTTGCCGTCGAAATTGCGATTCGAAATCGTCGAGTCGTCCTTCGACTTCTCGCTGGGCGCTCTCGCTCAGACGGTCGGTGAACATTACACCGTCAAGATGATCGGTTTCGTGCTGGACGACGCGGCCGGCAAGCTCGGTGAGGGTCATTGAAAATTCCCGCCCCTGCAAATCGAACGCTTCAACCACAATTTCTTCGGCGCGGCGGACCTGACCGTAGAGTTCGGGCAGACTAAGGCAACCTTCTTCCCCCTCGATGCTGCCCTTACGCTGGGTGATTTCGGGATTGATGAAGACGAGTTCCTGTTTGGTTTCTTCCGGCTCGGCCGTCGCGTTAACGATGAACAGCCGTAACGGCAGACCAACCTGGTTGGCAGCCAGACCGACGCCGCGTGCCTCGTACATCAAGTTGAACATTTCCCGAACAGTTTCGCGAAGTTCGGCATTGATTTCAGCAATGGGCTTCGATTTCCACCGCAAAGCCGGGTGCGGGTAATAAACGATATTCATCGGCGGGCAACAGAGTGGGAAGAAACGGACAGAACGTGTTTGTGGGATTATACGGTGCGCCGTCGTTGGGGTCGAGCGACGTCGTGATGGCGTGTGCACGCATCCGGTTCACCTCGGCGCGCGGCGATACCGTATCGCCGGTCTATCCTGCGCCGGACAGACTCAGAGTCGGATGAGAAGACCCCGTTCACGCCTCCGCTCGATGCAGAGGCGACCGCAGTGCGATACGGCAGCAGTGCGATACGGCAAGCGATCAGGCAATGCAACCCATTGCCCGCGGCCGTATGCGCCGTGTCAGATTCGTCGATTTATCCGATGGATCAGTAAGTCGGCAGTGGCTCCAGCGCCACAGAGGCGGTTTGCGGAACGCCAATGGGCTGAGCGAATGCGCCGGCGGTGATCGGTGTGGTGACGGTGCCGGGATATCCAGCCTGAACCGAGTTGTAGTTCTGGAACGTTCCCTGCGGAGCAACGCCCAGCGGGTATCCACCCGGTGCAACGCCACAATTTCCGCTGGAACATCCACCAGCGCCACCGTATCCGTAATTGGATCCAAAACAACCGCCCTGACTGCAACAGCAGCCCACAGCGGAACTCAACAGTGCCATGCCAACAAGTAATGCCGTAAAGTTTTTCATCGAATTGCCTTTCGATTGTCACTAGAAAGTGATCTGAAAGAGTGGGGTTTTCCAATTGATTGAGAGACACTTGTGCGAGACGCGTCCAACGTCACGCCGATTGATGTGCGGGAACTTCCGAAATGTTCAACATCCCGGATTCAGCCATCCAACCGGCCGCAAATCCGGCAGCATGTCGACGATGTTCCTGCACGAACAGGATTCCTTCTTCACGAACCGTCATGGTGTTTTCAGCGAGTGGAAGCGATGCGACGTGATTGCCCAACCAGAGTCCAATGGTTGGTCGAAATCCAGCGATGTCGCCCGAACATTGAATACGGTAGGTTGTCTCCGTCTTCCAAGCCGTAAGGGTGAGTTGAGAGCGCAGGTGGCACCATTTCAGAAACTGCTCGCCAGTCGTCTGCCACATGAGTGGAAATTCATCTGCGGGTAATGGTCGCGGTTGGGCCGAATCGGCAGACTGAGACTGAGGCTGGGTGTCGCTGATGAAGATGGGACGACCGCATGCGTGACTTTCCCGCATCGACGGAACGGATTTCTCGTCCGTTTCGCTTCGACTCTGAGAATTGATGCCGTCGCTGCTGATGGCGAACTGCTCAGCGAATCTCTGCAGGTCTTGCTCCGGATTCTGGCAACGGCAAAGCGCACTTTGAAACGGGAACGGATAGTCGGCCAGCCTCAACCAGAAACCGCCAGCGCTTTCGATTCGCAGTTTCAACTCGTCAAAGAACGCAGCGCGGTGCGTCTGAAGACGGATCACCTGTTGCTCATCCGGAACGCTTTCGCCGTGCTGGGGGCGGATTTCCGCACGTGGCAGCAAATCGGCTACGTTGATGATTTCTGCGCCGCACTCGCGTGCCATTCTGGAATCCAGCCGCCCCGATGCATTGCGGGCATCGAAAACGAGAATCTGTCCGGCGGCCGTGCTCCCCTGGCGAGAGAGCGTCGAAGTCTGAAACGGTACGGCTGGAATGCCCGCAATCCGTAGCCACTGAATTGCGAAGACCGGCAGCCCGGAAATCAGCAGTGGGAGATAAGTTGTGTGATTTCGGCGGAACATGAATTGGATTCGGGCAAGAAATGCCATCTCATTGGGCAACAATGAGATGCGCGGGATAGCGAGTTGTGCGTATTAGTCGAAGAAAAGCGATGCGATGAGGTGGTTGGTGATCGACCAGAGCGGTCAAATCGGCCGGTGGATGTGATGTGTGTTGGGATGTCGGTGAAGAAAAAAATCGGAAATGCGGGCGGAACGATAAAGATTCCCTCAAGTCTCGTCAACACGAGATCGGCCCTTTCCGCCCGTCAGCTTGCGAGACTGAGTTTGCGCGTCGGGCGCCACTGGAGTGTCGCCGGTGTTATACAGTGAGTATTGGCGAAATACGACGGGCGGCATTTCCCTTCAGCCTTCCCTGGTTAGATTGTCGGGACACCCTCACGTGGAAACGCACACAATGCCTGTGAACACAATCTTGTCGCCAAATCTCCGTTTGTCATAATTCATCTATTGACGGAAGAGGTTGTAAAGTTGACGATTGGTAGGGTTGCTGATACCAATGCGAAATTGTATCGATTTTCTTTCAGGCAACGGTATGCCGGTATTTGTGCGAGTCTTTTGGGTTCGGCCGATATGAGCCAGAACACCGTGGGACGTCCGATTGAAATTCTCCTCGTCGAGGACAGCTTGACGTCCGCGCGGCTGACGATCGGTGCGCTGAAAAAGGGAGAGTTTGAACACCGGCTGACGTGGATTTCCGACGGCAACGAAGCGGTGGAGTTTCTCTTTCGCCGTGGAAAATACGGACAGGCGCCGCGCCCCGATATGATCCTGCTGGACCTCGGTCTGCCGGGGAAAGACGGCCGCGAGGTGTTGACCGAGATTAAGGCGTGCGACGATTTGAGCGGCATTCCCGTTGTGGTGATGACCGCCTCGACCGATCAGGAAGACATCGTCCGCACGCAGCAGCTTCAGGTGGAAAGCTACCTGGTCAAACCGGTCGATCTGGAAAAATTCCTGCGGCTGGTGAAGGAACTCAAACGGTTCTGGCTGCACGAGGAAGTGATTCTGCCGACTGTCGATTAGCTATCGACCTGCACGACAGTGAATCACTCAACTGTTCTCATCGGCGGTGGGCGTTTCCGGATCGGGAGTTTCCGGCGTGGGAGTTTCAGGATCGGGCGGCGTGGTCGCGTCGATTTCCTCGACGGCAGCATCTGCAGGAGTTTGCGTCGCTTCACCCACCTCGGTGACCTCTGACGGCGGGTTGTCATCGGCAGCGGGTTCCGGTTTCGCGGGCTGCGGTGGCTCGGCTGACGTCGAGGCACTCTGGATGCGTTCGATCACTTCAGCGAAAGAACGCGTTTGACGCTGCCCTTCGAGGAGTTTCATGCTTTCCTTGTCGCGTGTGCATCCACAGCGCAGGGCAACAACGTCGCCGGTCGCTCGCCGGCGTTTCCCGCATAGGGGACACTCCCACTCGCGTCGGACTTCCAGGTCGAGCCGAATTCCAGGCCCTTTCACAATTTCTCTCCTCGGTGATGTTCGTCTCCACGGGTCGCAACCGGTGGGCTATGAGGGTGCGACATGAACAGCCGGTGTCGCAGCAAATGAACTGATGGGTTTCTATGCAAGGCGGCCAGCAACGTCTACACTTTTGCCGAACGTTACCTTCTCAGTTCGCTCCCGAACGTACAAGTGTGTGATGGCAATCTGGGCGATAATTCTGGACCTGTTGATAAACGTGGGGCGCGGGTTCCTGATGGGGGGAGCCGACATTATCCCCGGCGTCTCCGGTGGCACGGTTGCGTTGATTCTGGGCATTTACGAACGGCTGGTCAACGCCATCAGCCACTTCGATCTGACGTTTCTCACCCATCTGCGAAAAGGGGAACTGATCGCTGCACTGCGGCACATCGATGTTCTGTTTCTCATTACGTTACTCCTGGGAATCGGTATCGGTGCCTTCGGGCTAGGCGGCCTGATGCATTACCTGCTGGAAGAACAGCTGCAATACACATTCGGCGCGTTCTTCGGGCTGATACTCGCATCCAGTTGGCACGTTGCCCACATTATCGATCGCTGGAATGCAAAGCTCGTCGCTTGCATGGTCGTTGGCGCGGCGGGAGCTTTTTTTCTCGTGGCGCTGCCGGTGTTCGAGAACCCGCCCGATTCGAATTGGTACATTCTGGCGTGCGGGTGCGTTGCCATCTGTGCGATGATTCTTCCCGGCATCAGCGGCGCGTTCATTCTGCTGATTCTTGGGGCGTATTTCGACCTCACCGGCGCTATGGAAGAAGTCAAAAATGGTAGTGCGAATGGCGATACGTGGCTCACGCTTGGCGCGTTTGGATTGGGCGCAACGATTGGAATTCTGAGCTTCAGCAAGTTCCTGAAATGGCTGCTTGCAAGATTTGAGTCGGCAACGATGGCCGTACTGTGTGGGTTCATGCTTGGGTCGCTTCGAAAAATCTGGCCGTTCAAGTTCGACCTCACGCCGGAGGTGACCAAGTTCAAGCTCAAGGAATTCCGCAACGAGTGGCCCGACGCATTCACCGGCGACGTCTGGGCAACAATCGGCCTCGCCGTGGCCGCATTCGCATTCGTGCTGCTACTGGAACGCTTCGGCACAACCAAAACGCACTCAACACCGAACGATGCATAACGCACCGACGCAAAGCCTTACGCCCCGCCACCCAACGTTTGCGGTTTCGCAGCCCCCCAACACGCCGCCTGCCAATCAGCTCAAAAAATCGACAGCATCATGATCTGAGCCAAACGCGTCAGCCACGTGCGTTCTGTGCCGGTGATCGTTCCCCGCTTGATGATCTGGTCGGTTTTGATTCGCGCCTGCGTCACAATCAGCCGCTGCAAACTGGTCAGCGGATGATTCGACTCGGGATCGAGCAGCGTTTTCGTGATGCGGTTCAGTGTGTGCGCCTCATCCAGGTTCGGCGTAATCGTGTCGGTCCATTCGGGCGCTTCGTCGGCATTGGCAACGTCGGCGACAATCTTCAAAGCCAAACCCGACACCCGGGCAACTTTTTCGTAATCGATGCGGTCGGGCAGATCACGTGGGGAATGGTAATCGGGATGTTCGCCGGTTGAGAAGAACAGGAACGGCACCTTGCGATCGCGAAACGGGCCGTAGTCGCTGCGCGTGCCAATCAGGGCGATGCCCAGTCGCGCCACTTCCAGACCGTTCGGCGCACCGATGCGATCGAGCGTGGCGGCCAACTGCGGCGAGTGTTCGCTGCCCATGACAAACACGGTCGGCAACGGCAAATTTCCCAGCGAACGGCCGATCATGTCGGCCGTGATAAACATCTTCACCTGCTCCATCGGCCACGGCGGATGCGCGGCAAACCACCGCGAACCCCACAGAAAACGTTCTTCCAGATCGAATCCCACAAAGGCAATGCTGCGTTTGGGCTTTTTCGTCGAAGTCGCCAACCGTCGCGCCAGTTCCAGCATCATCGAGACACCGCTGGCGTTGTCGTCGGCACCGGGGTACATCTTTCCGTTACGAACACCCAGGTGATCGTAATGCGCACTGATGATAAGAAACTCGCCGCGAAGTTTCGGATCGCTGCCCTCAATCCAACCGCCGACATTGCGACCAATCACCGGCTTCTCACCGTTCTCGTCGGCGCGACCGGGAATGTTCTGAAAGAAACTCTCTTCCTCGAACAGCGGTGCCAGCTTCGCCTTTTTGAATTGATCGCGAATGTACTCGGCGGCAACGCGCGCTCCAGCGTCGGAACGGCCTTTCAATTCCTCTCCCGCAAGAAATTCAATGTGAGGCCGCACGTGCTTCGGCTGAATGGGACTGTCCCACGCCGGTTTCTCGGCCGGTTTGGGTTCTGGCGCTTCGACTGGTTGTCGTTGCGGGTCTTCGGCCCATGAAGTTGCTTGAAGGGAAAACAGGGCGACAAAGCAACACAAAGCAGTCACGCAACGCAATCGATGCCAAGTCATTACGACAACTCCCTGTCGATAGGAACAGCAGCGGGGAATTCAGTCTTTCGAGCCGGGAGATTACCTGTCGCGGCATACGTCGGCAAGATGAAAAAGTGGTCGGATTGCGCCGATTGAACCGAAGTTTCCTATTGTGACGAACGATCGACGGTCGATGTATTTGTTGCAGGCCCGTGGTGCGACCTCACCATTGGCGTGTCCCGACTTGATTGGACCCAGTCCCTGCAACCTTACCGGCAGGAGAGACCCAGATGCCGCGACGCCTGATGTTATCGATGTTTCTGTTTTGTGCGGCCGTCATTATGGCGACCGGACTAATGGCCTCTTCCGCGCAGGCGGCGGGCCGCGGTCAACCGACCGATTGGAATCGGTTCTACTATTACCCCTACGTCTACTATCCCCAGAGCTTCGACCGCTCGCAGGGAAGTTACAATCACTTGTATTACCGGTACCCGGCCAGCCGCCGCATCCCGGTGTACAACGAGCAATGGTACAACTACTACCCCAGTCCCAGGCCGTATCATCGGGGACACCATTTCATCCTGGACCAGCTGTAAGCCGGTGTGGGTGACCACGATTCAGAGAGCCATTGCAACAGCCCATCCGTCATTGCGGGTGGGCTGTTGCGTTCAACTCGGCTTCTTTTTTTAACGCAAAGATGCAAAGGTCTGCAGAGATTCGCAAAGGAAACACAGACAACATCGAGAAAACCGGAGCCTGAAGCGCAAGCGAAGGAGCATCGCGGGGGATCAACGAACTCTTATCGCTCCTTCGCTTGCGATTCAGGCTTTTATTTGCGGCCTCTTGGGGAAACAACTCGCATTTCAATTCGTGCAAATGCGGTCTGTTCGCCTTCACTCTGCGGCTCTTCGCGTCCTTTGCATCGTTGCGTTTAAATCGAACGTGCAAAGTGTATCGTTTGTTGTTGCGATTACAGGGATGCTGCGAAGCGTTGCGTCGCGGCTTTGAGAAACAGAGAATAGACGAGCAACGTGCATGACGACTTCTACTGTCCCCTGTCGGAATCCAGTTTGTGTCGAGCGAAAAAACCGAAGCGATTGTGATCCGCCAGGCGGATTTCAGCGAGACAAGTCGCGTGGTGACGTTGTTCACGCACGAGTTCGGCAAGATATCGGCGATCGCCAAAGGCGCGAAGCGATTGAAGGGACCATTCGATGCTGCTCTTGACCTGTTAACGCATTGTCGCATAGTCTTCATCCGCAAATCTTCGAGTAGTCTCGATATTTTGACGGAAGCTCAAGTCATACAAAGATTTAGGCCGGAAAGTAAAGACCTCAATGTGTTGTACGGCGGCTACTATTTCGCCGAACTGCTGACCAGTCTGACCGAAGAATACGATCCACACACCGAACTGTTCGACGAAAGCGTCGCCGGTTTGAACCGCTTACGAACGGGTGAAAATCCCAAGGAGACAATTGTCCGTTTTGAATTGGCGGTGCTGCGAGAAATTGGGCAGTTACCATCATTCGACGTCTGCATGGCATGCGGTGTCCCGCTGACCGAAACGGGTCCCACCGTCTTCTGGGTTTCACAGGGTGGAATGATCTGCCCGAAATGTCGAAAACAGGAATACCAACAACAGCCGGTTCAACCGGGAACAATCCACGCACTTCACAAGTTATCGCAGGCCAACGATGAGTCGGCATCATCTCTGATCATTTCACCTAAGCAACTTGCGGAAATGCGACGCATTACCGCATCTGCCATTTCTCACATCCTGGGTCATCGGCCCAAAATGTATCGATATCTTCAAAACTGATTTCTGCGGCCAACCACGTCACCACAAAACGCGACTCCCTCCCCTCTCTCTCCTCTCTCACTTCGCGTTTTCCTGCCGACATGTCACGGAAGACAATGGTTAAAACAAATCCCTCCAAAAATCGTATATCGGTCGCGCTGCGGGCAGCGCGTCTCCTTCCACTCATCGCGCTCTGCCTGGGCCAGTTCGGCTGCAAGTCGATGCTGGACGTGTCGAATTTGAAAAACTTCGGCCGCCAGAACGACAAGGAGAAGTACGCATCGGCATATGATGAGGAAGAAGAAACCCTCAGTCCGTTGGAACGTGTGATGCAGGCCGTCGGCCGAGGCCGCGAAGAAGCGGCGCGCCGCAACTTCCGCCCGGCAGCAGGCATCGCCGAGTTGGACAAGGCCGAAACGCTGTTCAACGACGGCGAATACAAGGCGGCCGAAAAACGTTTCGGTCAAATCGCGAAGAAATACAAGGACAGCCAAATCGAAGAAGACGCGCTGTTCTTGCGGGCCGAAAGCCAATTCGAGCAGAAACACTATCCGGCGGCGCAAGACGGCTACGACACGCTGTTCGAGAAGTTTCCTTCGACACGATACATGCCCCAGGCAACTCAACGACTATTCACAATTTCACGCACCTGGTTGCGTTTCCCGGAGGTGGTTACTTCGGGCGACATTGAACAGGTCAACTTTGAAGACCCCAAGTCGAGCCCTCTGCCCAAACCGGACAAGGATCAGAGTTTTCAACTGACGCGTGCCGTTCCGATTCTGCCGAATGCATTCGACCGCACGCGACCCGTCTTCGACACCGAAGGCCGCGCGCTGCAGGCACTCAAATCGATCTGGCTGCACGATCCGACCGGTCCATTGGCCGACGATGCGCTGATGCTCACCGCGAGCTATCACCTGCGAAAAGGCAACCATATGGAAGCCGCCCGTGTCTACAAGATTCTGCGGCAGGAGTACCCAAAAAGCCAGCACCTGCAGAACGCGTTCGTGCTGGGGTCCCACGTGCGGTTGATGTCGTATCAGGGAGACAAGTACGACGGCAAGGCGCTTGAAGAAGCGCGGCAGCTGAAAGAAAGCACGCTGAAGCTATTCCCCAACTCAAACGAAAGCGGGCGTCTGAACAGCGACCTGAATAAAATCGAAGAAGCAATGGCGGCACGCGATTGGGAAATGGTTTTGTACTACGGCAAGAAAGCCAACCCACGTGCGGTCGCAGTCTATTGTCGACAAATCATCGACGACCATCCCGATACCATCTACGCGGATCGCGCCCGGGCAAAACTGGATGAATTGCGTGCCGATGCTGCGAATCCCACTTCGTTTGGACAACGCGTAATGGGAGCGGTTCCGCGATTGCCACGTCGCGACGTGGCAGCGACACCAGAGCGAGTCAACCGACCCGATGGCGACATTCCCGTCATCACCGATCGCCCCGACATTCCCATCATCGCCGATCGACCGGACATTCCAATTATCACCGATCGACCCGATGCGCCGAAGGAAACTCCGGGCTTTGGACAGCGATTGCTGCAGCGACTGCCAAGCGTGCCAAGCATGCCACGGCTACTGCGGATTCCCGGTCGCGGCGACGATGACAGCATGGATGATGAGGACGTTGAATAGTGACCGCGAAAGGCTGCCCATGACGTCAAATCGAAAGCGAATCGATGCTGCGAGCCTGCTCGTGGCGGTTCTCTGTGTGATGTCGCTGACCGGCTGTGGGTACATGGTCGGGTCGGTTTATCAGTCCGATGTGCGTTCGGTGCACGTCCCCATCTTCACGTCCGATTCCTATCGGCGCGGTGTCGAATTCCAGTTGACGGACGCAGTCCAGAAAGAGATTCAAAAGCAGACGCATTTCCGCTTGGCGAAAGAGGGCAACGCCGACAGCCGATTGACGGGTCGGATTGTCCGCATCAAGAAACGCGTGTTGGGCGAGTCGGCATTCGACGATCCACGCGAACTGGAACTGGCCATCGCGGTTGAGGTCACCTGGGAAGACCTGCGCAACGGCGAGATCATCGCCCAACAGCGGGTACCCATCGAAAGCGAAGAAATCCAACTGCTCTCCACCGGTAGCTTCGCGCCGGAAGTGGGACAATCGTTGGCAACCGCAGAGAAACAGGTCATCGACCGCATCGCCCGACAGGTTGTCGAGATGATGGAAATGCCTTGGTAGCTGCGCTGCGCCGTATCAGCTGGGATGCAACGCATCGCAGAGTCAATGACACTGCGACTTGCTAAGTCGCAGCTACTCGCGCTTGCGTTGTTCGGTCCTCGCGGTACGATAAACCGCATGCCTGTGTACTTGCTTACAGTTCACGCGTATCGAAGTTGGATGCCCGACCGTCCCGAGGGATACGTGCGCCGTGGTGAAGGCATTCTTCCCACCGACCCGGAATTGGCAGAGGTCTATAACGCGATTGCAAACGAACCAGCGATCCGTTTTGGCGATGAGCAACAGCAACTACTAATCGATGAGTCTCTCACCACCAGCGCGAAACAATCGCTCCGCTGCCACTTCGCCGCAACCGATCCAACTCACATTCATTTGCTTCTGAGTTGGAAAACTGCGAAAACATCAGCGGCAGTCCGTAAATCGATCAAGACATCGCTGACTCTGCGTCTGAATCTGGAATGCGAACAACGTACGTGGTTCAGTCGCAGCGGCAGCCGCAAGCGAGTCACTGACGAAGATCATTTCAACAATCTCGTGCAGAGTTACCTTCCGTCACATCGCGGATGGAAATGGAGCGAAGCACGAGGATACTTCCAGTAGCTGCGATGCAACGCATCGCAGCGTCAATGACAAAATACACTCTGCGACTCATTTAGTCGCAGC
>CAUZOL010000086.1:0-21613 GCA_963581435.1 Planctomycetota bacterium
CGGCGACGAGGTAGCCGGCAGCGACACACCAGGCTGCACCCTTGAGACTGGATTTGAGAGAGTCGAAATCGTTCCAGACGTCGGTCAGTGTTTGGCTGGCAATGATGCGCGTGCCCCAGGTGACCACGAAGAATGTGGCACCGGCGAGGAAGCCGACCTTAATGATGGTGGAACGCGAGGGGACGCGTGCCAGCGGAACGACGGCCGTAGCGGCTACGCTCATCAGCACGACGAAGTGGCCCAGGTCACCACCCGTCGAGAGAGTGATGACCAGCGCGAGCGTGAATCCGGTCAGTGTAGCCAACACCTGATTGTAGGCGATGGCAAAGACCATGACGGTGGCAGTGAGCGGGATGATTTCAGCCCGCCAGGGATCAAAGGACAACAGACGCCCTAAACCGACGGCGACGACGACAACGGTGAGGAAAATGCCCAGTCGTGCGGCACTGGCGACCAGATGTGACTCGTAGCGAACGATGTAGTAACCATTCAAAATCATCAACACCAAAATCAGCAATACCGTGATGCCGACGCGTTGAATGTGCTGCTGGACACTGACTCTGTTAACTAACGCCTCATATTGGTCGTACAGAATGGCTCGCGTCTCTTCATCGATGTGTTCACCGGGAGCCAGCAGCGTTTCGCCCGCATGGTACTCATCCAACACGTCGGTCAGAACGGCAGCCGTTTCGTCATCGAGTTGGTTGCCCCATGTGAGCAATCTGTCGCCGACAAGGTATTCGGCGATGATATTGTTAATGGCCTTCTCAGATTCTTGACGGAGAAGCCCCGTATCGCCTCCCTTGTATTCGAGGGTGAAGGGCACGTGACGAATCAACCAGTTTTCCAGCTGGGTACGAATGCCGGCCAATTCCGGATGGTTCACCCACAGCTTGCCGAGATAGCCTGTTTCGTTGAACGACTCTGTCAGCAGGACATCGGATGCGACGACAGGCTCTTCCTTCTCGTTTCCCTCCTCATCGATCAAAATGATGACGATCGTAGTTCCGACGGGAATTTTGTTGGCCTTGAGTTCTGCAGGATCGATCCGGTCGTGCTCTTCCAACGGTTCGATGAATCGCTTGAAATCCTCCACAATCTCATCAATGCGGTCTCTAGCTCCCTCACCACTGGAGACGTGGTTAAGCAGCGTTTGAAACTCCTCTTTTGTGATTCGAGTCGTCGCTTGCGACGATGGAGAATCGGTCGCTGCAAAAGCGATCTTTGTCTCATCGGAAAGTGTTTCGGGGGACTTGGCCTCGGCGATTTTTCTTAGGTCGCGATGCAATTGGTCCGGCAATGGCAGGTCGGTCAGTATCTTTGGAACGGGACCAAAAATAGGCAGTACCTGCTCCCGGGCCTCGCGGATCGCTTCTTCCGCCTCCTGTTGGTTGACGCGGCCGAAATCGGTCTTCGCAAGAATACCCTGCTCGGCACGGTCTCCTAACCGATATGGAAAGGCGGGCTTCCAGCCTTCGACGGCGAGCACCAACACAATCATCGCCAGCACGCAGATCAGCAGCCGCCCAATTACTCCTCGATCGCGCAGCGCTTCCTGCAACCGCACGAGATACGATGACGTATCGCGGATTGTTGCGGCGCGCGCGGTTCTGGATTTCTTTTGGCCGAAGATTGGCATGAGGTTGAGTGGGTTGTGGTTCAATCCCGCCTGGGGTGGTGACAATACGTATGATCGCTTGCAGTCGCCGTTTTATCGGGCGGGAAACCCTCCAACATTAAGATCAGATATGTGGATTAGATGCAAGGTATCCGGTCCCAGAGGCCGCAGCCCGTGGGCTTTATCGCGAGTTCTTTTTGTCAGACGTGTTCGAATCGTAGGCCCGCACGACGTCGCGTACCAGACGGTGTCGGACGATATCGCAGGGGTTGAGTGAGACTGTTGCTACTCCTTTTACGTTGTCGAGCCGTTCGATGGCATCGATCAGCCCGCAGGTCACGTCGTCGGGGAGGTCGAGCTGAGTGGTATCGCCAGCGACAACGATTTTCGATTCGATGCCCATTCGCGTCAGGAACATCTTCATCTGCGTCACGGTGGTGTTCTGCGCTTCGTCGAGAATCATGAATGTCTGGTTCAAGGTTCGGCCCCGCATGAAGGCCAGCGGCACAACTTCGATTACGTCGTTGTCCATGTAACGTTTGGCTTGCTCGAAGCCAACATGGTCGTTCAGTGCGTCGAGCAACGGCCGCAGATACGGGTTCACCTTGGCGAACATGTCACCCGGCAGAAAGCCGAGCCGTTCGCCGGCTTCAACGGCCGGCCGCACCAGAACGATTTTTCGAACGCGTTCGGTGCGCAGTGCATTGATCGCCATCGCGACGGCGAGATACGTTTTTCCGCAGCCTGCGGGACCAGAGCAGAAGACAAGATCGTTGTGCCGAATCGCGCGGACGTATTCCGCCTGTCCCGGCGAGCGGGGGAGAACCTTCTTGGCCTTCTCGAACAAATCGATCGACGGACTGGAATCGACGGACGGGGTCTCGGTCGCGGTTGCACTGTCATCGGCCGGCGTGGCAACACTGCCGACTATCGATTCGACAACCGCCAGACTTTTCGCGGCGTCACGCGTCAGCGCCTCTCTGACGTCGGCGTCGTGCAGCCGCCCTTTGGTCTCGATGATGGCCCTCAACTCGGAAAAGATTTCCAGAGCGCGTTCGATCTGCTCGTCGCTACCGTACAGGCAGACTTCGTCGTCTCGCAGCACGACATCGACGCCAACCGTTTCGCGGACCTGACGCAGATTTTCATCTCGCGTGCCAAACAGCGTGCGGATGTCATCGTGATTTGCGAATGAGATGGATGCTTCTGACATGTTCGTCCAACTTGAGGCAGAAATTGCCTGTCGCGAGTTTTCGCGGCACAGCGTAATTCTACCCCGGCTTGAGTCGAGGGAAAAGTGGTGGCTGACGGTTGTTTATAACTAGCTATCATCAAACGGGTTAAGTTGTCGATTTTTTGCATTGGCAGGCGATTTCGTGGCGGTCTCTGTGTGGATCGGGCATTTCTGGCCGCAATGCGAGTCAGTCTGTTCGGTATGAGTCAGTTGACGCAATCGAAACTCTCTGGTGAGCGATCGGCGACAATTGAGAATCGACGGCGCGTTTTTTCATTTTGGAAAGCGGAAAACCACGGTCTCAATCATCACAATTGTCTGATTGGCTTCATGTCGTAACTCCTTGTGAGCATGACACCTTCTGCCACGACGGGGTTCGACCAAATCTCGATTGCGATGAACGTCAGGATTGCACCGATTGTTCTAAAGAACGGTGTTGCTGCGGTTCGATGAGAATGGAACAGCCGCGTCCTGCGCCAGCACCGTGCGATCTTCTTCCAGCAGCTATACCGGCCGCCCCATTTTCCCGACGTCTCTTTTTGCGATGCCCTTTTCTTGCGATGGACGCGAGAGCCGAACGGGTGATCCAACCGGTTTGCCCCAGTTCCCCTTTTCAATTGGACAGCAGCGAATGTACGAAACGCATTTTGGTCTGTTACGCCGGCCATTTTTTGCGACGCCCGATCCCGATTGCTTCGTGCCTTTCGAGTCGGCCGACAACGCGCTGGTTGGGCTGCGACTTTGCATCGAAGGAAGCAAGGGATTTGGTATCCTTTCGGCACCCGCGGGGACGGGGAAAACGTTACTGTGTCGGAAGCTGATTGTCGATTTACGCGATCGATTTGCGACTGTCTTCCTGGCGAATTCCAACTTTCCGACACGGCGGTCGCTGCTGCAGGCCATTCTGTACGAGTTAGGTCATCCGTATATGCGGATGGCCGAACAGGAGTTGCGGCTGGAGATGAAGACGGCGGCAATGGAGATTCGCCCGGAGAAGGAAGCGGTGCTGCTGGTGGTTGACGAAGCGCACCTGCTAGGTAATCAACTGTTGGACGAGTTGCGAACTGCTGCCAACATCGACCTCGACGGCACACCGTTAATTCACGTTGTGTTGAGCGGACAGCTCGAGCTGGAAGAGCAGCTGATCGACCCTGATTTGGCGGCGCTGAATCAACGGGTTGGTTGTCAGGTGACGCTCGAATCGATGACGCGGGAAGAGTCGGCAATGTATGTCGCCCATCGGTTGCAATGGGCGGGCGCCGATCTCGAAGATGTGATTCAACACGAGGCGATGTCGGTCATTACCCATGCCGCCGACGGATTGCCGCGCTGCCTCAATCAACTCTGCGATCATTCGTTGCTACTGTCTTATGTGGCCGACGAGCGACCAGTTAGCGAGGCGACGGTTCGTGAAGCGTTGGAGGATTTGAAGCAACTACCCTTGCATTGGAACGAACCGGCACCGGCGTCCAATGTCGCCGCGCACGCCGAGCCGGAACTTGAGCAGAAGACGGAAGCCGTCGATTCGGAGCCGGATTGGGAAGAGTTTCCGGACGATGACACTCTTGAAAATTCTGTAGCGGGCGCTGTCAGTGGCGGCAACGTCATTGAGGTTGGCGAGAACGTAATCGAAGTCGGCGAGAATGTGGTCGAATTCGATGAGAGCGTGATTGAAGTCGGCGAGACAGCATCGGTCGAAGTTGGCGCATCGATTGAGGTTGGCGCTCCAGTCACAGACGAAAACGAAGTGCCGTCAACAAAATTCGCTGAGCCGACTGCTGTAGTGCTGGAAGTTGGGGCGATGGAGTCGGTCGAGGAAGCGCCGACGAACGACGAAGGAGACGCGATTGAATATGTGACGGCGATCGATGCAATCGAAACGGTAAGTGAGTCGATTGAGATGTTGCAGGATGAAACCGAAGCAGTTGAACGCTTGGAAGCGGTGCGTCCGAGTCCGCCGATGATGCCAGCGGCAACCGTCCACAGTTCTGCGATCGAGGAATACGAAGCCATTGTTGAGGAAGAAGTTGTTGTTGACCGCTATGCGAGGTTGGATGCGGGTTTGTCGGTTGCAGGCCCGTTGGCCGCGGCGGTTCCACAAGACGGGCCAACAATCGCCATGCAGGAATCACCGCCGGCTGCTGCGGTTGAAACCACGAGTTCAGCTGCAGAGACAGCATGGGATTCAGAGCCTGAATCCGAACAGTTCGGATATGATCTGGCCGCAGCGCACACTCCGGAGCAGGTACTCGACGTGATCGAACCGCTCATCAGTCAGGTGCTGAACGATGACCGCGCGTGGGAAGGAGATTCGGCGATGTCGATTTCCGAGACGGTTGTCGGTCCGCCGGTTTCGCTCGATGAAACCGAGTGGGCGGGCCTGGAGACCGGCGTACAGGAGAGTGCCGGATTTGTTGAGTGGACCGACGACCATGTCATGGCCAAAGTGGACGCGGACACGCCGACGGATTACGACGTCGTTCAACCGGAAACGCCGGTCGCGTCTGAGAAAACGCAACCCACCGACGAACGCATTGACGCGACCGAGCCGAAGTTTCAGGGGCGTTACGCACATCTCTTCAGCAAACTGCGTCGTCAACAGCAGAAGCGGTCCGTCTGAGAACTCGCGAGTTGGAGATCCCACGGGCCGCGGCCCGTGGGCTTTGATTTCAGCGACGGATCTGCATTATTGCAATCGCTTTGGCGGTGTCGATCCGCGGGTGCCGAGACCGAGTACCCAACGCCGGAATTCCTTGTCGGTGGTTGCGAGCGATTCAGCCTGTAGCAACTCGCGGAGCGTGTCGATGCCGGTTGGGTCGGTGTCGGCGGCTAGCCGGAACTTGCGATAAAACGGTGATAGCAACCGACGGCTTTGCAGGTACAGGCAGAAGTACCGCGCGTGTGCGTAATCAATGTCGGCCCGTTCCGGGGGAATGGACGACATTGAAACGAGTGACTGAATCGAATCGAGCCGCGAATGCTGAATGGCGTCGCGCAAAACGTTGAGCCGCCAGTTCGACATTCCATTGAGGCGGAGTCCGTCGTCGGCAAATTCGCACTGCTCGTGCAGGGCGGCCAGTCCTTCATCGAACCACGGTGGGATGTGAGGGAAATCAACGCGGGCCAGGGCATGGGTTAATTCGTGCGCCAATGTTCCATTTCCGGTTGCCGCATTGATGACAATCCGGCGATCGGCGCGATGATAATACCCGTATTCATGCATGGCCGATCGCTGGTCGAGCTGGCGTGCATGTTCTCGAAACGGTTGGTCACCGGAGAAAAAGAGAATCGTGATGGGTTCGACGGGCGCGGTGTCGAAATAGTCGGTCGATAATGCGTTCGCAATCGGCACGACCAACAGGCGGTGGTAACGTTCGAGTTGATCGATGTCGAAGTCGCCGGCGAGGATATACGGCGGCCGGACGATAATTTGACAATTACTGCCGATCCGTTGTTTGACCGAGGCGGCTTTTTCCTGGCAACTGGAGTTTAATTGAGCCGATGTTGCTGCGGTCAGAGCAGGTCGGGCGGTAATCGTCGATTCGGCCGCGCGCAGTTCGGGCTTTTCCGGCTTGTCGCCATCGAGCATTGTCAGACAATAGGAGACGGCGACAATGATCGGCGGTCCGAGTGTCAGTACCAGAAGTCGCATGCTAAGTGCTTTGCCGAATCGGAAGATTTCACAGCAATCATGATTGGTTCCGCAGGTTGCTCGACGGAACGGGGTGTGTCAACATTGTAGGTGAGGGGAACACAGCAGGAGCCGCAATTCGGCGATTGGGGGCGGTTTTCGACCATTGCGACCGGTTTGGCCGATTGATACGATTCAACCGTTGTAACCGGCGCAGTTGTTACGCTTACCCCCTGTCGCGCGGTTGTACTCACTCGACGAGTTGGTAAATCCTTGTCGGGCATAGGCGACACTGAAATGCCGCTCAAGACCGGTTCATCGAATGTCGAGTTGAATCGAAGGGCGATTTCACCGGACGGAATGACCGACTGTCGCCCTGACGCGCGGCAGAAACCGTCGGCGTGAGCGGGCATTTTCCAGAGGGTATCGGTGTTCATTCGTTGGACCCGTCGGGACACAGCCCATTGGGTTTAGGACTCGACGCGATCCACGACGTGTGTCTTAATGGGTATCGCGGGTGTTGTGACAGAAGTATTTACTGAGAGAGAGCTGATCGATTCATGTATCAATCGCAGGGGGCCCACGCCGAAACTCGCGACGGTATTACCGGGACACGGTTTGCCGTATGGGCACCGAATGCTGAAGAAGTGTCGGTTTTATGCGACGCAAACGGCTGGACGCCGGGCAGCGACAAGTTGCACGGCAGCGACTCGGGCGTGTGGAGCGGATTCATCGCGGGTATGGGGCATGGTGCCGGCTACAAGTACGGAATTCGGACGCGTGACGGCGAAACGCTGGAGAAATCGGACCCAGTCGCCTTCGCCACCGAGCATCCGCCCAAGACCGCGTCGATTGTGTACGACCTCTCGGGTTACGAGTGGAGCGATGGCGATTGGCTCAATCGTCGCGAGACAACCAACTGGCTTGAACAACCGATTGCGGTGTACGAGGTCCATCTCGGCTCGTGGAAACGTCCGACCGATGGGCGTCAGTATTATAGTTACCGCGAGTTGGCCAAAATGCTGGTCGACTATGCGCACGAAATGGGTTACACGCACCTGCAGTTGATGCCGATCACCGAGTTCCCCTTCGACGGCTCGTGGGGTTATCAGGCGACGGGTTATTTTGCACCGACAAGTCGTTTCGGATCGCCTCACGACTTCATGGAGTTTGTGGACTATTGCCATCAGTCGGGCATTGGCATTTTGATCGACTGGGTTCCCGCTCACTTTCCCACCGACGCACATTCGCTGGGCTGTTTCGACGGGACGGCCCTGTACGAACACGAGGACCCGCGGCAAGGTTTTCACCCCGACTGGGGAACGCTCATCTTCAACTTCGGCCGCAGCGAAGTTTGCGACTTCTTGCAGTCGAGTGCTCGATTCTGGCTTGAGCAATATCACATTGACGGCATTCGCGTCGATGCGGTGGCCTCGATGTTGTATCTGGATTACTCACGCGAAGACGGCGAATGGATTCCCAATAAGGATGGCGGACGCGAGAATCTGGAAGCGATCGAGTTCTTAAAACAGATGAACGTTGATCTTCACGGCAAGTTTCCCGGCGTGTTGACGATCGCCGAGGAATCGACGGCATGGGGTGGCGTGTCGCACCCGGTGTATGCCGGCGGTCTCGGCTTCAGCATGAAGTGGGACATGGGCTGGATGAACGACACGTTGCGATACATGCAGAATGAACCGATCCACCGGGCGCATCACCAGGGGGAACTTTCATTCCGTATGGTTTACGCATTCACGGAAAACTTCGTTCTGCCATTGTCGCACGATGAAGTCGTGCACGGAAAACGGTCGCTGCTTTCGCAGATGCCGGGCGATTACTGGCAACAGTTCGCTAACTTGCGGCTGTTGTATGGTTACCAGTACGCGATGCCCGGGAAGAAGCTGCTGTTTATGGGAGGCGAGTTCGGCCAGTGGACCGAATGGAATCACGATACGGAACTGGATTGGGCATTGTTCGGCCATAAGTATCACGATAGTTTGCGGCGGTACGTCGGCGATTGGAATCGCTTGTACAAGACATTGCCGGCGTTGTACGCGAACGATTTCGAGGCCGACGGTTTTGCGTGGATTCAGTGCGACGACTGGCAAAACAGCGTGTTTGCATTCGAGCGGACCGATCGTGGATCGGAGCACACCGCCATCGCGATCTGCAATTTCACGCCGGTTCCCCGAGAGAACTATCGCATTGGTGTGTCGCAGCAGGGTTTCTGGCAGGAATTGCTGAACAGCGACGCCGCAATTTACGGCGGCACCAACATGGGCAACGACGGCGGCATCTACAGCGAGCCGATCGCGTCACACGGAATGCAACAGAGCATCTCTCTCACACTGCCCCCGCTGGGAATGCTACTATTGGCTCCCCGTTAGACGTCACGCCTCCAAAGCCCACGGGCCGCGCCCCGTGGGATCGAGCGCTGTCATGTCCACGGCGATGCACCGACGCATAACCGGCGCAATCGCGCTTGCCGTATTAGCTGATGCGGCCGATTCATGCATTTCAACTGATCGCGTTAAAGCCGGTACCATCGCGTCAAATGCGATGCAGACGATGCAGTCGCTGTGGTTTGCCGAGTTTATCTTTCTGTAGATGAATTCGCGGGGACCCCCCGTCCGATGTCTCGAATGAACGGAACCCCGGTCCGCGCGGATCGGTGCATTCGCTCAGGGAGGTCGACACATCAAATGGCAGTGTCCACTGCCAGATATTCCATCCGACATTTCGTCTGCCGATCGGCACCGCGCTGTCGGATGAGGAGCCTCGATTATGCAACGTGACAAACGGCTGGGCCTCGCCCTCGGAATTCTACTCATGGGAATTGTCGGCGCCTTCTTTTTCCGCAACGAGGGTGACTCGCAATTGTTGCCTCCAGGTTTATCGGATCCCGACAAACTTGACGCACAAATTTCAGAGAATCCCGTCGTACCGTATCTGACCGGAATGGAAAGAGATCGACGGACGTCGGCACGCAATGTTTCACGGTCGTCAACTTCGGATCCGTGGGGCGCTCCGGATTTCCTGAGATCGGGGAATGGAAATCGTGATCTGCCGGGAGCCGGCGGACCGCCGAATCCGATTGACACCCGCGCATCGACGGTGGGAGGCATTCCGATTCCGCGTGAGAATGCGGCATGGGAGCCGGTAGAAGAAACAAGCGGTCCAACCAATAACACGAGGCGGACACAGCCGGTTTCGGTGCCGAAAGAAAATGGTTTCGTCATCCACCGCGTGCAAAAGGGAGATACGCTGTCTGAATTGGCACAGCGTTATCTGGGTAGCAGTGCGCGATTTGGCGAGATTTACAAAGCGAACCGTGACCAACTGCGAAGCCCCAACGACTTGCGGTTGGGGTTGACGCTGCGAATTCCACAGAAAGTTGCCCCAAAATCCAACTCCAATCGCCGCGCTCGCCGTATCGAAACCAGTCCAATTTCAATTCGGAACGAAGACGCGCCGCGAACGATGCCGACGAACAATTCCGTGCTGCCGCAGAAATCGGTGGCACCGGCGGCTTCACCGAAGAACCGTTTTTCGCCGGCTCGCCGATCTCCGCTGAGTCCGCGCGGCGTCGGCACACGTGCCAGTGTCCCCGATGTTCCACTCGACACGGTTCCCCGACAATTAACGCAGCTGCCACCGGAAACACTGAAATCAGCATCTGCTGCCGATGCCAACGAATAGAACAGGCAGAAACGACACAAGAGGGGCAACCTGGCCCGTCATAAATTCCAAAGCCCCCGGCCGATTTCGGTCGGGGGCTTTTTTGCGCAACGACGGTCTGCGACGTTATCCGGTGGAGCTGGTATGATCTTCTTGCCGTGCGGCGGGGTATTGAACAGCGAACATTCAACACCGAACGTTGATCGTTCAGAGTTCAACGTTCGATGTTGAATGTTCGTGTCAGGTATCGGAGTGGACTTTGATTGATCAGAACCAGTTGCGAATGTTGATCGAGTTGGCAATGGCGGTTGCGGTCTGGCCGATGCTGATGGGGATTTTCCTGATTGTGGGGAGCCGTCAGAGTCGGGAAGGGCAGGGGACTGCGGGGCGGCTGTGGCTGGTTTCGATGACGGCGGCGACGTTGGCAACGCTTCCGCTGATCATCTGGGTGGTCTCGCTGTTGCCCCCCTATCCGGCGGAGACGAGCTTTGGGTTTGCGTTGGGATTGACGGTATTGAGTGCGGTCGGCGTTGGGCGATACCTGGCACAGCCGGTGCGGATTGGCGGCAGCACTGTGTCTCTTCCGTTGGTTGACGACGAGCAGTTTCTGGCACGCGTGCCAGAAATCTCAACCGAAATGGGGATCGAAACGCCGCGCGTGCGGTTGCTGCGATCGTCAACCGGCTCGTTGGACACAATGGCCTACGTCGGCGGCTTGCCGGCTCCGATGGTCGTAATGACCGACGGAGCGATGCATCGACTGGAAGAGACCGAGCGGGACGCGATACTGGCACACGAATTGTCACACATTGCAACGGGGTCGCTGTGGTGGTATCCGTCACTGGTGCCAATGGCGGCCGTCGCGGCGATCCTGGCATCATCGTATCTGCCGCTACCCGTCGCTGCAGCGGTGGGCCTCGCCTTTTTTGTTGGCATGAAGCGGATTGTGAGCCGTCGGTTCGAGTTTCAGTGTGATCGCTGTGCCGGCGATGTGCTGGGACATCGGGAGATGGCGACCGCGCTCGTCAAAATTCACGCGGCGCACATTGTGCCGAACAAGGGCGTGATGTCGTTTCTCACATACGCGACGGCAACGCATCCGCCGCTGGTCTCGCGAGTGGCCGCATTACGGTCGGCTGCACCCGTTGAAGACCGCTCGGCGATCAAAGTCGATTCGAGCGCAGTGGCGCGTCATCGGATGGGCGCTTGGCTGGCGCTGCTGCTATGGGCGGCGGCAATAGCAGCCGCATTCTGGATTGGGCGAGATCCGGTCGATCACTTCAATGCGCTACTACTACTGACGGGGGTTGTGGCCTTCCCGTCTCTTGTGCTGTCGGCCAGCATCAACAAGAAGGTCAACGTCGCATTACGTCGAATGGGGACATCGGGTGGTTTGTCGAAGCTGGCGTTCATTTGTGTCCTACTGTTGGCACTGGCATACAGTTTGTACCGAACGGCCAGTTGGGAAGCGATGGCGGCATTCGCCGTTCTCGGTAGTCTGTTCACGATGCTTGTGTTGATGGTCTCACGCTGGAAGCAGCGACTGCATACTGACGTGATTACGGCGATACGAGAACACGACTACCGGCGTGCAGTGGAGATGGCCGCGGCGCATCCGGATCGCGTCCGTGAGAACCCGAAGTTGCGGCACAATGTGGCCATGGCGCGGGCATTGAGTGGAGATCGTCGGCGAGCAATTGCCGAATTGCGTCAACTCATACACGACGTGCCGAGTTTTCAACTCGGTGCATTAACGCTGGCGATTACATTGCTGGACGAGGATGCGGAGGAGGCTGCAAGCGTGGCGGCGGATGCGGCGAGCAAGCTGAAAAACGATCCGGGGCCGCTGGCGATTCAGGCGAGGGCGTTGCGGAAGTTAGGTCGAACGGCAGCGGCAGATGATGCGATTCAGAGGGCATTGAAGATTGCGCCTGAGGATGGATGCGTGTTGGCATTGGCGGCTGGTGTTGCGGTCGATCGTGGGGAGAACGAGCAGGCGGCGGAACTGTTGGAGCGTGCTCTCAACTTCGCACCGGGGGATGCGTTCTGTTTGGTTGTCGCGGCAGAATTGACGCTGGCGACTGGAACTCCGGAAGCGGCGATTGCCGCGGTGGAGAGAGCCACCGGGGCGGCGGGACACAATCCGTTTGCATTTCTGGGTGGTGAGATCGCTCGGCTACGGGCGCATCCGGCGGTTGCAGAACGATTCGCTGCGGCCGAGGAACTGGTTTGGGACGAGGATGCGGCCGAGGAGTGAACGCCCAGGTCGCATCGAGAAAGCGCGACCACTGGTCGCGCTTTACAGCAATCGTCAATCGTCAATCAACAATCGCATCAGGCGACCTCTTCCAGGACTCCCTCTTCGACGAAGATGGGAAGCGACGGGGAATAGTGGACGGCCAACGCAATCGCGTCGCTGGGGCGGCTGTCGATTTCGATCAGTTCTTCGCCCAGCCTGATCCGAATGACCGCGTAGTAGGTGTGGTCCATCAGGTTGTTGATGACGATGTCTTCCACTTCGCCGCCGAGTTCTTCGATGGCATTTTTCAACAGGTCGTGCGTCAACGGTCGCGGCGGAACTTCGCCTTTGACGCGACGGTCGATACTGGTTGCCTCGAAGATTCCGATGAGGATGGGAAACATTCGCTCGCCATCGATCTCGCGCAGGTAAATCACCTGCTGATCGTTGATCTCGCTGATAATTATACGGGACAACTCCATGCGGACGTACACGGGGCAGCCTCCAAGATGGGCTAGTGGTTATTGGATGAAAATTCGGAACGGACCGAAGCTCACAGGGTACAGCGATTATAGGCGCGAGCGAATTTGAGATACAAGCAGCATGATCGCTTGCGGTTTCGCATTCCGACGGGACGCGACCCGTCGGCTTGACGAATCTCCCCAATCGCATCAATCACCACTCAAATCGGCAATCATCGATTCGATGGCGGTCAGCTTGTTTTTCAGGCCGGCGAGGGTTTCGCGGACGTCGGCTACGACTTCGGCGGGAGCGCGACTGACGAAGTTTTCGTTCGCCAGTTTCTTCTCATGCCCGACGATGTGGCCGCGAACTTTGTCGCCTTCTTCCTGCTGACGATCGCGTTCGGCTTCCAGGTCGATGATGCCTTCGAGCGGGATGAAGCCGTCGCAGTCGGCAAGTGTGAAGCCGGCGGATGCGGGGGGGCGTTTGATGTCGGGGCCGACAGAGACGAGGTTCGCCTTGGCAAGGTTGTCGAACTGTGAGGCAACCTGCTTCAGGTCGGCGGCAATTTCAGCGTCGCAGTGAATGTGGATATCGATCCCCGTCTTGGGACCAATGCTGTATTGGGCGCGGATGTTACGAATGGCAGCAACCGTTTCCTGCAGACGTCCAAAACGGCTTTCGAGTTCGGCGTCTTGCCAGTCGGTGGAAATGTCCGGCCAGGTCGCGATCATGATGCTCTCGGCTGGTGTGCCGGTTGTAGAAACCCGGTTTTTTGAAAAAACCGGGTTTCTGTCGGCCGCGAATTCCCCCAACCGCTGCCAGAGTTCTTCGCAAATGAAAGGCGTAAACGGTTGCAGCAACCGCAGCAATGTATCGAGAACACTGACCAACATCCGCTGCGCAGCGGGGCGAAGTGCGTCATCGCGGAAACGCGGCTTGAGCATTTCGACGTACCAGTCGCAGAACTCGCTCCAGGTGAAGTCGCGAAGAATCCGCGTGGCGGCATCGAACTGGTACCGGCCCAACAGTGCGGTCATCTCGGCTGTGACGCGCGACAGTCGGCTGAGAATCCAGCGGTCTTCCAGCATCAAATCGGCCTCGCCGACTTCGCCCGGCGTGTAACCTTCCAGGTTCATCATCGCGAATCGTGAGGCGTTCCACAATTTGTTGCAGAAGTTACGACCGTACTCGAACCGCTCGCTAACCGTGCGAGCGACGGCGGCGCCTTCGTCGGGATCGAAGTTCGCGCTGGAGAACTGTGACTCCTTCTTACACTTAGAACACTTGACGGTCGGCTTCTTGCCATCGACCGGTTTCGCGTTTTGGTGTTTGACCGTCTGCGGGATGACGGTTTCGCAGTGCGGGCATTCGTAGCCAATCGGCAAACGAACGTCCTGTGTTTCGCCGGCGAAGGATGCGATGGTAAACCGAATGGCGTCGGTGCCATACTTTTCGATCAAATCGAGCGGGTTGACGCCGTTGCCCTTCGACTTGGACATCGTCTGCCCGTAGCCATCGAGAATCTTCGGGTGAACGTGAACGTGCCCAAAGGGAACCTCGCCCATGTTATACAGCCCGGTCAAAACCATCCGCGCAACCCACAGCGTGATGATGTCACGCGACGTAATGAGGACCGAACCGGGGTAAAACGCGTCGAGAACTTCATTCGTCTCAGGCGAGCGGGGGGCGTCAGCCCCCTGATGAATTTCAGTTTGTTTCGCAACTTCATCTGCATCCAGCGGAGGATTCTGGTCTGCGTTCGGCCAACCTAATGTCGCGTGCGGCCAAAGCGCGGAACTAAACCAGGTGTCGAGAACGTCGGGGTCTTGTTCGAAGCCGAGTTCCGCAAGACGCGCTTCGGCATCCGCGTGACCTTCGTCGATACAAACCAGCAACAGCTTGTCGCCGGGTTCGACCCCGTCGGCAATGATGCCAGACATGAATTTTGACTCATCACCTTGGAAGGAGACGTTGTCGCCATTGACCTCGATATTGTAGCCGGGGAGTCGTTCCTCGCACCGGGGTGTTGATATATCCCGCTCGCCGAGTTGACCAAGATTGATTGACCAAATCGGAATCCGGTGTCCCCACCACAGTTGGCGGCTGATGCACCAGTCGCGTTTTTCGCCGAGCCAGTCGAGATACGTTTTGGCATAACGGTTGGGGAAGAACTTGACGCGGCCGTCTTCGACGGCGTCCATGGCCGACTGTGCAAGCGTGTCCATTTTGACGAACCACTGGTCCGACAGCAGCGGTTCGACCGGGGTCTTGGAACGGTCGCTGTGTTTGATGGGGATCTTGCGGTCTTCGACCCCTTCGTAATGGCCGAGCGCTTCCATGTCGGCGATGACCAGCTTGCGGACTTCGTAGCGGTCTTTGCCGACGTATTTGTCGTTCTCGACCGCATCGTTGACGGTGCCATCGGGATTGAGAATGTTGATGATGTCCAGGTTATTGCGTTGACCGCAAGCGTAGTCGTTGGGATCGTGCGCCGGCGTGACCTTAACCGCACCGGTCCCCTTTTCCGGGTCGGCAAGCAGGGCGTCGGCGATGATCGGAATCGCCCGACCGTTGAGCGGAACCTGGACGCTCTTGCCGATGATATCCTTGTAACGATTGTCTGACGGATGAACGCAAACAGCCGTATCACCAAGCATGGTTTCCGGGCGGGTGGTGGAGAAGGAAATCTTCTCGCCGGTGGCCATGAACTCCTGGTTGTCGGCATCAGAAACCCGGTTTTTGTCAAAAACCGGGTTTCTCTCCATCACCGGGTAATTGAACGTCCAGAAGTGGCCATCGACTTCTTCTTCGTAGACTTCATCGTTGGCGACGGCGGTCTGCAGGAAGGTGTCCCAGTTGACGAGCCGTTTGCCTCGGTAGATGAGATTGTCTTTGAACAGTTTGAAGAACGTGCGGCGAACCGCTTTGGAGCAGAGGTCATCGAGAGTGAAACGGGTGCGTCGCCAATCGCAACTGGCGCCCATTTGTTTCATCTGGCTGAGAATGCGCTGCTCGTAGACGTCTTTCCATTTCCAGATGCGCTCGACGAGTTCTTCGCGACCGACATCGTGCCGGGTGAGGCCTTCTTCCTCGCGCATGCGGCGTTCGACAACCGCCTGCGTGGCGATGCCGGCGTGATCGGTGCCGGGCATCCAGAGGGCAGCGAAACCCTGCATCCGCTTCCAACGCGTGATGAGATCCTGCAGCGTGCCGTTGAGCGCGTGCCCCATGTGCAGCGCGCCCGTAACGTTGGGCAGCGGGATCATAATGGTGTGCGTCGGCTTGCCCGGCTCTGGGTCGGCGTTGAAGAACCCGTGCTGTTCCCAAAAGGGATACCAGCGAGACTGAGCGGACCGGGGATCGTACTGCTTGGGGAGTTCGGTGGGCATTGGGATCGACTATTTTCTATTGACGATTGCTGAATTTCCTTTGGTGCCGCAAGGATAGCGAATGATTGCGGAATGGTCTATTCGTGGTCCCGTGGGGACGCAGCCCCGCGGCTTTGAATTGCGAATTGGCTTACGTGGCGGCGATTTCTGTGCCGTTGCCAAGTTCGCCTTCGTCTTTGTAGAGCTTGTATTCGACGCTGTCGAGCAGGGCGAGCCAGCTAGCTTCGATGATATTCTCACTGACGCCGACGGTACTCCAGACGTCGTGTTGGTCGGAACTTTCGATAACAACACGGACGCGGGCAGCGGTGCCTTCGGTGGAGTTGATAACGCGGACCTTGTAATCGACCAGATGCATGCGGGCGAGTGACGGGTGCGCGGGTGTGAGTGCTTTGCGCAGCGCGGAATCGAGGGCGTTGACCGGGCCATCGCCTTCGGCGACGACGTGCTCGGTGTGGTTGTTGACTTTGAGTTTGATGGTCGCCTCGGTGATCGGTTCATTGCCTTCGGTTGTTTCGACGTTGACGCGATAGTGCATTCGTTCAAATCGCTGTTGGTATGTGCCGGCCACCTTTTTCACCAGCAAATCAAATGACGCTTCGGCCGCTTCGAACTGGTAGCCTTCGGCTTCGAGTTCCTGCACGCGGGCGAGGATCTTTGCCATCAGTTCGTTGTCGTGCTGCAATTTGAACTGAGTGGTCTTGGCGACAATATTGGAGCGGCCAGAAAGTTCGCTGACGAGGACGCGGCGTTGGTTTCCGACGGCCTCGGGCGTGATGTGTTCGTAGCTCTGGCTGATGCGATTGACCGCATGAACGTGCATTCCACCTTTATGGGCAAACGCGCTATTGCCGACGTACGGTTGGCCGGGGCGGAAGTTCATGTTGGCGATTTCGTAGACGTAGCGAGAGAGTTTAGTGAGATGTTGAATGCCGTTCTCCGTCAGCAATTCGTGGCCGCGTTTGAGGGCGAGGTTTGCACAGACGGTGAGCAGGTCGGCGTTGCCGCAGCGTTCGCCGATTCCGTTGATGGTCCCTTGAACATGAACGGCCCCCTGTGCAACGGCCGCGAGTGTATTCGCGACCGCGACGCCACAATCGTTGTGGCAATGGATGCCAATGGGGATCGACAGCGTCTTTTGTGCCGCCTCAACGCCGGCGACGATGTGGTCGGGGAGTCGGCCGCCGTTGGTGTCGCAGAGGACGGCAATCTGTGCGCCAGCTTCCTGTGCCGCTTGCAGAGTGGACAGGGCGTAATCGGGGTTGTCGTGCAGGCCGTCGAAGAAGTGTTCGGCATCGTAAACGACGCGGCGTCCTTCGGCGACGAGAAAGGCGACCGAATCGCGGATCATCGCCAGGTTTTCATCGAGGTCAACACGGATGACCTCGGTGACGTGCAGATCCCATGTCTTGCCGACGACGGTGCAGACAGGGGCGAGGGAATCTCGCAGCGCCTGCATGCCGACGTCGTCTTCCGCAGCGATGCCTTTGCGGCGGGTCATGCCGAAGGCGGCGATCTGAGCATGCTTAAGATCCATGTCGGCCACGCGCTGGAAATACTCCTCATCCTTCTGATTCGAAAGCGGATAACCGCCTTCGATCAGATCGAAACCAAGTTCGTCCAGCTTGGCCGTGATGGCCAACTTGTCCTGAAGGGAGAAGTTCACCCCTTCACCTTGGCTGCCGTCGCGAAGAGTGGTGTCGTAGGTTTCGATGCGCATTGTTGTTGGCCTTCATTTCGCCCGGTGAGTATTTCGCCTGACGTGAATACACGGCAGGGCGGTGTGCGAATGGTTTTGGAGTTTTCGATTCGTCAGTCGGTATCGAACGTCGGCCGCCGGTGTATTCACCGGCGGCTAAGTATATCAAACAAAAAACCCTCAGGCCGGGTGACCTGAGGGTTTTGAATATGCTGGCAAATGTGTGCCGTGCCTCAGGTCTGCTCCACTCGGGGAGTCTCAATAATAATAGCGATGCCCACACCGATGGCGGGGCAGGCGACCATTTGACCTGGGACGAACGGAACGTTGATCATGAGCACTCCCGTATTGCGTAGGAATACGCAAAGATACGAGCGGGGCGGCTGGGCGTCAAACGGTATCTGGGAAAAACGCGTTGGATAAGGATCCGCCGGGACTCCGCCCGGCGGCTTTGCGCTTGTGCGGTGCGGGCGTATCAGGCGAGGGCGGGTTCGCGTGCGGGGGACTCGACGCCGTCGCGGAAGGCGGCCCATTCTTCGGGGGAGTAGATAACTTCGCGGGCCTGGGAGCCGTTGTAGTCGCCGACGATGCCGTCTTCGGCCATGTAATCGATGAGCCGTGCGCCGCGACCGTAGCCGATGCCCAAAGCGCGTTGCAGTAGGGAGACGCTGCCGCGACCTTCGCGGATGACGATTTCGATGGCCTGTTCGTACAGGTCGTCGCGTTTTCGCATGTCGTCGATGTCGCCGTCAGCACTGCTGCTCGATGTGCTGAGTTGAGTGAGTTCGGTGTTGTACTGTGGTTCCTGATCGGAGAAGAAGTCGATCACGCCGTTGATTTCATCGTCGCCAACAAACGCACCCTGTGCTCGGGTGATGTTGCTCGTGCCTGGAGCGAGGTACAGCATGTCGCCGTTGCCCAATAGGCGGTCGGCTCCATTTTCGTCGAGGACGACGCGGCTGTCGGTGCGGCTGGCAACCTGGAACGAAATGCGAGCCGGCAAGTTTGACTTGATAAGGCCGGTGATGACATCCACGGTTGGTTTTTGTGTGGCAAGTACAAGATGGATACCGACGGCCCGCGACTTTTGTGCGAGGCGGATGATGTGTCCTTCGACGTCTTTGCCGGAAGTCATCATCATGTCGGCCATTTCGTCGGCGATGATGACGATGTAGGGCATTTTTTCAGGGATGGCGTCGGCTTCATCCGAGTCGGGGTCGATGTTGAGTCGCTCGAACATTTTATCGCGGCCGAGTTTGTTGAAACCATCGAGATGCCGCACGCCACAACGGGCAAGTAAGTCGTAACGCTCTTCCATCTTTTCGACGGCCCACGCGAGAACGGCTTCGGCCTTTTTCATGTCGGTGATGACCGGATGCATGAGGTGCGGCACGCGTTTGTACGGGCTGAGTTCGACCATTTTCGGGTCGATCATAATCATCTTGACCTGCTCGGGGCTGCGGGTCATCAGCATCGAGAGGATGAGCGTATTCAGGCAAACACTTTTGCCCGTACCGGTGCGGCCAGCGATGAGCAGGTGCGGCATGTCGGTCATATCGACGACAAGCGGACGACCGCTGACATCTTTGCCGACGAAAATGGGAATCCGCTTCTTTTCGATTTCCTTCGGGCAACTTTCGATGAGTTCGCGGAGGCGAACCATCACCTGCTTCTCGTTGGGAACCTCGACGCCGACGGTGTTCTTGCCGGGAATCGGCGCGACGATGCGGACGGAGGGGACACGCAATGCGATGGCGAGATCGTCGGCCAGCGCGGTGACCTTGCTCAGCCGCAAACCCGCTTCGAGTTCGAGTTCGTACTGGGTGATGACCGGCCCGGTATCGACTTCGCAGACGTGGATGTTCAACCCGAATTCGGCGAAGGTTTTTTCCAGTGTTTGTGCAGCGATTTGGGCGTTCTTGGCGAGCAACTCGTAAGGGAATTCTTCGGCCTCTTCGAGCAGGTCGAGATCGGGCAGTTCGTATTCATCAGAGGACGTTTCGCGGGAACCGGCATCGAGGCGCGACATGATGCGATCGCGAAGCGAGCGGACGGTGGCCGGCGGGTTCACCTTGAACGGTTCGCGAATGTGCGGTTTCGGAGTTGGCTCATCGGCGGCAATCGTTTCGACTTCGGTTTCAATCGGTTCATCGACGTCAGCGTCCCAATTATCGATGTCTGCCTCTTCGGCGATCACATCTGCGGCGGTGATGTCGTCTGACAATTCGATGGACCGTGAGACCGGCCACACGATTCGCCGGATGATGCGGAGCGGAAGCTTGAGGATGCCGATGCCGGCGCGGAACAGGAACGTTTCATCTGCAATCAAAATGCCGGCGACGAATGTTGTGGTGGCGAGAATGAGTGTGCCGGCAATTGAGCAATGTTGTGTGAGGATGGCAACCGCTGTGGCACCGACATATCCGCCGCTGCCGACAACCGGGCCGTTGCCCAGGCCGGGAGCAAGTAAGCTGAACGCACTGCACAAGCCGGTAACCGCCAGCAGCAGGCCGAATGTGCGAACAATGGGACCGCCAACCGGTCGGCGAGTGAAGAGTTTCGCATCCAGCGTAATCAAGCTGAGTACGATGAAGTAAGAACCACAGCCGATGACGGTGTGCAGGAAATGCGAGAGTTGCGCGCCGATGGGACCGCAGAGGTTGGCGACTGTTTCGCGTGCGGGGAAGGCAACGCTGCCTGGCGGATCGGCCGGATCGTAGCTGGCCAAACTCAGCGCGACGAATACCGTCACCGCCAGCAGGGCGAGAGCAGTGATGTCGGTGATGAGTCGTTTGTGATCGATCATGTTACGTTTGCGGCGTGCGCGCAAGGGTTGCGTTTGACATGCCGATTGTGCTGAATCTGCTGAAGATTCGGCCGAGGTGGGCAGGCCTGTCAACGAGTTGAATAAGTTTGATTGGCTTGGTGGTTCGCACGGATGTGTGCGCAAGGTGGGTTATTCAGAAGCCGTCATCCTAACCCTATCACAGATTCTGCAGCGTGTCGGAAAAAAGCAACATCGGTTGATGCTTTTTGGCAACACGGGGCCGGATGGAAGGCGTGGAGCGGTTTTGTGGGAGGATCCCACGGGGCGCGACCCGTGGGCTTCGATCCGCTCGGGTCGCCAGAAACCCGGTTTTTCAACAAAACCGGGTTTCTATGAACCGGGGTTCGATGAGAGGTGCGTTTCGACCCACTCGATCAGCGCGCGGGCGACGTCCGACTTGCTGCCCGACCAAGTGGTGGCGACCTCGCCTGTCGAATCGATCAATTCGACGCTGTTGGAATCCGAACCGATGGCTTCGGGGCTGTTCAGGACGATGTAGTCGCAGTTCTTCGCCCGCAATTTCTGCAGTGCGTTTTCACGGGGGTTCTCGGCTTCCAGCGCAAAGCCAACAACCCAACGGCCATCCTTTCCGCCCCCGATTTCCGCCAGAACATCGTCCGTTTCGATCATCTCGATAGCGATGGGATCGCCGGTTTTGGCAATTTTGCCGACGATGCGGCTGCGCGGTTTGTAGTCGCACACCGCCGCCGCGGCAATCACGCCGTCACAGCCGGGAAACAGTTTCACGCAGGCATCGCGCATGTCGGCCGTCGTTTCGACGCGATGCATTTCGCAGCCCACCGGAGGCGGAAGATTGACCGGCCCGCTGACAA
>CAUZOL010000087.1:0-21601 GCA_963581435.1 Planctomycetota bacterium
AGAGATTCCATCGTCTCGACCTCGGAAATCCCCCATGATCCCGAGATCGATTCCACACGTCAAATCAAGCAGCACCCACTAAAATGCGCGAAGAACCTTGAATAATACGGTCGAATGCTTCTTGGATGTTGGCCATCACAAGCGGGCGTGGATCGATTCTTCCCTGAGTACCGAGCTGCCACACTGAACTAACGCCATCACCAGGGTCCGTCGGCAGTGTTCCAGTAGCAGACGGACGTTCAAGATTCGCAATAACGATTTCTTGTTCCGCGCAGTTCGGAAGTTTGTGGGAGTCAGTCGCGACCGGATGAAAGGTATCGGAAGGATCAACTTCGTATGGAATGCCAAAGGTTCCGACTGCAATGTTGTAACCAGCGTCCTGCAGTACGGATTCGCACGCATTCGGCATATCAATCAACATGATCTTCGGTTTGTTGTATTTGGGTGCCATTGTCTTGCCAGTGGGCGTTTGAGGTCGATCAGATGTGTGTCAATTGCAGGACTCATTACGCGAAGTCACCTATAGACTTCGCAGGGAAAAGGGGCTCTGGACGGGAGTGCGCAGAAAGAGAGATGGTAGTGTACGGCGGGTTGCGCCCGTCGCCAACCCACATGCGCGGCATCTATAGTTGCTCGGTGTACGGCGTAGTGGGAACTGCGGATATGGACGGTTGGGAGTCAAAGGAGCGATTGCAACGCCACCAGCCGACATAAAGCCGGCGGCTCGCCTTTGGCTATCCACCAACCACTATTCTCGTTACCTACGCCAACACGCCTTTGACCACTTCGCCGGCGATGTCCGTCAAACGGAAATCGCGGCCTTGGAAGCGGAAGGTCATGCGTTTGTGGTTGATGCCTAAGAGGTGCAGGATTGTGGCGTGCAGGTCGTTGACGTGGACGATGTTTTCGACCGATTCGTAACCCAGTTCGTCCGTCGCGCCGTGGGTGACGCCGCCTTTGATGCCGCCGCCGGCCAGCATCATCGAGAAGCCGCGGATGTGGTGGTCGCGGCCGCTGCCCTGGGCCATCGGTGTGCGGCCGAATTCCCCGCCCCACACAATCAGCGTATCGTCGAACATGTCGCGTTGCTTCAAATCTTTGATGAGCGCCGCCGTCGCTTGATCGACCTCGCCCGCCGTTCCTTGCACGGTCCGCTTGATGTTGCCGTGATGGTCCCACGCGCGGTGATACAGTTGCACGAACCGCACGCCGCGTTCGGCCAATCGTCGCGCCATCAAACAGTTGGCCGCAAACGAGCCGTCGGCTCCTTTGGTGCCGTAGAGGTCGAGTACGTGTTTCGGCTCGTCGGCGAAGTTGGTTAGTTCGGGAATGCTCCGCTGCATCTGGAACGCTTTTTCGTACGCCTGCACCCGCGTGGCGATTTCCGGGTTATCGACCAGACCGTTCCGCAGGCCGTTTAACTCGGCGACAGTATCGACCACGTCCTTTTGTCGGCCACGGTCAACGCCCTTCGGGTTCCCCACATACAACACGGGATCGCCCTGGGCGTGAAACTGCACGCCTTGCAGTCGGCCGGGCAGAAATCCGTTGTGCCATTGTCGGGCGGCGATGGGCTGCGATTGTCCGAACTTGCCAATTGAGGCCAGCACGACGAAACCGGGCAGGTTGTCGGCTTCGCTGCCTAGTCCGTAGTTGAGCCAGCAACCCATTGCCGGTCGACCGGAAATGGTGGTTCCGGTGTTCATCAGCGTATGGGCCGGGTCGTGATTGATGGCGTCGGTCACCATCGAGCGAACGATGCAAATGTCGTCGGCCACGGTTCCCAGTTGCGGAAAAATCTCCGCCAATTCCTGGCCCGACTTGCCAAACTTCTTGAACGGGTGCTGCGGCGCGAGGCAGGTGAGTTTTCGCCCTTGCAGCTGCGCGATGGGTTTGCCCTTGGTATACGATTCGGGCATCGGCTTGCCGTTCATCTCGGCCAGCTTCGGTTTGTGATCCAGCGTCTCCAAATGCGAAGGCCCGCCTGCCATGCACAAATAGATGACCCGCTTCGCCTTCGCCGCATGATGCAGCGGATTGACAACGCCTTCCCAACGCCCGCTGGACGACGACTCCTGGCCTTCAGAATGCGCCAGCATGGAAGCGAGCACAGCCGACCCGATGCCGGCGGTTGTGCCGTTGAGGAAGGTGCGGCGGTTGATTGATGTTGCGAGTTGTTCGATTGTATTCATCATTCAATTCCGAATCTTTGTTCGTTTTCTGGTTCCCAAGCTCCAGCTTGGGAACCCGCCTTCTCGAAGCTCTGCTTCGATCGATGCCATCAATTCGCGTTGCTCGAAGCGGAGCTTCGAACGAGTCGGAAAGTCACCGTCGTACAATCGTCTCGTGCAAGTTCAACAACACGCGTGTCACGCTGGTCCATGCGGCGAGTTCCGCCTTGTTCATTCCGCCCGGTGTCTGGCGTTGGCCGATACTTAACAACTCGGCCGCAGCCTTCGCGTCGGCGGTGTATTGTGCTTTATGTTTTTGAAGCAGTGCTGTGAGCATTCTGGCTTCTGCTGGGTGCACTTCGCGCGACAGGCAAACGCGATATGCGAACTGCAAACGCTCGGCGTCGCTTGTGCCGCCTTCTCGTACCACACGCTCGGCGAAGACCCGGGCGGCTTCCACATACGTGGGGTCATTTAGCAGTACCAGCGCTTGCAGCGGGTTGTTCGAGCGCGAACGGTTGGCCGTGCATTCTTCGCGGCTGGTTGCGTCGAATGCGAGCAAGCTGGGATGTGGGAATGTGCGTTGGATGTAGGTGTAAAGTCCTCGGCGATACTGGTTCTCGCCGGTGTCGGGTACCCATTTGCGTTTGGGGAAGTTCAGATGCATCCAGTAGCCGGCCGGTTGATACGGCTTGACGCTTCGTCCGCCAATTGCGTCCGCCAGCAACCCGCTGACTGCCAATGCGTTATCGCGAACGGTTTCGGCCGGCAGACGAAATCTGTTTTGCCGCGCCAACCACTTGTTGTACGGATCACGCTGTCGCATCTCCGCACTCACAGCGGAAGACTGCCGATAGGTCCCCGACATCACCATCAATTTTATCATGTGTTTCACGTCCCATCCGCTTTCGACGAATTCAACGGCCAGCCAGTCGAGCAGCTCGGGATGCGAGGGGACTTCGCCCTGAACACCGAAGTCGTCGATTGTGCGGACAAGTCCTTCACCGAAAGCGGTTTTCCACAACCGGTTGACGTACACACGGGCCGTCAGCGGGTTCTCGGGCGAAATGAGCCAACGGGCGAAATCGAGTCGCGTTGCCCGTTCGCCGGCCAGTTTCATGTTCGGCAGAAACTCCGGCGCACCCGGTGACATAATGGGTCCGGAACTATCCAGCCAGTTGCCGCGTGGCAGGAGGCGAATCGCACGTTTGTTGCCGGTGGTGGAAACCAATGTCGTGGGAATCGTCGCCTGATGTGCTTTCTTTTCGTTTTCTCTTACGGCGAGCTTCTGGCGGGTTGCTGCCAATTCCGGAGCTATTGTGCGATACCAGGCTGCGAGTTTCGCGAGTTGCGGTTTGCTGCGTTGTCCAACGTCGATGGCGAGAACCTGCAATACGTCTTTCGGCGGTTGCGGCGTCTTTGCTTTGTTGTCGTTTTTCGGCTTCTGTCCCGGTACAGGCGCCACAACGGCATCGCGCGTCGCTTCCCATCGCTGCTGTGACCGATCCAGTTCCGGCGTTTGTGTATTCATGATCTTGCGAAACGGTGCAATCGCAGCGTCCAGTTTCCGCATTTTCGCTGCTTGTTCTTTCGTCGGCACGGCCGTTTGTGCCTGTCGGCCGACCGGACGCTCCTGGATGTCACCGAACATTGCGGCGAGGCTATAAAAGTCCTTCATTGTGAACGGGTCGAACTTGTGGTTATGGCATTCCGAGCATCCCATGGTCGAGGCCATCCAGACTTCCGAAATGTTCCGCACACGGTCAGCGTCGTATTTTGCCTGATATTCTTTCCCCTGCGCGCCACCTTCCTCAGTCGTTTTGAGCAGCCGGTTGTAACCCGAGGCGATCCGTTGCCATCGTGTTGGTTGGGGCAGCAGATCACCTGCCAATTGTTCGATGGTGAATTGATTGTAGGGTAAGTTTTCGTTGAACGATTTAATGACGTAGTCGCGATAAAGCCAGACGTCGCGATGGTTGTCGCTGTGATAGCCGCCGGTGTCGGCGTACCGCACCTGATCCAGCCAGTACAACGCCATCCGCTCACCGAAATGCGGCGAGCGCAACAGCCGATCCACAAGCGCCTCGTACGCGCCGTCACTCTTGTCGGCCAGGAAGTCCGTGACCTGGGCAGTCGTCGGTGGCAGACCTGTGAGGTCGAAACTCAGTCGGCGAATCAACGTGATTCGATCCGCTTCATTTGCCGGCGCAACCCGCTTGCGGTTTAGCGAACCCAAAACAAAGCGATCGATTTCATTCCGCACAAAGCCGGGCCGTTTGACATTGACGACAGCGGGTCGTTTGACGGACGTGTAAGCCCAATGTCCCTTCCACTCGGCTCCCTGCGCGATCCATTTGCGGATGATGTCAATTTGCTTTTTCGTCAGCGTCTTGCCCGAATCAGGCGGCGGCATTTTTGCGAATTCATCGTCTGAAACGATCCGCTTGAACAGTTCGCTCTCGCCCGGCTTGCCGGGGACGACGGTGAAATGATCGCCCCGTTTGGCGAACAGTTGCTCGCGTAGATCGAGCCGAAGTTCTTCCTTGCGGTCCTTGTCGTCAGGCCCGTGACACTTAAAGCAATTGTCCGATAGGATTCCTTTGACGTCTCGGTCGAAGTCGACTTTTTCATCGTCGGCACCAAACACACTGCCGCCCGCGAACAATACTCCAGCCATAACCGTTGCACTGAGGACACGTCTCATCGTACTGCTCCATCGTCCGTCAAAAAAAGATTGTACGTCGTTGTCAATGTCACATTCATGTTAGCCGATACGACAGCGAACGGCTATTCAGCCAACGTATACACTCTGTAAATCAGCACAGTCTGCCGCGAGATGACGAGTCTCATTCGTTCGTTCCCGACCAACGTGCAAGAATCGTCATGCCTGCCATGCTCGCAGCGCCAAAAATGCCAATCCCCAGCACCGTCGATGCAATCACCGCCGCGAACAACTCGGCCGTCTTCAATTGGTCCGATGTCTGTCGCACGAGGTATCCCAACCCGAACCGTTCCGCTCCGTAGCCGGCGAAGAATTCGCCCACAATTGCGCCGATGACTGCTAGCCCGCTCGCGGTCTTTGCGCCGGTCACGAGGTAGGGGACGGCATTCGGCAGTCGCAACTTCCACAACAGTTGCCAGCGTGACGCATTATGCAGACGGAACAAATCGACGAGGTCGTTATCGACCGAAATCAATCCCGCCGTCACGTTGGCGATGATTGGAAACAGGCTGATGATAAACGCGACCACCACCACGCTTTGAAATCCGTAGTCGAACCAGATGATGATCAGCGGCGCGATTGCGACGATGGGAACCGTCTGCAGAAAAATTGCATACGGATAACAACTGCTTCGCACCAGCCGCGATTGCGAGAACGCGAACGCAATCAACGTGCCGACGATTAAACTGGCAACGAAGCCGCAGGCTGCCGCGGCAGCTGTCAACGCCATCGCCGAGATCAATTGTCCGGCATTCTCACGCGCCGCCTCGGCGACAGCGACGGGTGAAGGCAACAGGTACGCCTTCGGCCGGAACACAATCGTCGCCAGTTGCCACGACAAGACGACGAGCAGAAACATCCCGACCGGAGGCAGAATGTCGTGCAGAACTCGCCGCCACAAACCATTCATGACGACGCCTCCCGCAACCGGGCGCTGACTTCACCGGTCAGTTGGGCGAAGTCGGCATCTGCTCGTAATTCTGGCGACCGCGGATAGGCAAACGGTACCGTGACATCAGCTATGATCCGCCCCGGAGTTGCACCCATCACCAAAATCCGCTGGCTCAAAAAGACGGCCTCGGCTACGTTGTGCGTCACAAACAGCGCCGTCCATTTCTTCTCCGTCCAAATTCGCAGCAAATCCTCGTTCAATCGCTGCCGCGTCATTTCGTCGAGCGCGCCAAAGGGTTCATCCAGCATTAACAAGGCAGGATCCGTCACCAGCGCCCGCGCTAACGAGACGCGCATCCGCATGCCGCCCGAAAGCATTCGGGGATACTTCGCTGCATCGGCATCCGACAGGCCGATCAACTTCAGACTTTCTGGCACAATGGTACGGCTGACAGAGAGATCGGTTCCTTCCAGTTCCAACGGCAATTGAATGTTGTCGATCACGTTTCGCCACGGCAGCAGTGTCGCATCCTGAAATACAAACGCCATCGGATGCCATGCCCTTCGCGCCTCGGCCGGCAACAGTCCGCCCACGGTTAGCGTTCCCGCCGTTGGTTCAATCAGACCGGCAATCAACCGTAGCAGTGTCGACTTTCCACATCCCGATGGCCCGATGATCGAGACGAACTCCCCACCCTCAATTGCCAGCGACACATCGTCCAAAGCGTCGTGCGCGCCGTCAAATGTCATGCCGACAGCGTCGGCTGCGACGATGACGTTTGCTGCATCTGCATTCTCTTGTTTCACCGCGTCATTCACGTGGATTGTTCCGAACCGCAGTAGTACGCTGGTCGATCCCCCGGGCCGCAGCTCGCGGGCTTTGAGATGCGCCGATGACAGTTTGAGGCTTGTTAAAATGGTCGATGTGACAATACATTTGTCGCATCATGCCATTTCACGTCCACAATTGACATCTCGGCGGTTATCACACCACACTCAATTCTTATCGCGTTTAACAGCAGGCCGATTGATTATGACCCGCACTGCCATCATCGTGAGCGTTGTCGCCGTGCTGCTATTGCCGATTGTTGCATTGGCGCTGATGAGCCTCTTTTCGCGTCGTCCCCCGCACCTTGGCGTGACTGACGGACGCCTCGCGGCCTGTCCGTCCTCGCCCAACTGCGTCTGCTCGCAGGCGACCGACAAGGCCCATCAGGTCGAACCGCTCGAATTTGCCGGCTCGGCAGCCGAAGTGATCGCGCGGCTGAAGACTGTGGTCGTAAGTTTTCCCCGTGCTAAGATTGTCAAAGAAACCGATACCTATCTGTGCGCCGAGTTCACCTCCGGCCTGTTTCGTTTCACCGACGATGTCGAATTCCTCGTTGACGATTCGGCGGGCGTCATCCACGTCCGTTCGGCCTCTCGCACGGGTCGCTCCGATCTCGGCGCGAATCGCACGCGGGTGGAGGCCATTCGCAATCTGTTCGATTCAACAAACAGCGAGTGAATCACCGGGACGTAGCGGAATGCACTCTGGTTGATCACCAAAAGGCCAGCACACATCTTCCACAACTCACCGAACGTGGTCGCCCGCCTGACGCGATACAACCTGCACTACCCGACCAACCATTCGCAGTTTTTTCCGATTGTTCCTGCACCGCTGCGTTGCGCGAACAGAACGAGGATTCCACCTCAGTCATGATCGTTCTAGCCAACGGCAGTTTCTGCCGATCTCGAACAATGGCCAATCGCGCTTGTGCAACCAAGTCCCGTCCTGTCATCACATCCCCGACTCAAGCAGCGATACGGTTGGCCCACCAACCGGACACCTCCAGAGAGTTCGCTTCGCCGTCACAAAAACACTTCCCCTGACGCGTGAATTCTCTTCGGAATACCTCTCACTGGGAGCACAATTCCAATACGTTACATACGACTGGCGACGTTTCTCGTCGTCGGCATGGGCATCTGCGCTCATGCCATACCCGTCACCGCACAGGACAAGGCAGCCAATCGCGAAGTCCTACGTGCGCTCCAAAAGTTGCGGCACGAAGTGTCGATCTTGAAAGAACAAAACAACCACCTCAAAGGCGAGTTCAACAAACTCAAGAAGCAGGCGAACCAACCAACCGTCGATGTCAGTACGGCGGTCCCGTTGAAAGAAATATCCGAGCAGCGGCAGTTGATCAATCAGCAGGCAAGCCGCATCGACGGACTGGAAGCCAGAAACGCCAGCTTGCAGGACTCGGTTGATGCGGTTATTAATCGGCCGCCCGCAGAAGCCATCGAGATTTTCGAGTGCGTGGAGCCAGCCTGGATCATCGAAGCGGGCCTCATCAATTGGCGAGCGCGACGCCCCAGCATGCCGTATGCGGGGGCATTGAACGTTCAACCGGGCGGATCTTTCACCAACAACCTGCGGGAAACAGAATTCGACCGCGACAGTGGTTTTCGCGTGGCGATCGGCCGCCGCAACGAAGAAAACTGGGATGTGATGTTCCGTTACACACTGTTGGAAACCGGCGGCAACAGCAGTGTCGGGGACGCGGCAAACAACAACGACGCTGTGTTTGCCAACCAGCTCGACCGCTCACTCGCCGACCGACGTCTTAACCTGAACGTCGATGATGGCCGCGTGGATGTCGCCAGTGAGAGTCTCTCGCTGGATCACTATGTGTACGATCTGGAGTTGGGAAAGACGATACAAGGCGACACGATGAAGTTCAGGCCGTTCGGCGGTTTGCGCTTCGCCGAAATCAAACAGGACGCCAGCATTCTGTATCAGAACCGCGTCGCAGCCAACAATCTCGACAGTTATCTGATCAATTCCAACGTCGATATGAGCGGCTTCGGTCTGCGGACCGGTGGACAGTTCGACGTGAAACTGTGGCGCAACCTCTCACTTTTCGGACGCGGGGCCGGTTCGCTGATGCTCACGGAATTTCGCGTGAATCGCACCGATGCGGCCACGGACCAATCGGCAGGGATTACCGAGTCTCGCGCGCATAGCCACAAGTACAATTCCATCGTTCCTGTGACAGAACTGGCGGTTGGTCTGCGGTATCAATGTGGCAACTTCTTCCTCGCCGCCGGATACGAGTACGCCAACTGGTTCAACATGTATCAACATCTCGATGTTGTCGGATTCGACGACATCGATGACCAGACAACGCCCGTGCGTTCCGATCGCGGCGACCTGAGTTTCGACGGCTGGTTCATCGATGCCGGGTTGGAATTCTGATACTCGGCCGCACCCGTGTTTATCGACAAATTTCGATCTCCCACCGGGGCCGTCCGTCAGTTCGAGGCAGGGCGGCTCCGGTTATTTATAGATATTTTGTCCCGCTCGATTCTCACCGCCGCGTCCATTCACTACAATTCGGCCACTTTGATTTCGGTTCGCATGGTGGCGGACCGGTCCAATCCAACGGATTCTGGAGCGCGGGATTTCAGTCAGCCCCGTCCCGCGAATTTGGCATATGGTCGGTCGATCCGACTCGTTCCGGTTGTTCGTTCACGGTATTCAACGCCTGGTGGAGCGGATTGACATGAGCGACGAACCCTATTATCCCGGTCTCGAAGGTGTCATCGCCGGCGAGACCGCCATTTGCAGCATCGTCGGCGGTCTCTCCTATCGTGGCTATTCCATCGAGGAACTCGCCCGCGATGCCCGCTTTATCGAGGTGGCCTACCTGCTGCTCGAAGGCGAGTTGCCTAATCAGGAGCAGTTGGCCGACTTCCAGTCGATCCTCGTCGAATCGGGCGAACTGCCCCCGTCGGTGACCGATCTGATTGCATCCATTCCGCTGCATGTGAGCGCGATGGACGTATTGCGGACCGGCATCAGCGCCATCTCGCATTTCGATCCGCAACTCGACGACAACGGCCGCGAGGCCAATGTCGCCAAAACATTGCGGCTGCTCGCGCAAATTCCGCAGCTCATTGCCGCCCGCTATCGGCTCAGTCAGGGTGAAACCCCGCTGAAGCCGAACGAAGAACTCAGCTTTTCGGCCAACCTGTTGTACATGCTCACCGGCAAGGAACCGCCCGCCTCGCACGAACGGGCGATGGAAGTCTCGCTGATTCTGTATGCCGAACACGAGTTCAACGCCTCCACCTTCACAGCCCGCGTTGTCACCTCGACCATGTCCGATCTGTATTCGTCCATCGCCGCCGCCGTCGGTGCGCTCAAAGGCCCATTGCATGGCGGAGCCAACGAGCGGGTGATGGAAGTTCTTGAAGAAGTTGGCACGGCTGGCCGGGCCGAATCGTGGGTTCGCGATGCGTTGGCCAACAAGCAGCGTATTATGGGTTTCGGCCACCGCGTCTACAAAACCGGCGACCCACGAGCCGTCATCCTCAAGCAGTATTGTGCGGAACTCGCTGAAGAAACGGGCCAGACCGAACTGGAAGAAATCGCCAACACGATCGAAAACATCGTCGTCGCCGAGAAGGGCTTGCCGCCGAACCTCGATTGGCCCAGCGCCCGGCTATACCACTACATGGGCCTGGAAGTCGAGTTGTACACGCCGCTGTTCGTCGTCGCCCGAGTCCTCGGCTGGGCCGCCCACGTCATCGAGCAAACCGAAAACAACCGCCTGATCCGCCCCCGCTCAAAATACAACGGCCCAAAGAAACGCGAGTTCACGCCGCTGGTGGAACGTGGCTAACAGCTGCGATGCCACTGCATCGCAGAAGCCGAGCTTATTTCAATTCCTGATCCGCGTCGCGGTGCAAGTTCTCCTGGGATTGCAAGCCGTGGCGGCAACTGCATGGTGGTGGGCTTCGCCGGGCGGTTTCCCAATTGGCCATCTGAAGTTCTGGGCCAACGCAGTCGTTCCCGTCGTGATTGTCCTGGCGGTTGGATTCGCCCTGTGGTCGTTGTGGACGAAGAAGCAACAGCGAATCAGCGCAGCATTGGCGGCGTTTGCAGTATTCTCCCTCGTCGGCGTCACCACTACGGCAATTCTGTTTCCACATAGCGCGCGCCGATTAATGCTTGCGGGAGTCTCGCTGGTTGTTGTTCAAACAGCGTTCGCGGCTCACTCTCTTTGTAAGCGCCCACTTCATTGGAAATTGCTTGTGTGTGGCAATTGCATGGCGGCGATGTCAGCGGCCGTCCTTGTCTTTGCGCAGCAAGGTCCGCCGCCCGAAACGCATCCGCTCAACCCGACGATGCCCGCTCTCAATGGTGTGTCGAAAACAAACGGCCGATCACGAATTGAACTCGCTCAACATACGACTGTCGATTCGGCCCGCGCGACCGTCGATGTCCACTGTGGGAAGCTGCGAATCGAATGCCAGCCACTGCTCACTTTTCATGACTATTCCCCAGATCGCTGTTGGTCAATTCTTCGGCCGAGAGACGTTCCACTGATTGCGGCACACAAGTTGTCGGTAGTAGATCGATCGACGAACCTGCTCGGGTTGGCGTACGGTGCCAACGCAGCTCTCCTTGTTGACGCAACCGACGCTGACGTTTTGCAAGTTGAAGCGTTCTGCCGTTTGCAGGAGCCGGTTTACTCGCACCTCAACACGTTCTGTGAGCTTTCGATCACCGGACACAGTCGGCTATTCCTCAAGTTGTCGCCGTGTGCCGACGAGCGAATCGAGGTCTTGCCGGCCGACTATCCAACGGGACGACCGGCCCGCATGGCGTTTGTTACCAGCGATGGAGAATTCCGCGTCGTCGAAGCCAGTGACGGTGAGAAAGGCCCGTTTCGCAAGTTGGCTGCGGGACGAGTTGATCGACAGACGCCATTGACGATCACATTGTCAGATGGCGAGGACGACGTGTGCCGCATCGTGTTCGATGATTGGGTATCGCAAGCGGCAACACAGCTTTCCCCCACCGCAGGCTGGAGATTGCCGGTGAATGCAATCGAATTCCAACGCCACGGCGACAACGCCACCGCCCCCGTAACAATCTGGCTCACATTGGCCGCAACATCAGTCGTCCGCGGCTGGGACACCGTCGGACACGCCGCCGGTGTTTACCGCAATCGCATGCGGATTGAGAGGATCGCAAACTGAGCGATTGTGTCGGTCCAGTCACGCGCCTGATTTGACATTTTGATATACTGCGTGGCGCTTGTTAGATTCGGGGCGGCTGGGAAAGAGCCTTTTGGTGTTGTAGGTTGTCCGGCCGAGTTTTCTGCACCGTCCTGCTCGAAAGCAAAACCAATGAGTAACGACAGTCCCCTCAAAACGCGGCTGGTTCAGATTTGTGCGGTGGCGGGTGTGATTGCGTTTTGTGCGGTGACGTATCTTGCCATCTCCGTCTCGAACAAAGTGGCCGCTCTGCCGATTGATAAGTTCAAAGAGACGGCTGAGAACTCAAAAGCCGTCTCCGAGCAGGCAAAGGCCCTAATTGAAAACAACTCCGGGAAGATCGATCAAATCGTCGATAAGGCGAACACCTCGCTCAAATTGATGACCCGGCAATTGGAACGAATCGAGAAGCTGAATCGCTTTCGGGGCGCGACGCCCGACGTAAATGATGACAGCTATCTCGACTTCGGTGTGCGGATTCGGGAACTGCTCGACGAGCACTTCAGCGGCACGGGTTACCGCGTATCGCTGCAGCGTAAGATTGCCAGAAAGCCGCAGTATAAACCGGACGAGTACGAATCGTACGAAATCTGGATTGCCAAACGCACTGGCGGAGTTACGATCGCTCAGATGGCGGCGGGGATCATCAATGACTCGAAGACGGTTCTGAAGAAGCTGACTGTTTCCGGCTTCCCACGGCCCGGTTTCGACCGTCGCTACGTTATCTGGCGTCCCGATGACGCGGACAAGCCGATTGTCGATATCGACGAGGGTCAGACCGAACCATCTTTGTCCTCGACTGGCTGGCGCTCCACGACGAACAGGCGAAACTGTACGCTGAGGAAATCGACAAGGAGCAGTAGGAATATTGAATCGGGGGCAACAGTGCTTCGATCAAATGCTTCGCGCGGGAACGCAAGCATCGGACGCGCTGCTTCCGATTCGCCATGCTGTCCCTACAGCCATCACCGTTTCCGAAACGAGATCACATCGCGCGTGAACTCCGGTTCGACGTCGATGCGAGCGAGTTCGGTGATGGTTTGGTTTTCGCCGAAGCCGGTTTGGAGTTTCAGTACCACGCGGCCGGCTTGGCATTGTTTGCAGTGTTCCAGTGAGACGGCCAAGCGGCTGGTTTGTTTGGTGATGGCCTTCTTGTTGTCCGCGTGCTCGCTTAGCAGATCGACGAATTGGCGCGGGTCTTTTTCATTCACACTTTCTAAAAGCGTTTCCATTCGCTTTTGGCCCGACTCCATCGCGAGCTTCAATTCCTCTTCGTATGCCTGTTGTCCTTCGGTGTCTTTCTTTTTGATTTTGCGCGGGGCGATGCCGGCGGGGAGCAGGCCCAGTTCGGTCGATTTCATGTAGATCTGGCACGCTTCGCAATACGGCACGGCGAACAGAATGGCCGGGGCGATCATGGCGCAGAGCGAAAATCCGGCCATCTCCAATGCAAGCATCCCGTAACCCCATATTCCGAAAGGCTCACCCGGTTGGCCATCGTTGTTCCAGGCAAAAGCGCGGATCTCGCGGTCGAAGAATTCCCAAAACGAAAATGGCACGTTGTCAAACGCGGCCGTGATGACGAGAAAATGAACGTACTGGGAAAACATATAGACGAGAAGTTGCAGCAGGACGATTTGAAACAACAGCCCCTTGCCGATTTTTGCCCCGGTGAACCACGATGCAATTCCGTATCCGCTGCCGGCGATGAGGCCGACAAGCATCGCTCCGATTGGGATGATGCCGTTGGCATACCATCCCATTACGTGCAGGTCGGGAGAGACGATGTTGAGCACGTACAACATCGCCAGTGTCGCCACCGACGTTCCGACACCCGCCATCAGCACCAGCAGACCGGGACGTTTCACACGGTGGTCGGAAAAATCATCGCCGAAATCATCGTCAAACGTGTCGTCATAAGTTTCCAAAGCCGACTCCTGTTGCATCGTGGGGGGAGCATCATTCAGCAATTGAAGTGTTTGTTGACTGGGAGATTGTACCGACTCCCGCTTATCATGTGATGTAGTTCGCATCGAATAACTGACACCACGAGAGAACGCCCACATGATGAATCCATTTGCCGCGTTGTTTGTTCTTGTCGCTGTTTCACTGGCTCCCATCACAGTCAACGCGCAAGCTCCCACGACACTCCAAGGCAACCCGTTGGTTGGCGCGATTGACTTTCACGTGCATTCGGGGCCGGACAGTTTCACGCGGTCGATTACCGATCTGGAAATCGCGCGAATTGCGCGGCAGCGAAAGATGGGCGCGCTGGTGATGAAGAACCACTTCACGATGACGGCCGACCGGGCCTGGTTGGCGGAACGCGCGACCGGGCAACGCTGTTTCGGCGGCATTGTGCTCAACCGTGCTGTTGGCGGTTTGAATGCTGAAGCGGTTGCACGCATGGTGACTTTCACCGGTGAGCGGGGCAAGGTGGTCTGGCTGCCGACTTTCGATGCGGAAAATCACGTTCGTCATTTCAAAGACGATCGCCCGTCGGTGCCCGTTGTTCGCGATGGCAAACCGGTGGCGGAGTTGGCTGAGATTTTCAAACTCGTCGCCAAACACGATCTCGTGTTGCAAACGGGCCATTCCTCGGCAACCGAATGCCTCATCCTGATTCGAGCCGCCCGGAATGCCGGCGTGAAGAAACTTGTCGTTACCCACGCGATGGCCGACCCGATTGGCATGACCGTCGAACAAATGAAGACGGCCGCCAAACTTGGCGCGAAGATGGAATGCGTGTGGATGACAAGTCTCGCCGGCCCGAAGGCGCATCTACCCAGCATGCGGCACTGGCGGAAAGTGACGGTCGAAGATTACGCCAAAGCAATCCGCGCCGTCGGCCCGGAGCATTTCGTACTCGGTTCTGATTTGGGGCAGTTCTTGAATCCGATTCCCACGGATGGCATGCGAGCGTTCTTGATCCAACTGCGCGAAGCCGGCTTCACCGATGCGGAAATCTCGCTCATGGCCCGCAAGACACCGGGCGCGTTGTTGGGTATGCAGAAGGGAGTGAAGGCGCAATAGCCCTGTTTTCCGGTGGGAAAGATGAGTGGCTGGGTCGAGTCTTCGAGCCCCCAGTCATTACCTCTTCTGGGGGCTGCGCTCCGAAAACGTCGCTTCGACCCCAGCCACCCACCGCCGCTTTTGTCAACAGGCCATCAACATTCAACTACGTGCCTTTGCCACCTGGGATCTTTGTTCCCGCAGGTCTCGCCGCTTGCAGCGATGCCACATCGACAATCCACCGTTTACGGATTTCGATGCCGCGTTTCATGTTCAATCGGCCGGTGACAATGACGTTTTGGTCGCTCAATTCGTCGGCGTGTTTACGAAGGTCGGCACGGTTGCCGAAGTCGAGTTCCCAGGTTGTGCCACGGGCGGTGATGGTCGTCCCTGTTGTCTCGCCACCAATCGCGAGGATTCCGGTCTTCAGCAATCCTTTGACCTCGACTTGGATATAGTGATCGGCGAATCGGATTGGCCCCGCTCCTTTGCCTCGACCTGTTCGCGATTTCACATTCGACCGCAATGCGAAAACGTAAACGTGTGGCCGCAGGTCTTTGGTGCGTCCGCGCGTGTAATTAAACACAATCTGTTCGGGATACGACTCGAGGACTTCGTACGTCAACTTGTCCTGGCCGGAGCCACTCCACGCGAACACGAGAACCGTCTGATTCTTGAAATCGACCTGCTTCGACAGCAGCACCACATCACCGGCAGCGAAGTACTTGGCCGCATCCTTTTCGTTGCGAATGACCAACGGCTTATTGTGGCTGGAGTCCTTATAGACGCTGACCTTCGGCCGCACGTTGGTGACGCGCTCGATCGCCGAGAATTCCAAAATCGGATTTGCGGATGCGATGGCAGCCGGCAAAAGCAACCCAACCAGCAAACCTGCGATACATCGTCTAAGCATCGGTCATCTCCGTCTGTTGTGCGTGAAGTAACGATGGTAAGACGCAGATGTATCGAGATAGTTCCGGCGGTTCCGCAAGATTAATTCTGTGCGACTCCGGTTGAGAATGCGGCAGATATTGCTGCTTGATCCCGCGGGCCGCAGCCCGCGAGCTTTGGGCGCGACATTAGAGCGTCAAGAAACGGCGCGGGAACGCCAGCGTTTCCAGAGCGGCCAGACGAGTAAAACAACCGCGATGGAAAAGAAGACGTAGGGCAGCCACTCGCCCGCGAATAGCGATGGCAGTCGGCCGCCGTGTGTCATCAGTCCTTTCGCCAGATTGTATTCCGCCTGCGATTCGAGTACGAAGCCGATGACGAACGGCGCGAGCGGAATGCGTCCTTTCTCCATCGCGAAGCCGACCAGACCGAACGCCAGCATCACCCACACGTCGAACATCCGATTCGACAGCGCATACGAACCGACGACACAGAACACGAGAATGATTGGTATGAGGTAGTTGCGCGGCACATCGACCAGACGTGCCAACTGACCGACGCCTGCCACCATGAACAGAAACATGAAGCAGTTGGCAACGAAAAACGTGGCCATGATTGTGTAGACGATTTCCGGGTTGTTCTCGAATAACAACGGCCCCGGTTGTAACCCGTGAATGACCAGCGCGCCGAGCAGAATCGCGTCGATCACACTGCCGGGAATTCCCAGCGCGATCAGCGGAATGAGCGCTCCGCCGATTGTGGCGTTGTTGGCCGCCTCGGAACTGACGACGCCTTCTTCTGCGCCATGGCCGAATTTCTCCGGATGGGCCGAGAAGTTCTTTGCTGCCGAGTACGCCATCGCCGATCCGATGTTGGCACCAATTCCCGGCAGAATGCCGATCCATGTGCCGATGATTGAGGACCGCAACAGATTGACCGCTTGCCGTTTCCAGTCGGCGAGAGTCATCAGCATGCCGCGTCGCGACATGCGAACGGCCGTTCCTTCTTGATCGATCTCAATGATGTCGCGAATGATCTGATTGACGGCGAACATGCCGATCAACACGGGAAGCAGTTTGAAGCCATCACTCAGTTCGGTGAAGCCGAACGTCAAACGCACTTCGCCCGTCGATGGCGAGACTCCCGGCATGGCCAACAGAATACCCAGAAACCCGGAGAACATTCCCTTGGTAAACGATCCTCCCGACACCGATGCCATCAGCACCATTGCCATCAGGATCAGCGAAAAATATTCGTACCCACCCAACATTTCGACCGAGAAAAAAGCAATCGGCTGCGACAGCAGAACGAGAAAGACCCACGACACCATGCCGCCCACGAATGACGCGCAGATTCCCAATCCCAAGGCACGACCGGGGCGCCCTTGTTGCGCCATCGGAAATCCATCCAGTGTCGTCATAATGGATGCTGGCGTGCCGGGGATTCGCAGCAGCGTCGCCGTAATCAGCCCTCCGCTGATCGAACCGACGTACATCGAAACCAGCAGCACCATCGCATCGCTACCACCCATCGCAAACGTCAACGGCAGCGTGACGGCAATCAACATCGCCCCGGTCAAACCGGGAACAGCCCCAACGGTAATCCCCAGCGCAGTCCCCAGCATCATCAGGCAAAACGGCCTGATGGAAAACAGCGATTCAAATGCAGAAAGCAGTCCGTCCATCGATACCCACTAATACCAATTCAATAGGCACATCATCTCAAAGCCCACGGGCCGCGGCCCGTGGGACACAACCCGCTCACGGAAGAACAATCTCAAAAAACCGTGTCATCACAAAATGCAATCCAAACGCCATCGACTGCGCCACAGCCAACACCCACGGCAGGCCGCGAAGTTTGAATCGCATCAGCGTCGCGCCGACGGCCAACACAAACACAATCGTCGCAATGCGAAAGTCGATCTCGGCGGCGCTAATTGACAGCACGTATAAGAAAGTCAGCCCCAAACAAACGGCCGCCAATCCGTTGCGGCGTGGCGCAGTTGTCGTCGGCAGCGGAATCGACGTCGCGCCGGTTGTGCGCCGGCGAACTCGCCATTCCTGAAACAGCACCAATCCGCCCAGCAGTGAAACCGTCGTGATGATGGTGGCCACAAAATTGGGCAGCTCAATCGGCGATGGCGGCGTGATTGCGGCATAGCGGGCCGACGCCGTTTTCAAGTGTTGCTTCAACGCTTCATCGCGGAGAAAAATCGGCTCACATTGAATCTCCGCCATTTTTTGTTGGACGTATTCGGTCTGCATCGTCCTCTCAAAGACGTCGGCCATCACTTCGACGCGTTCAGGCGGAGTTCCCTGCGGAAACCACCAGTAGAAAACGTTCTTGCTGATGATGGGCTTTCCCTGTTCGGTGCGGGCCGCGGGAACATTGGGAGCGCCGGGGTGCGGTTCCTTGCCAAGAAATGCCAGCCCACGAAGATCGCCGAGTTCTCCATGTCGAAACTGGACGAACTCCTGGATGGAAAAACCGGTGACCGCAATGCGGCGGCCCTCGAGGTCGGCATAGCGATCCGCGCCGCCTCCCACCTGCGAGAACTGAAACTTCGCCCCCGGCCAGCCGTCTTGCAGTTGCAATCCCGCGTAGTGAGTCAACGCGCCGAGGTTCGCACCGAAATTGACCTCATTCTGTTTCTTGCGTGCTGCCCGCATCAGGTCTTCGAGTGTTTTGTAAGGCGAGTCGTCCCGTACGGCAATCACCAGACCGACTTCTCCGGTTCCGGCAATTGGTTGAAACGCCTGCGGTCCGTACGCAACTGTTCCATAGAGTTGGGCGGTGAAGATGGCATCATGCAGCACCAACATCGTATAGCCATCGGGCCGGGCTCTTTTGGCGCGGCCGCTGCCGATGGTCGCCCCAGCGCCGCGGACGTTGATGATTGCCAACGGCTGCGGCAGCAGTTTTTCCTCGGCAATCGCTCGCTTCATAACCCGGGCAAACGTATCGGTGCCGCCACCGGCGGAAAAAGGCACGATCAGTTTGATCGGCCGATTGGGATACGCCGTTCCCTTCCCGGAATCGGAAAGCGTCAGCAACAGCCCCAACGACAGCAGGGCGGCGTTCAACAAAATGGCAATCGTCAGGCGGAGGATACCGTCGTCCTTTGAAAGCGAAATACCGCGTGCGAATTGAGGGCGTTTACTCTATCCGAACCGTTGTCGCGATGCAAAACCACGAAGCGACCGTTGGAATGCACCACGTCATTTTCGAGTTCCGGTTTGTATCCCGCTGATTCGCCCGGTATCTTTACGGGCGTCTGCTGAGGCTCGTTACGCAACTGACGACGAGGAAACCGCGATGCCGATTTTTCTTCATTCCAAGTGTCGATCATTTCTTGTGAGCTTCGCCGCGGCGCTGTTTGCCGTTGCGTTGATATCAGGCTGCGGCAACGAAGTGCCGGGTGAAGGGCAAGCGGTTAACAACAGCGCCGATTCATCAACGCCAGTCACATCAGCGCCGACCGAAAAGGAACGCGTTTCGCAGACTTCCGAATACCCGCCGCTTTTGCCGCGGGACGGTACGCCGTCGGACACGGCCGAAGCACAGCAGAACGTCGCAGAGACTGCAGTGCCCGGTGCAATTGAGACGGAAACACCAGGCACTGCCGTGACCGACTCTCCGCCGCCGGCCGACACTCCGGCCACCAAAAATCTGACCGTGGGCGCATCAGAGGAAGCCGAAGATCCGCCGAAAGGGGCGCGACCGGCAACGCCGAAAGACGAGGTCTACTCTGCCATCGACGATGCGATTCGCCGACTGCAGGCCAAGGACTACCCCGGATTCATCAAGTATTACCTGCAGGTAGATGTGATCCGCGAACTTCGCGACAAGAGTGCGATGGATCAATTTCTGGCTCAAATCAACGCGGATCCCGGATCATTCGCGCGGGTGACCGAATTACTCAAAAAGGCGCGCAAGTCGACTCCGGAGTTCAATGAAACATCGACCGAAGCGACACTGCGAATTATCGAGACACTGGATGACGGCAAACCGGCTGCCGTGGCGAACGAGCCGACGCCACCAAAAACGACCGGTGTCAGATTGGTGGGGTTTGGGTCGGATTTGGACGCCGTCATCGGCAAGGCAGTGGTTGCGCTGGAAAAAGGTGACGTTGAATTGTTTGTGGCCAACATGTTTCCCGCCGGCGAACTGCGGCATCCTGACGCCAAGAAACGCCGTGCTCAAGTGGTCGCTCGTATGAAAGCGAACCCGGCCCCGATTCAGCAGATGATTGCGGACCTGAAGGCCGTCAAAGGCAAAAAACCGACGATGGAAGCAGAGGGCAGCGTCGCCTCGTTTCAGTTGGAAGGAGGGATGATTGTCAACGGCCAGTATAAGGTGAAACTTCCGACGCGGACGCTGAAGTTGCAGAAGGTGGAAAACTCGTGGCGGCTGTACGACAACACCACGCCGATACGTAACGAAGTGGCAAAGCAGGTGACGCTTCCTTTACCAAAGTTTACGCCGCAAGGAGGCAGATTCGTCAAGCTCGAAAAAATCGGAGACGACTGGCGAATACTGGCCCTGAGTTTTTGAGAAACGCTGACCGGCTGATGGCGACGGTCGAAGAGGTTATCTTCCGCACAGGCGATTGTTTTGGAGCGAGTTATGAACAGAAGCAAACGGCGGGCAACACGTGGCTTTACTTTGATTGAGCTGCTGGTCGTCATTTCGATCATCGCCATTGTAATGGCGATTGCGCTTCCCTCGGTACAGCAGGCGCGGCAGGACGCACGGGCGGCAGGTTGCAGGAACAACCTGAAGCAGATTGCGTTGGCGATGCACAACTACCACGACACTTTCAACACTTTTCCACCCGCTTGGACGAATCACCACGCCGAAGCGGGTGCAGAAGTTCGCTTCGGTTGGCTGGCATTTATTCTGCCGTACATGGATCACGCCCGGCTCTTCAGCCAGTTGGACTTCCACGCCCAGAATCCGCCGGCCAACGAGTTATTTCAAACGAATCTCGTGGTCTACCGCTGCCCGGCCGATACGACGCCTCACATCAACTCGCTGCGCGGCGACTATGGTACGTCGAACTATTCTGCCAACTTTGGACCGGTCGCCCCGCCGCGATGGTTGCCGGGACGCATGAGCGCAGGCTGGCCCGGTCAAGCCGACACGCCGGTCAAGACCGATGGCATCATGTGTCTGAATAGCCGCATTGGATTCCGCGACATCACCGATGGGTCGTCGAATACATTGATGGTCGGCGAACGGTCGGTCACCAGTGGAGCCGGCATTTGGGTCGGAGTGGGCGGCAACGAATTCGAGAACGACCAGGTGACCGATTGCAGCGCCGGCAACGAAATTAACTCCGGCTTTGCCGCCTTCTCCAGTCGGCACGTCGGCGGAGCCAACTTTGTTATGTGTGATGGACGTGTTCGTTTCCTCAGCGAGAAGATCGACTCCCGCGCCGGCAGCGGTGACGCGATGGGGGTCTACCAGAAGATCAGCAACCGCGCCGACGGGCAGATCCTCGGCGAATAATGGACTAGGTGCGACGCTTGCAGCCACTTGCCTCGCGGCAACACGCGAGGATATCAAAATTGTCCCGACCGGAGTCAATGGTGTCTCAACAAGGCAGTGCAGGCGATCCTTGGACCTTCCTGCACGTCAACGATAGCCACATGGGGACGCCGCGTTCGTATCGGTTTCGCCCGGCGGTTAATAAACGCTGGGCGGCGATAAAAAAACAGATGGCGGCGACCGATGCGGAGTTTCTTCTACACGGCGGCGATTTGACGCGCGACGGGGAAACGCACGAGTTCGAGTATCTGCAGGCGCGTGAGGATCTTGATACGCTGCCGTTTCCCTCGTTTGTCATTCCCGGCAACATGGACGT
>CAUZOL010000088.1:0-21562 GCA_963581435.1 Planctomycetota bacterium
CTCGGTCAGCCTGACGACATATTTCTTCTGCATCGGGAACCCTCCATGGTTCGAGGACAGTTCCCGACAGTAGCGCCAAATCCCCCACACGAGGCAACCCTAACTTTTCGCTTTGACGCAGCACTAGGGGGCAGTGACGTCACCCTGGAAAGGACAACGAAGATGCGCGACACCAACATCACTGGAGCAATTCTTGTTCTCGCTGGGGCGGTGCTTATCGCCGCTGGAATCATCGGAGACTCGGTTGGTGATTCTGGGTATGGCATCGCTGGCTACGTCTTCGGTGGTGTGATCGGTGGTACCGGAATTCTCATGATCGTTGCTGGTCCAATCAAGCGATGTTGGGTTGCGTTGTTTTTCGAGGCGAACAAGAACTTTCCCGATTCGTAACCCGATGTTCCGTGCTGCGGATTCTCTATTACCATCCGCGTTACCTGAGATCGTTGCCGGTTAGCCGCGACTCGCAGAGGATCGCTCTAACCAAATCGACACGCCCCGCAAGCAGGGCGGCTAAATAATTTGAACCGCCCCGACACTTGTCCGGGCGATTTTTTTGTGCGCGCATGGAATGTGGCAAATTGAAGAGTCAGTTCGGAATCTATCGATTGTAAGACATCTGCGGGCATGACTTCGGGTGGATTGTCCTTCTATTGTTCCGAACGATTCGGTTGTGCCGCAGCCGTTGATGACGCGTTTTTGTCGCGCGGGGAATGCAACGAGAACTGTTGAAGTATCGCAGACAATGACTCGATTTGTCTGTTAGAGGCCATTTCCTCTCCACTTTTTTGCTTTCACCGACCGCATTTATTTTCATCGGTATTTTCTCACTGCGACACATAATGTGCGGGTGCAAGAGGTTCTTCGTGAGAAGATCCACACCATCACCTGCAATTGGTGGCCATGTCACACAAGGGGTTGTTCGTGCGTCAGTTATTCATCTTCGCGGCATTGCTTTCGCCTCTATTGACGAGCGCTCCGGGCTGCCGTTCCCTCGGCGATCGCCAGACCGCCGCACGCGGCAACCAATTGGTCGTTCCGGCTGAGAAACTCGCCGCCAGATCGGCCACGGATTCCAACCAACGGATTGAACCGATCGGCTTCGATTCGATTGGACACTCTCCCGTACCGGTCTCGCTGGTGGGAACCATCGGGGACGACTCGGATCCCAGCTCAACACCAACCGACACACAAACATTCGCCCCGATCGACATCGTCCCGCAGCCACAATCACAGCCGGAGCCACAATCGCAACCACAGCTGGAAGCTGTTTCGATCAGTGATTGGGGACACTCGCAGTTTTCTGACCGACAGGTCGAAACGAGCGTGACCTGTCGCGACTGTGATTCGGGCCGTCGAGGTCACCAACCGGAGATCTACCAGGAATTCTTTGATCCCGCCATGCACGCGATTCGCGTTGGCGATGAGCTGGAAATTAAGTTTCCGCACAAGCCGCTCTTCAGCGAAAAAGTGATGGTTCGCGAAGACGGTATGATTGCCGTGCCGTTGATCAAACCGGTTCTGGCTGCCGGGCTGACACCGGAAATGCTTCAAGCCGAGTTAGCTAAACGGTATCGCGCATTGCAGTACGATCCCTCGGCAAACCGCACTCGGCCAGTCAAAAAGAAATACCTGTTGAGCGTCAAGGACCGACTGGATATTCGCTTCGATTCCAGCGGTGTGGACTCGCCGCTGGACAAGCTCTGTGACAGCGTCACCATTCGCCCCGACGGAAAAATTTCGTTGCCCTTAATCGGCACGCTGACAGCCGAGGGCAAGACGCCCGAAGAACTCGAAGCGGAAGTGGTCGCGCGGTATCAGAAATTCTACAAAGAAGCCTCACCGGTTCTCATCGTGCGAGAGTTTACGAACAATCAGGTTTTCGTCGATGGTGCAATGAAGCGTACCGGCCTGAAAGACATTGACGATGTTGTGGTGCTCACCCGCTCGTTTGAACGCATGGTGTATGTGGCGGGTGAAGTTGTACGACCCGGTTTCGTGAAAATTCGTGGGCCAATGACCGTCAGTCAGGCGATTATTGCAGCCGGCGGCCCCAAACGAACCGCCGAAATGCGGACCGTCGCCAGGTTCCGTCAAGGAGTCAACAACCAGGCGGTTGGAGAGTTACTCAACCTGAAGTCTCAGTGGACGTACGAAGGTCAAAAGCGGATTCCACAACACATGCGTCTGCCCATTCAAGATCTGCCGCTCGGAGCAAACGATGTCGTAATTGTCCCAAAGACCACCATCGGGAAGGTGACCGACGTGTTGGAACAATACGTGTATCAGCTGGTCCCCATGACGCGGAACACGCAATTCCAGTACCTGTATAGCACGGGTGGTGCCGTGGGCGCGTTTGGATTCTAGGAGATTCCTCAAGAATCCCGCTCTCCTCTGGGAGAGGGGATTGGATACGGCCCCAGCGAATCACGCGGCGGCTTCAGCCGTGGGTGGCAGAACCCAGATTTCTCCGAAATCGTCGGGTTGCTCGGCCCGGAACGCGTGATGCCGTAGCAGTTCCAATACGGCAAGAAAAACACCGACGACGCGGCTGCGGTCGTTCGTCTGCTGAAAAAACTCGCTGAACCGAACGCGTCCCTCTTGCCGCACGCGCGCACCAATACGTTCCATGTAGACGGCGATCGGCGTTTCGTCGTATCGAATTCGCCCCACTTTATCGACTTCCTTCGTTCGCAGAACGCGAGACAAGGCGCTCACGAGATCCCATAGTTCGACCTCCTTAATCCGGTCGGCTGCCGGGTCTTTTCCCTGCCGGGGGCGATCGTCGCTGAGCCGTGGATATCGCTCCTGCCATTCGGCCGCCCGTACTTCCAAAGCTCGCGAAGCGTCCTTGAAGTTCTTGTACTCCAACAACTGCTCGATCAATTGGCCGCCCGGATCGGTGGCCGGTTCTGGGTCGGCTGTTTCCTCTTCAGAACGAGGCAGCACCATCCGGCTTTTGATTTCAACCAGCGCGCTGGCCATCACCACAAAGTCGCCAGCCATGTCCAGATCGATCAACTCGATGATCAGTAATAACTCATTGAACTGAGCGGTGATGGCGGCGATGGGCAAATCGACACTATCGACTTCGTTCCGCCGCACAAGATAGAGCAGCAGATCGAGCGGCCCACAATAGACGTCGAGTTCTACGCGGTACTCGGCTGACATGAATCCGGAACAACTCAATCGAAGTTAAGAGAACATCGCGCCGGCCTGAAATCCCGACGAGGCGAACACCAGCGAATTCTAGCGACCGAATCAAGTCAGTGATGCCATTTCTTCGGTTGGCAACGCCGACGACTTGTGAAAGCGCTCTCTTTCATCGCCGCCAAACCGACCGGTTCAGTTGGCGCTTGGCCTGACCCTGTTCGAGTCCCGCGGTGAACGGACCGAGCCGAACGTATCTTGTAGCGGCGCAACAATCGGCGGAGGAATCAGGTCGTTCTCGGTGAAGATTGCCGGCTGGACTTGTTTGGCCGGCGAAGTCGGCCGTGCGGCCGTTTGCGTTTTCTTGTTCCACAAACCGCGCTCGGCAAGTTGCAACCGCAGCGTGCGTTTCAAATGTGCTCGCTGTGACGATTCCGGCCCGGCGATCAGCAGTACGTCGTCGATCACATACTTTCCATACTCGCGCACCAGCTTGATTTGCGCTCCGTGGCGTGCATCTCCCAGCACGACCAAAGCCTCGTCTTCGCCAATCTTGACGGCCGACATTTTCGACTGCAAGTGACTGGGTGCCACATAGCCGGCTTGCGGAATCGAATCGGTCTGTCGCCAGACGATGCGGTTCATGTCATCAGACGAAGTTCGTTGCAATCTCGGGATATCTTGCGAGTCGATACCGGCCACGAAATCACGAATGGGGATCAATAATTCCAGATTGGTTTTGAGCGACGTCGGCCGGTTTTGTACGGGTAGGTGAACGTCATCGACGCGCATCTGTCGGTTCTCATCCCGCAAAACGTAGGTCAACGCAAGGGCTCCCTGCTTCACGGTGATCTCGGTCACCGCGCCCTCAAACGTTGTTGAAAGTACGGTTGGACGTGCATTTTCGATTTCCGAAAGCGGCATCCGCGCTGCCAGTTTGGCATCAACCTGTTCCCAGACGCGCTTGTTGAAGTCGCGGCTGGCGGTCTTACGAATCAATGGGAGATTACGCTGCCGCAACGCCTCGCTGAAGACAAGCATGGTGGCATGCGCGGTGAATAATGCCGACAGACGTTTTTCCTGCCGACTACCCATTTCGTAAATTGTCACATCATCGACGAAAAATCGCGGGACCGAATCGGTTTGGTCCTGATCCCGCAAGAGGCTGAAACGCGTGACTTCAGTGTCTCGCCGAACGACAAAGTCTGCCCGGTTCTTGTGAAGTGTGACTTCATAGTCTTGTAGTGATTCGAGTGAAGTGGGAAGCTGGACCATACTCAGGTCGGCCGGCGCGAGACTCGAATTGAAGAACTGACGCGTTGAGGCATTTTTGAGTGCCGTCTTGTTGGCTGCGGAATAAGCAGACAGGAACGCACCGGTTGTGCGAACGACGTTGGCCATCTTGGCAACAGAGGGAATGTGTTTCCCCGTTGTCCGAGATTCGACTGCCAGGTCGCTCACTTTCCAACCCTCTTCGCTCAGGCGATACGAGATGACCAAATCGCCATCGTCGCCCGGAAGCGTGACGACGGCAATGTCTTCGTCCATCTGCACATCGGGTTTGAGTTTGGATTTCGACCTGCGTTCGCCGATCGCTTGTCCGGTCAGTTTCGCCAGATAACCGGCGGGCAGATCGGAGAGGACCTGTTGAAACTCGGGCGTTGCGACCGCCAAGACTTCGTTACGCGTGCCAACATTCCAGGCATCGAGAAATTCTCGGACGGCCAGCAAGAGATCCATTTGATCGCTGACCGATTTGGCAACTGTCAATCCCTCACGCGTCTGCCGAATGATGATTTCGTCAACGACCCAACTTTCATCGTCATCCAAATCGCGAACCAGTTTGTAGCGGACTTTTCGTTTTTTCTTGCCAACGCTCACGGTCACCAGTTTTTCGGTGTCCGAAATGCCCTTCTGCGTGAGGATGGAAACTTCGCCTTTGGGAAGCTTCAGTAGCTTCAGATCGTCCGCAGCTCCATCGCTCCGCAGTGCCTTTTCCTGAAACGCGGTTGACGAACCTTCCTTCAAGGCTTCGACATCACCCTCGGAAAGCGCATCGGTAAAACTGGAGATCGTGTCCAGTTCCAGAGAACGCGTACAACCGACCCCGCCAAGAATGACGAGGCTACCAGTCAAGAAAAATAGCGTACTGCGGGACATAGTCTCCGCTCCTGGCCGGCGACTTGCCGGCAGAAAACTCGAGTGGAATTGGCAAACGGAAATTGAGAGCTGAGGAAGGGACGCGGCTTGTCGCAGATTATGGAATCCGCGTCAAGACCACGTATTGTCGTTTCAGTTACGCGGAGGGGCGACTTACTTTACGCGATCGGCCTTTACGCAAAGATGCAGAGAAAGCAACGGGCCGCAGAGTGAAGATGACTGGACGACTTACGCACGAGTAAAGAGTCACACGAATTCGTATCGGAGCCTGAAGCGCGAGCGAAGAATGACGCAAATTCGATTATCTGCGTTAACGCTCCTTCGCTTACGCTTCAGGCTTCTATTCTCTCCTTGTTTGTTTTCTTTGCGTGACTTTGCCGCCTGGCGGCTTTGCGTCGAGAAACACAGAGTGCTTCATGCGGGGCTGGCATCCGTAAAATGATCGCGTTGTGCGGATTCTGCGGCCTCGTTGCGGTCGACCACCGGCAAAAACTGCGGATTACCTTCTGTAGATACCCCAGACTGCCGAATTCAATACCAGCAGAGCTCATAGTCTCACAAATCGCAAGACTTGTGAATCACTGCGTTCTGTCATTCCCCTTCCACTGGACGATTCCGTCCGCAGCGTTCGCACCGCCTCTTTTCAGGCCAATCCGATGTCCCAACATTTCATCGATTCCTCCCACAGCCTGCGCGATATCGTGCAGTCGAAACTGGCCCGCAGTCCCCATGTCTCGGGGCGTAATCTTCGCGCAGACGTTGTCAGTGGCGAGGTCGTGCTAACCGGCGCTGTGGCGACTTATTACCAAAAGCAGATGGCCCAGGAGTCGGTCCGCACCATCGACGGCGTGACAAGCGTCCGCAACGAACTGGAAGTCATGTCGCATTGACGTTCGATTTCGGTGAAACAGCTCACGATTCATCCCACGGCAACAACGCGGCTCGTTGCACCTTGCCGCTGTCCTGTTCCTGAAATGCATCGTTGATGGCTGACAGCGGGTAGTGGTGCGAGAGAATCTTGTGGAACGGATAGCGGTCGGCCCGTGTGCTCAGCAAGGTGAGAGCCTGCTGCAGGCTCTCGGGGCGGTACCACATCAGCCCGTGCAATGTCTTGCCGCCGTGAACGAGGTCGGCCGGTTTGATTTCGCTGCGCTGCTTTTGCGTGATGTTGCCAATCATCAGGTAGTCGCCGCCGCTGGATAACATTTCCAACCCCTCGGGAACCACCGAACCAATTCCAACCAATTCGAGTACCGCGTCGGCCCCTTCACCCTCCGTCAACTCCCTCACGCGTTTTATCCGCGACTCGGGTGTGGAGAATTCGCTGATCAGAATCGTTTCGTCGGCTCCGAATTCGCTCGCCAATTCGAGTCGCGATTCGATTCCGTCGATCACAATGATCTGCGATACGCCCCGCTCGCGCGCCACAGCCACCGCGTTGATTCCTAGCCCACCGGCTCCTTGAATCACCAACGTGTCACCAATGCCCACTTTGCCCCGCTCCAGTCCGTCGATCACCTGCGACAGAGCGCAATTCGCCGGGCCAGCCAAATCGTCGGGAACGTTTTCGGGAATCTTGAAGACGGCCTGTCCCGATCGCACGTAGAAGTACTGACCGTACGCCGCATTGAAGTGCGGAAATTCGGTCGGCGGGAAACGGTATCGCATGCCGACTTCGCAGCGCGGCGTCTTGTTGCGACGACACGCCTCGCAGCTTCCGCAAGGGCAGAAATACTGGTAGACAATTCGGTCGCCGACATTGAGCGACTGACCGGCCGTATCGTGGGTCACTCCCTCACCCAGCGACGCCACTTCGCCGGCCATCTCGTGGCCGATTGAGAGACAGTACGGTTCCGCCTGTCCGCGTGAAATATCATATTCCCCTCGCCAGGCGTGCAGGTCGCTGCCGCAAACGTTGGCCAACCGAATCTTCACCACAATATCGCCCGGTTCCGGCGCGGGAACGGGAAACTCGCGCAACTCGAACGGTCGGCGAACTCCGGTAAAAACGGCGACTATTCCAGTTTCGCTCATCGTGCAACTCCGTCGATTCCCATCGGCTGCGGAAGGTATTCCACGAATTAGAAACCGAACTGGCTCCCGTTACAATGACCGCTCCGCGATTCAAGAATTCGCCTATGCCGCCACGCTGCACGAACGAACCCGGCTCGTTCGGCAACCCGGTTGAAACGCATCTCTTCAAACTGCTAGGATTGGTGGTGTGGTTATCCTGAGTTGAATGCTCGAATTCGGAGGGTGACCACTTCCGGCAACGATTGCCCCATCCCCTCCCTTATCAGTCAGCCACGACAACAACGCTGACGTCATCAATTGAAAAGCACCGGCATGCCTCGTTTAAAAACTATCATAACCGCTCTGTTGGCGCTCGCCGTGTCAATCGGTGTGCTGTCCGGCACTACGCGCGCTCAAGAGAAGAAAGAAGAGAAGACCCAGCCGGTGCCAAGCTTCAAAACCGAACAGCTGAAATTCTTCGAGAAAGACGTCAAGCCGATTCTCGTTGCGCGTTGCTTCAAGTGTCACGGTGGCGAAAAGAAGATTATGGGCGGTTTGAGGCTGACGTTTCGCGAGGGCGTTCTCAAGGGGGGAGATTCCGGACCGGCATTCGATGTGAAGAAACCGGCCGACAGCCTGTTTCTGGAAGCCATCAACTTCGAGTCGCTGGAAATGCCTCCGACCGGGAAGTTGGCTGCGAAAGAGATTGCGATTCTCACGCGGTGGGTGAACGAGGGGCTGCCCTGGACGCCGGGCGACAAACCGAACGTCGATCCCACGGAAGCTGGCGGCCCGCCGCAGGTGAACGCCGAAACACGCAGCTTCTGGTCGTACCGTCCGATGAATCGCCCCGATGTTCCGGCCGTCAAACAAAAACAGTGGGTCAAAAATCCGATCGATGCATTTGTTCTGGCAAAGTTGGAGATGGCCGGGTTATCGCCGGCCAGCCCTGCGGAACGTGTCGTGCTATTACGACGCGCCTATTACGATCTGCTCGGGCTGCCGCCGACGCCGGAAGAGGTGCAGTCGTTTATGAATGACGACTCACCCGATGCCTACGAAAAACTAATCGACCGATTGCTCGAATCGCCACACTACGGCGAAAAGTGGGGGCGACACTGGCTCGATCTGGTGCGGTATGCCGAGACCAACAGCTACGAACGTGACGGCCCCAAGCCGCACGTCTGGCGATATCGCGATTGGGTCATCCGGTCGCTGAATGCCGACAAGCCCTACGATCAATTCCTCCGCGAACAGTTGGCCGGCGACGAGTTGGACAATTCAACGCCCGAAACACTCATCGCGACCGGCTTTTATCGATTGGGGATTTGGGACGATGAACCGGCCGACCCGGAACTCGCCCTGTACGACGACCTCGACGACATTCTGCTGGTGACCGGACAGGTGATGCTTGGCATGCGTATCAACTGCGCCCGCTGTCACGACCATAAACTCGATCCGATACCGCAGGCCGACTATTACCGGTTGTTGTCGTTCTTCGGCGGATTGACACGATTCGGAGTACGCGGGGGCGATTCGATTGCCCAGCGTTCGCTGCGATCCATTCGCACGCCGCAGCAGGAAGAATTTCGCAAGCGGGCAATCATCGAAAACGATCAACAGAAGAAGACGATCGCGGCAAAGATGGCTGCAATTGAAAAGTTGATTAAGGGGGACTTGTCGCCCGAAGAGAAACAGACGTTTCGCAATGCGAGAAAGCGAATCGATCTGTTAAAGAAACGCGTTGCGAAGCTCGTCAGCCAACAACAGGTCGATGAATACGCCGCCATGCGGAAAACGCGGGATCAGTTGAATCGCTTTCGGCCGCCCGAAGGGGACATGGTGCTGTGTGTGACGGAAATCGGATCGAAGCCGCGCGAGATACATCGGTTGGTTCGAGGCAGTCCGCAGGCGAAGGCCGAAAAAGTTCAGCCCGGTTTTCCATCGATTTTCGGCATCGCCGACCCAAAACTCCCCACCCCTGCCGCCGGTGCGAAGACGGCAGGCCGCCGTCGCGTGTTGGCCGACTGGATTGCATCGAAGGACAACCCGCGCACGGCACGGGTGATGGCCAACCGGCTCTGGCAGTTTCACTTTGGTCGCGGCATCGTCCGCTCGTCGAATGATTTCGGCCTGCAGGGAACACCGCCGACACATCCGGAATTGCTCGATTGGTTGGCAGCTGAATTCACCAGTCGCGGCTGGCGAATGAAGGCAATGCACAAGCTCATCATGCTTTCCAACACGTACCGCATGTCATCGAACGCCGATCCGCGCAGCCTCGCCAAAGACCCCGAGAACAACCTGTTCTGGCGGTTCAACATGCGGCGGCTGACGGCAGAAGAAGTGCGAGACTCGGTGCTGGCAGTCAACGGCAGTCTGAACTCGAAAAAGATGTTCGGCCCCAGCATCTACACCATCATTCCTGCGGAAGTATTGGCGGGGCAATCGCAGCCCGGTTCCGGCTGGGGAAAGTCGTCTCCGGAAGAGCGGGCACGACGCAGCGTCTACATTCACGTCAAACGCTCGCTGATGGTACCGGTCCTTGAAAGTTTCGACGCCGCCGACACCGACGGCACTTGTCCAGTCCGTTTCAGCACCACTCAGCCCACCCAGGCGTTGGGAATGCTTAACGGCGACTTCCTCAACCGCGAGGCCACAGTCTTCGCCGATCTACTCAAAAAACAGGCCGCCGGTAATCAGGGCGAACAAGTCAAACTGGCTCTCAAGCGCGCGCTGCAGCGCGAACCGAGCGCAAAAGAAACGGCACGCGGTCTGAAGTTCATCAACGATGCGAAGAAACGCTTTGGGGCGTCTGATGATGATGCGTTGAAATATTTTTGCTTGCTGGTTTTGAATTTGAATGAGTTTCTGTATTTGGATTAGGTGAGTTGATTGAATTAGGTGAATCGAATGAGTGAAACCCAGACGGCTGAACTCGATACTGCACTGCGCGAACTGATGAAGTTCACACCGGAGCAGCGGTTGGAACTTGCGGAACGTTTGCGTGACAGTGTGCCGCCGTCTGGTGGCGACCCGGAAGTGGAACAAGCGTGGAACGAAGAAATCTCGCGGCGAGTCCAGGAAATCGATGACGGACATGTGACGTTGATACCGGCAGAAGAGGTCCACGCACGCATCGAGATGAAAACCAAACAGACGGCGAAGTGAGGAAAACGAGTCATGAAACATAACAGCGGACGAACTAACAACTTCTGCGGCCGCACGCGGCGCGAGTTTCTCTGGCAAACTGGTGGCGGATTCACCGGGGTTGCGATGGCCGGGTTGATGGGGAACGATGGGTTTCTCGCATCGCAGGCTGTCGCCGCCGACGGTGTCTCGCCGTTTAAGAATCCGCTCGCGCCCAAAGATCCGCACTTCGTGCCCAAAGCGAAGAACGTCATCTTTCTGTTTATGTACGGCGGGCCGAGCCATATCGACACCTTCGACTACAAGCCGCGAATGAAAGGCATGGACGGCAAGACCGTCGAAGTCAAAACATTCGGCCGCGGCGGACGCCGCAACAATGGGCGAATTGTCGAGACGCCCTGGAAGTTCAATCAGTACGGTCAATGCGGTCAATGGGTCAGCGACCTGTTCCCAAACGTGGCCACCTGCGTCGATGACATTGCCTTTCTGCATTCAATGACGGCCGATTCGCCAATTCACGGCTCGGCCATGCTGATGATGAACTCCGGCCGCATCCTCTCGGGCAGTCCTTGTTTGGGTTCGTGGCTCAACTATGGGCTCGGTAGCGAGAACGAAAACCTGCCCGGTTTCGTGGTGATGCTCGATCCGCGCGGCGGGCCGATCAGCGGAGCAAAAAACTGGTCGAGCGGATACATGCCAGCCGACTTTCAGGCGACCGTCATGCGATCGAAGGGTGAACCCATTCTCAACCTGCAGCGCCCGGGCAGATTGACCGAAGGCATGCAGCGGCATTTGCTCGACACGCTGCGCGATTACAACAAAGATCACCAACAGCCGCGCGCCGACAACTCAAATCTCGCGGCTCGAATTGCCAGCTACGAGTTGGCCTTCAAAATGCAGACGGCCGCGCCCGAAGCGACCGACCTCAACAGTGAGACCGAAGACACCCAGAAGCTTTACGGCTTGGGTGAAAAACGATCGGAATCATTCGGTCGGCAATGTCTGCTAGCCCGACGGCTGGTGGAACGGGGCGTACGGTTCGTGCAGATTTATTCCGGCGGCAATCACAACGATGCCAACTGGGACGCGCACGGCGACCTGAAACACAACCACGACATGCACGCCGGCGAAACCGACAAACCAATTGCCGGATTGATCAAAGACCTGAAGCAACGCGGCATGTTGAAGGACACACTGATTGTGTGGGGCGGGGAATTCGGCCGACAGCCAACGGCCGAGTATGCCCGAGGAACCGGCCGCGATCACAACTCTTTCGGATTCACCATGTGGATGGCGGGCGGCGGCATCAAGGGCGGCGTGGCCGTCGGGAAAACCGACGAACTGGGCAGCACGGCCGTCGAAGATCGCATGCACGTCAAACGGCTGCACGCAACCATTCTACATCAAATGGGAATGGACCCCGACCGGCTCAGTTACTTCTACGGCGGCCTGGATCAAAAACTGGTCGGAGTCGAAGGGGCCGAACCGATCCGGCAGATCATCTGATGCCACGATGATATCTTGGCGAGCGGGGGGCGTAAGCCCCCTGATGCGTACCGCGTTGACTGACGCACCATATCCAAAATCAATACTCGTTTAGCAACAGGACGAATCACGATGCGACTAGGCTGTCTCGCTTGGATGACATTGTTCGCCTTCGGCCAAACTGTTTTGGCAGACGACTCGCCCCCACAGGCGGCGATCGTCAAGCAGGAATTCATTTACAACGAAGCACCGTTCGCGCAGTGTCATGCATCGACGATTGTCGAATCGAATGGCAGTCTCGTTGCGGCGTGGTTCGGCGGCACGCGGGAAGGCCAAAAAGACGTCGGCATTTGGCTGGCACGGCACGGCAATGCCGGCTGGTCGAAGCCCGTCGAAGTTGCCAACGGCGTAAAGAACAGCAAATTGCGTTTCCCCTGCTGGAACCCGGTGTTGTTTCAGCCGCGAACGGGACCGCTGCTGTTGTTTTACAAGGTGGGACCAAATCCGCGCGACTGGTGGGGCGAACTCAAGACATCGGCGGACGGCGGTAAATCGTGGTCGAAAGCAACACGGTTGCCCGACGGCTTCTGGGGACCCATCAAGAACAAACCAATCGAACTGGCCGACGGTACCATGTTCTGCCCGTCGAGCAGCGAACACGACGGCTGGCGCGTTCACATGGAATGGACTCCCGATGCGGGCCGAAGTTGGCACAGCAGCGGACCGCTGAACTTCGGCGACGAATTGGGAATCATTCAGCCGACAATTTTGAATTACGGCAAGGCGCTGCAGATTCTTTGTCGCAGCAGGCAGGGGCGAATCGTTGAGTCGTGGTCGTCCGATTCGGGTCGCTCTTGGAGTAAACCGGCGAAAACGAATTTGCCGAATCCGAACAGCGGCATCGACGCCGTCTCGCTGGCCGACGGTCGCGCGGTTCTCGTCTACAACCATACGCGCCGAGGACGCAGTCCGATCAACGTCGCCGTCTCCTCGAATGGAAAGGTGTGGAAAGCGGCCGTTGTGTTGGAAACCGAGCCGGGCGAATACTCGTATCCAGCCGTCATTCAAACGGCCGACGGCCTGATTCACACAACCTACACCTGGAAGCGGCGGAAAGTGAAGCACGTCGTCATCGATCCCAAGAAGCTGGTATTGCGAGACATAGTCGACGGTAATTGGCCGAAGTGAAATGACATCTGCTGCTGCTGAAACGGCCAATTCAACATTGCCGCATCCCATTCGGCCGAACATCTTTTGGGCCGGCTGCCGCTTCTTCCTGCGGCTGTTTTTCGTCTTCTGGTTGCGATACCGCGTTCGTGGAATCGACCGTATTCCCACCGAAGAGGGTGGCTTGCTGCTGATAAACCATCAGAGCATGCTCGATCCGTTTCTGATTGGAGCGCCGTTCGAGCGGCCCGTAACCTACATTGCCCGCGACTCGCTGCTTCGGATTCCCATGGTCGGTTGGATTTTCAAGCAGACCTATGTGATGACGATCAAACGGGAATCGGCGGGCACCGAGAGCTTACGTGAGTCGGTCCGGCGAATGAAGCACGGGTTTCTTGTCGGCATATTTCCCGAAGGCACCCGCACCAACGACGGTTCAGTCGGTCCGCTGAAGCCGGGGTTCGTGGCCCTCATTCGCCGCAGCAAATTGCCGGTGATTCCAGTTGGTATCGCCGGTGCGCACGAATCGCTGCCTCGCGGCGCCTGGTTTCCCCGACCTCGGCGAGTCTGCCTGGTTTACGGCGAACCCTTGACGCACGCCGACCTCGAACAGTACACCAAACGCGGCCGCGAGCAGGAGCTGGTCGAATTGATCCGTCAGAAGATCATCGCCTGCCAACAAGAGGCCGAGGATTGGCGAAAACGTTAATCGCCCCGTTTAGCCGCGACCGGGCACCGACCGACGGTTGGTCGGGGAGCGCTCAGTCGACGGATCGAAAGACGCGAAACCACGGAGGACAGAGTGGGCGAACGAATTCTGAGCATTTCCGGTTTGCGTGGCGTGATTGGAAACGGGCTGGAACCCGATTATGTCATGCAATTTGCAGCCGCACTGGGAACGATGACCGGCGGAGGAACAATCGTCCTCGCGCGCGACGGTCGTTCCACCGGGCCGATGGTCAAACACGCCGTCCTCGCTGGACTGCTGGCGAGCGGCTGCCGCGTGATCGATGCCGGCATTGCCTCCACGCCAACCTGCGGCGTTCTCGTCGATCATCTCCAGGCCGACGGCGGTCTGCAAATCACAGCAAGCCACAACCCCGCCCAATGGAATGGCCTGAAGCCGTTCTCGTCCGCCGGCGGAATTTTCAATGCAGAACAAGGCAGTCGGTTAATTGAGATTCTCGAAACCGACGGCATCAAGTATGTCGGTTACTTACAACTGGGGACCGTGGAAGCGCTCGATGATCCTTCGGCACCGCACCTGGATCGCGTGCTGAAACTCATCGATGTTGCTGCAATTCGCGACCGTCGTTTCAAAGTGGTCCTCGATTGCAATCACGGTTCGGGCGGCGTGCTGGGGCCGCGGCTATTGGAGGAACTGGGCTGCGAAGTCCACGTGTTGGGCGGTACGCCGGACGGACAATTTGAACACACGCCCGAACCGATCGAGAAGAATCTCGGCGGACTGTGCACGGCCGTTCGAGAACGCGGAGCCGATGTCGGATTCGCGCAGGATCCCGATGCCGACCGGTTGGCGATTGTCGATAACACCGGACGTTACATCGGCGAGGAATTGACGCTGGCGTTGTGTGCCGACGATCGTCTCGCGCGGGAGCAGGGACCGCTGGTGGTCAACGGTTCCACCAGTCGCGTGAATGCCGACATCGCAGCAAAACATGGCTGCGAGTTTCATCGCACGCATGTTGGTGAAGCGCACGTTGTTGCGGGGATGAAATCTGTCGGAGCAATTCTCGGTGGAGAAGGAAACGGCGGCGTGATTGAACCACGCGTCGGCTTCGTCCGCGACAGTTTCGTTTCGATGGCCTACGTGCTCGATGGATTGACGTCACGAGGGGGTGCGCTGTCCGACTGGGCCGATTCGCTGCCCGCCTATTTCATCGTCAAGGACAAGCTAACCTGCCCGCGCGAACGAGTCGATGCGGCTTGCGAGTCGCTCAAGGCCGCATTTCCCGACGTCACCGCGACTGAGGGCGATGGTTTGCGACTCGATTGGGACGACCGCTGGGTCCAGGTTCGCGCCAGTAATACCGAACCGATTATCCGCGTGATTGCCGAAACGATGTCGATGGAAACCGCGACCGAGTTATGCCGCGTGGCGGTCGAGCGGGTCGCGGATGCAGTGAAGTAGGGCTGGTTCCAAGACACCCTCTCCCTCTGGGAGAGGGTTGGGGTGAGGGCCGTTTTCTCGTGCATCGGCCGCCCGGCTGCAGCATCCCCACATTGTCACCGCTCACGATGCCGAAACCGACGATGCGCTGACGCATACCGGTGCGGTGATGGGGAGCCGGTCTGCAACATCTGCAATCAATTTCGACGCTGCAGAGATTGAATCTCTCGAATTCCAACATCGACGACAGCGCCATCGCGGCCTTGTCGTCGCTGAAGGGGTTACGGTGTCTGACTGTCTGGTCTTACGGTATCACCGCCGAGGGGGCGGCCCGCCTGCAACAGGCATTGCCGAACTGCGTTGTTCTGCATGAATCGCTGGAGCCGTCGGCAGCCGAACGCCGCGCCGCGAAGTGGATTCTGAAGAACAAGGGGTATGTCGCTGGAGGGAAGGGGTATTATTTCGGTCAGATCAAGCAGGTCGATGAGTTGACAAACGGCATTTTGACTGCCGACTTTTTTGACAAAATCCCCTCTGATGGTGCCGAGAATTTGGCTGGGCTGCAAAGCATCGAGAATCTGCTTTGGGGTGGGATGTCGCAGGCGAATATTGACAAGGCCAACCTGAGAGAGCTGGTCAGTTTGAGGTTTCTGAATCTGAGCGGCTCGGATCTCAATGAACGGAGCATGCAGTCCATTGGCCGTCTGAAACAGATCGAGGCACTGCAGCTTATCGGTTGCCCGAACCTGACGGATTCGAGCCTGAAGTCTCTTTCTGGACTCAAGCACCTCAACAGCCTCCACCTGGGGAACTCCCCGATTACCGACAACGGCTTGCAGCACCTGAGCGACCTGCAATCTCTATCGGCGTTAGATTTGTTCACAGGCAAACTTATTACAGGGAAGGGACTGCAATCCCTTTCCGGTTTGACGTCCTTGCGGGAGTTGCATCTAGGATATACATCAATCGACGACGCCGGCCTGACGCATCTGGAAAAGTTGCCACGGCTGCGAGCCCTCTCGCTGGGCGGCACCCAGTTCACCCCCGCCGGAATCGCCAAACTCCAAGCCGCACTGCCCGATTGCGTGGTGTTTCACGAGTCGTTGAAGAATCAGCCGTGGGGAGCGGCAAATCCCGCGCCCGCCATTGCCCCGGTCGATGCCAAATAAGCCGCGACCCGCCGACAAATCCACCGTTCAGGAAATCCCACAATTTCACCGATTGACTCGCTGCCATCTGTCGATAATAATTGGGTGCAGCGACATTTTCTGGAAAAAGAGTGAACCGAGTGTCGTTTGTTTGCGTTTTGTACTTTGGCATCGAAAGATGCCTGAAAGGGGGCGATTGGATTCGACTGGGTCACCGCTTGGTTGAGGTGGCGTGCCGTGGTTGATCAGTTGGCCACGTAAAAAGCTGATCACAACTTAATTGCCAATAAGCAATTCGCACTGGCTGCCTAAATAGGTGGTCCCGGCCTAGGAATCCCCGCCTGAGGAGTCCGACAGCTGGTCACAAAATCGGGCTGGCACCGAATCAACGTTCGCTCCGTTCGGTGTAAGACAAGTGGTGGACTAGCTGCGACCGGGCCTTGTTTGTTGAGCCTGCCGTAGCGAGATCAATCGACAAAATACGCACGTAGAGGCTTCAGTCACGGAACCACAGGACGCGGGTTCGATTCCCGCCGCCTCCATAGGGCAAATTGATTTTGCCCTCAAGACCCTGGACCGGTCACGACGCGACAGAAACCGCGTTGTGACCGGTCCTTTCTTTTTTCGGTAAAGATTTTTCTAAGGGTCACGACGAGACATGACGCGACTGGCCGGGAACCAAATGAAGTGCGTCGCGGGATGCGTCGGTTCGTCACACTTGACTTTAGTTGGCGGCTGGTCACAATAACTTGCGGAGTTGAAACTCCATCTGCGACGAAGCGTCGTGCTGAAGCCCCCGACGTGTGTACGCTGACTTACGTCAGTCATCATTGTGGGCCATCCTCGTCGAGCGAAAGCAGACAACTGTCTGGTTGTCTACACTTTCTCTGGACGAGTCGCATGAAAACCACTTCCCCTCCATTTCCTCCCGACTTTACGCTTCGGTATGTGGGACGTAAGGAAGCCGCCTGCGTCATTGGGTTCTCCTTGCGCACCCTCGATCGCCTCGCATCGAACGATCGGACGTTTCCAAAAGCGAGGCGGATTCGCAAACGCCGTCGGTGGCTGCTGCAAGAGTTATTGACCTGGATGGACGAGCAATCCTCCTAACAGCACGGTTTGACGAACAAAAATTCTCAAACCGTGCTTCGGCTGTTCTTCTGGAATTCCCAGAATCAGCCATAGGAGGTATCCGTGCCACTACCTGACTTCAAACTTGTCGGCTCGCCGCGCCGCTTCCGGAATGGTCACGGCAAGCAGGGCAAGTACTACGCTCAGCGATTTCGCCTGCTAGCTGACCCAGCCCGAAAGATAAGCAGCGTTTCTCTGAAGACCACTGACCGGACGGTCGCTGTCCGCAGAGCTGTGGAGTATGTGGAGCAAAGAGTCCATCAACTGACGATGTCTCGGGACCTGCAATTCCGGACACAGTTCGGTGATATTTGCGATCTGCTCCGAGAATACATCGACGATCTGTTGGCCATCGGCAATACCGACAAACAGGCCCAGTTGGTCAAGGGGTGGATCGAGTTGGTCATCGAAAAAGCGGCGTTCACGGAGTACGTCCAAATCGACGTGGTAAAAATCACGAAGGCCATCAACGATCTTCAACGGGGAGGACAGTTCAACACCACTGCTACGGCCAACAAATACCTGGAGGCCTGGCGGGCCTGGACTCGTTGGATGCTGTTGAACGGCCGCTGGGACCGTGACCCAATGGCAATCGCTCGAAAAATCAAGGGAGACACGAGCAATACCCGTCCCCGCGCAATCCTCTCACCGGAGGAATTCGAGAAACTACTAAGCGTTACGAAAGACCAACCGACGCGTCGCAATTTAACGGGAGAGCAGCGGTACTGGCTCTATCTAATTGCTTCGCAAACCGGGCTCAGAGCGCAAGAGCTGCATAGTCTCGCACCGGCTAACTTTCATCTGAACGAACAACCGCCTTTTGTCGAGATTCGAAACACAATCTCTAAACGAGGAAAAAAGACACGAAAACGGCCAGTTCGATGATGCTCACCACCGCCGCACGCAGTTCCGTGTTCGGCGTGATTCACGGCAAGTTCGGAAGGTCGATTCCTGAGAGGATTCCCGATCAGGGCTCCCAACGCTCGCACCCACGTTGCAGTGCGGTAACCTCCACCGACTCTACCAAGACGTCGAACAGTTCCGGTAGTTGCAGCTCCGATCGGCCCGTCTGTGCCGCTGCCTCCGACTCAAAGCGAGACGCCACGCCGGAGACACGAGGCTTTGCCTTCGAGAAACACAGGTTTATGGCTCCATGCCTTGAGCCGTTTGTCACGAGGACATTGCAGCAATCAGCGTCAACAAGACCTGCTGGAGGTTTGCTGCCACCGCATCAAATGCAGCCAGCCGTTCGCCAGAGACTTCGTCCATGTATAGCGAACGATTGACTTCAATCATGATCGATAGAACGCGCTTGTCCCGGCCGTGATACTTTTCCGGAACGAGTGATCCGCCGAACGGGCGATTGACTTCGACATGGCAGTTGCGGTTTCGAAATCCATGAACCGTAAAGTCTGCTAACCATAGCGGTGTGTGAAACGGGTCCGTACCGACACAGATGTCGCAGCGGTCAGGATGCTGATCTGCCTCATGCGGTAGCGGCCTTGACGAGAAGCTGTGCGCGTCCACGATGAGACACCGGTCGTGCATCGCGAGGGCTGCGTCAACTTCTTTGGCTAATCGCAGGTGATGCGGGAAGTAGTACATGGAAAGTAGCTCGTCGCGCTCCTGCATTGAAGGGGCTTTTCGCAATTGCTGCCGGCTCGATGCTAGCGTGTAGATGACACCCATTCCCTTTGCCGCCATTGGCTCGTCTCTGTCGTTAACGAATCGTTCAGGATCCACCACAAGGCGACTGACGGGAAACTTTACCGTTTTGGCCAGATTCTTCGACACTCGGAACAGCTCGTCTGTGAAGTGGTCAGTCATCGTCAACAGTTCGTGCTGCAACTCATTTTCCGAAAGAGCAATCGACGACCTTGCCGCGGCCGGTACGACGGTTGACGCGTGTGGAATGTGGACAACGCTAACCGGAGCATTCATAGTTCGACTCCATGTGGCCTAGAGGCTGTCGTAGAATGTCACTCAATACCATCATTATGGCAATCAGATTTCGCGCGAGCATTCACCCACGGCCGCGACAAGCTCAATCGGCTTCCTCGTCAAGATCTTCGGTTTCCCAAGCCCTGCGATCGGCAATCCACTCGTCGGCCTTCTGGTCGTAATACTCAGCGAGCTGTGGGTAAAACTCTGAGGACACGCTCGCAAATGCCACGCAGTAATCGAGGTCGTAACTGCCCTCACCGGCCAGATAATCCCAGTGGTGATCGACCAGTCCCTGGCTCTCGAACTCTACGGACTCGACGGTGTCCATGAGCTGAATCAGCTTCCGCAGCGTCAACGGCTTGTTGGACTGGTCAAACTCCAGGACGTAATCGCTGCTGTATTCGTCGACAACACGGTACCGGATTCGCTTCCCTTCGGGCCTAGCCCGCACGCTGATCACGTCGCAGGTTGTGGAATCGAGAGCGACACGCGCTATTTCGACCTCGCTGTTTTCGTAGTCGGGCAAATACTCGCCGCCCATCAGCATCGGATGGATGCTGCCCGTGAAGTCCCTGAGATGTTCTGGTAGTGAGTCCGCGAGTATGGGTGGTGGAATCTCGTCGACTTCGCCATCATTGATCGCCTGCAGGATCTGACGCCGGCGGAATTCACCTTTGACGTTCGCGAGAAGCGCATCCTCGTCCCAGTACGAGTCTGGCCGGAAGTTCATGTCGATCTTCTTTCGCTTTGTCATCGTCACACCTCCAGGTGTTTCAAGTCTTAAATGTGAAAAGGCTCGTCAATCACGCACGAAAGAGTTCCTGGAATCGGTCAATTCTGTCCGATAACACCACGTGCGCCGCAATATCGCCTTGCTGCTCTTTGATTTCCTGCTGAAGCGATTCGAGTGTGGGGATAGTCGCTTCTTCTCGGAATTTTCTCGGCTGCGGCACACCCAACTGGTAGCAGAAATAGCGAATGCAGCTTTGTCCGATGACAAGGCAACCATTCCGAAGTCCCCAATAGTCATGGCAGGCAAGCCCGCCATCGAGGAGCGCGAAATAGTATTCCATTCCACCGGGGTGTCCGCCCGGTGAACCACCGCTTGAATATTCGTAGGTGGGAAGTCCAAGGAATTCCACTTGACCGACAATGTCGAGCCAATGCCGCATGCCGTCGACGTCGTAAGTCCCGAAGAACCTCCTTGATCGGACGAAGACATCGCTCCATTTCAATCGGGAGTAATCAACAGGCTTTCGTGCGTCGACAACCGCGCCACACGGATAGAGTGAGTTGGCCATGGGTGCAGGCCTCCTTTCTGAGAGTTGCCGAGCGGCGGAGGAAGCCCAACGATGCGCACGAAAAACCCCTCGCGGCGGAGGGGATTCCAGCCTTTTTTTGCCCGACGCTCGTCGGACCACATCGTTGGGGCACCTTGGCGGCTAACCAGGTTGCTGGGCGCTTTCGCGCCGCTCGTGATGCAAAAACAGATTGTCGTTGGCGGGCCATGTTTCCCACCAATGGCGATTCTACCCGAAAGGCGCGAGGAAGTCAACAATGTGCACTGGTCGCTCGGCGTCAGCGGCGCTCGGTCGAATACAGTGCAGAGCAGTGGGCACCGCGCAGAGTTTCCCTGTGTCCCGCCCATGTCCGTCTGCACCAGACTCCTACGCAGGTCTTGCGGTCACGAGTACCGGCGGCGGCCACGCCAGTCGCGCGATACGATCCAGAATCGCGGCGAACAGGCTACGTGTCACCGCCACCTCGGCCAGTTGGAACGTGACGTACTTGGAGTGCCGCGTCACCTTGGCCCCAATCTTGATCAGCTTCTCGCGCAGCGTTGTCAGCGACCAGTGTTCGACATCGCGCGACAACGCCAACCGCCGTAGGAAGTTACCCAGGTTGTAGGCCAACGCGAACAGTTGCAACCGGGTCTGGTTATCTTTGAATGTACGGCATGAGAGCTTCGTCCATTTGACGGCGTTCTTGCCTTCCTTGATCCACTGCTCGGCCGTGCCTCGACCATTGTAGAACTTGACAACGTTCTTCGAGTGCTTGCTCAAGTTGGTCACGATGAATCCAACAC
>CAUZOL010000089.1:0-21440 GCA_963581435.1 Planctomycetota bacterium
ACGTTTTCGGCATGGTGTGCAACATCCATTTCACCGAATCCGGTAGACTACCGGATTTCGTTGAATCTCAGGCTGCACTGCCGACCGTCGACAGGTAACAAAAGTTGTTGTTTCAGCGTCAGTTAGAACAAGTCGGGGCGACAGGATTTGAACCTGCGACCTCCGGCTCCCAAAGCCGGCGCTCTGCCAAGCTGAGCTACGCCCCGTGGCGTTTGTGCAAGCCAGTCTAGAATCGGCACCGAGGTCGGTCAACGGTAACGATTGGAAGTTCGCACGGTGGGCTGCTTCAAGCGGCGCGGCGCAGGGTTCTCAAAATGCGTTCAAAGTCACCGCTGGATTGAAAATGAACGACGATCTTCCCCTGCTCTTTTCCCGTCGGGCAAATCTCGACCTGTAAGCCGAGATGCTGTTGAAGTTGTTGCTGCAACGAACGGATGTGGCTCGACGTTGCCGACTCCTCGGGCTTGGGTTTCAGTTTGGGAAGCGGAATAACGGCTTCGCCTTTGATCAGTCGGCGGACTTCCTTCTCGGTCGCGCGCACCGAGAGTTGTTCCTTCTCAATTTTCTTGCAGAATTCAATTCGCGCTTCGTCTTCGGTCAGTGCGAGGACAGCGCGCGCATGTCCATATGTAATGCGACCCTTTCGCAGCGACTCCTTGACGGCATCGGGCAGTTCCAGCAGTCGCAAGAAGTTGCTGACGGTCGAACGCTGCATGCTGAGTTTTTTTGCCAGCTCATCAATCGAACAGCCGAAGCGATCGCGGTAATCCTGAAACGCCATCGCCTTTTCCAGCGCGTTGAGATCCTTCCGTTTGAGGTTCTCTTCAATCGCTGCTTCACTGCTGCCGCGGTCGTCGCGTTCAACAATGCGGCAGGGGATCGACTCCAGCCCCGCTTTCTTCGCGGCCAACCAACGTCTCTCGCCTGCGATCAACTGAAACTTGCCGCCGTGCTTGCGGACCAGCACCGGTTGCAGAAGCCCGTGTTGCCGAATGCTGGCGGCCAACTCTTCCAACGTGTCGGCACCGAACTCGCGGCGCGGTTGAAACGGATTGGGTTCAATCGCATCGATGCGAATTTGCCGGAGGTCGCCGGTCTCGTCGTTCGCCGAGTTAGAATCGGCCGCGTCCGAATCGTTGCGGCTACCCAGCAGTACATTCAGTCCGCGTCCAAGTCGTCGCTTGGCCGGTCCTTTGTCATCCGGGTTCGGCGGGCGCGAGTCGGTCATGGCGTCGTATCAATACCTTAGCGAAAGGGGTCAACCAGGATGGGAGCGGGATTCTAACTCCGTAGGCGGGATTTCAACAAGATCGGTTCGTCCATTCGGTTTCACGTGGAACGTGGGCAAGATAGCGGCGACGCGGTAAGCATGCCAGCGTGAAAATAGTTTCCTGGGCGGATCGGGTGCCACTGGCGTGTCGCCAGTGGGGGTTCGTAGCCCTTGTCCAAATGAAAAAGGGGGATGGGGCAAGGAGCATTCGAACCGCATGAATGCGGTCACTACGAACCGCCCCGCTGCGCTCGGCAGCTGGAAACGAGATAGCTGCGATGCAACGCACCGCTGAGACGGAACACGCGTGTCCGACTTCATCGCAGCCGGTACAGTCGAACGCGTTGATCCGGGCCGGGGAAGGTCCCGCTGGATGGCGAGGACCAATTCAACAGCACCAGATTGCTGGGGCGATAATCGTACTCGGCCGCAAGCTGCAGTCGGTCGCCGAAAGCGCTGATCGCTGCGGCGTGATTTGGCTCGCGATGGGCGTTCGGGCCGGTCACCACATAGGTTGGTGTGATGGGTGATTCGGTTGGTGGCACGAGCGCGCCGATGGGGATGACAGCCCGCTGCGAGTCGTCCCCTGCTGCCGCCAATTGGAAGAACAAACCGGGTTCGGCATAGACCAGAATCAGCGCGTCGCGACCGGACGATTCTGAATCAACTTGCACAGCAATGCCGGCGACAACTTCCATCAATCCCGTTTGCGATTGCCAGCCCGGTATGCCGCGTTCGGTCCAGCGACTTGCACCCGAGAAGACCGCGCCACAAAGCAGCACCGCGCTACCGGCAAGAATCCACCATGAGCGCTTCTGCTTTTCGGTCGCCTGTCCGCCTTTGTTGCCGACGATCTTCCGCACCGCCCAGCCGATCATGGCACCGCCGCCCAACCACGTCGCGACCAACCAGGGCAACGTCAACCTTGGATACGGAAAGTAAAACGGAGTGGCCATCGACAATCCACAGAACCAGACCGCCAGCAGACAGAACGGCAACGTCGTTTCATCGCACTTTGATCGCCCCAGCAGATGCACGCCGATGACTACAACCGTCAGCAAACCAATCGTAACGCTCGATCCCAGGAACGCTGCCGAGGCAAACGTCAACAGGAGAAACGCGGCAACAACTTTCCAGTCCGTACGGTCACCGGTTGTTTCTTGTTTTGGTTCGCTTGCAATCTCTGCTTTGCGCGCTGTCGATTCGTTCCACGTGAAACCTCGAGTGGTCCAACATCTGATAACGACTGCCGCGACAATTGCCAGCACCAACGCGCCACAACTCAGCCAACCCTCCAGGTAACGATGGTTGTCGATCTGGCGAATCAACGATGGCAGCCAATCGGACAGCCCGCCAAGGTAACCGCGATGATTTGCAGCGACCGCCGCGTAACCGCCGCGCTCGTTCAGGTCCAACAAGACCGGACTCCAGACAACGGCAGCGGTGAGCGCCATCGCAGACAGTGAGATCGCGACTCCCATCCACGACTCCGTTCTTGTGTGTTTCTTCCAACGCGAGATGAGTGCAAACAGAATGAAACCCGACCCCGCGATCGTCAGCGGTAACCAGCCGTTGTACTTTGTTGCCCACGCCAACCCGGTGGCAAGGCCCGCGGCGATCGCCCAACGATGTCGATCGCGGGCAAACATCTCGCGCACACAGCCGACGGCAATCAACAGCCACAAACACATCATCACATCGGTTAATGCCGCGCGGCTGTAGAGAATGTGAAAGTCGCTTAGAGCCGCAAGCGAGGCCGCTGCAATTCCCGCCTCCGCGCCGAACCAGCGGCGGGCGATCCACCACACGACGGCAATCGTGGCGGTCCCCGCAACGAGGCAGGCAAGCTTCACACTCAGCGGTCCCATCCCGAAGAGTATGATTGACCATTCGATGAGCGCGGGCAACAACGGCGGCGCGTACAGATGACGCGCGGGATAACGAAAGCCGGCCCCTTCTGAAAACCAGATGTTCGACGCGTAGACGCCTTCGTCGAAATGCTCAATCGCCAATCGCGAGGGAAACGCAAACCGCAGAACGGCAGCGAGAATCACAATGCCAATCACCAGCGCCAATTCGCCGCGCGCAGTGCGCGCGGCAGGCAGCGCGTTATTGTGTTCTTCGTGCGACGCCAAGTGTGTGATTCCTATTCCAATCCGCCGGTATGTTCCACGTGAAACCAAATCGCATTTCGTTTCGTCGTGCAAGGTGGCACGCGTGCTTGGATCCTTCCGCTAATTCTATCTCATCAATCGATGCCAACGGGGCGCGTTGGCAATTTCTTGACCGTGTGATTTCTTTTCGGTGTGATTTCTTTTCGGTGTGATTTCTTTTCGGTGCGGTTTGATCACGGCGACGCCGTCACTATGATAATGGAAGACGACGGACGATGCAGACGGAATCCCGAAATGTTCGCAGTGGAGCGAACGACAGCGCACCGGCGAATTCCAACCAGTTGATTTGACGAGCGAATCGGAAGACGGCCCATGACGACTCCGGACGAAATGTACGACGAAGCCAATGCACTCAAAGATCAGGGCGACCTGGAAGGTGCGGTTGGCAAGCTGGAGGAGATCCTGAAGACCGACCCGAATCACGTGTTGACGCACGCCGCGCTGGGGGTCCATCTACAGAAGCTCGGGCGGCTCGATGAGTCGATCGAGCATGCGATCAAGGTGACCGAGTTGGAACCCAGCGACTCGTTCTCGTTCACGCAATTGTCGGTCATCTATCAGCGATGCGGGAAGATTCCCGAAGCCGAAGAGGCAATGGATCGGGCGCGAGAAATACAGGGCGGCGCGCATTGATCGGATCGGTGGTTGGCCGATTCGTTGGATATTCGAATACGAGGGCGCGATCGAACCGCATGAATGCGGTCACTACGAACCTCCCATGAAGCAATCACGGGGATGTCGGTTGTGTGGAGACCGCAGTGCCGTTGGTCTCGTCTGAAAGAGTGACCGTGATCTGTCGGCTCGATTCGAACTGGCGGCCGTCGCTGGTTGTCAGTCGCGCATGAATCAGCAACTGCGGTGACTCCGGTTTGTGCTGCCACGGCAATTGAAATGCGTAACCAGAGCTGATCAAACCGTGATGCCATTGCTCGCGTGTCTCGTCGGCGTCGAATGTCCAATGGCCGATGCGGCGATCGTCTTCGGGCTGCGCGAGATCGAGCAGTTCCAATTCAATGCTGCCTCCGATTTTGACCAGCGCGCCTTGTTCATCGTGCGGCAGGATGACGACCGACAGTATGTCGTCGCCCTGCCGGTTGTCGCGGTCGATGCTGCCGGTCAGCAGTTTGCTGAGTTCAATACCCGTCACTCGAAACAGCGCGCTGGCCTGTTCGGGGAGCAGGACAGGTTCACCGTGATTCACCAGTTGCGTTCGCAATGCGTCGGCTTCTCGGCGCGCCACCTGATACTCGCTTTGAGCTTCCGAAAGCTGCGTCTGCAAATCCGTCACTTGATCTTCCTGCTGCCGCAGGCGCGCTTCGAGAATCTCGGCGTTTCGGGTTGGCATGCAACCCGACGCCAGCAATAGCGCAATTGGCAATATCCCTATCCGAGAGTATCGCATGGAACGCGAACCCGTCCTGGATCTGGCAGGAAACAAAAAGTGAATAGACAACGGGGGCCGGCACGGCGACTCATTGGAAACGAGAAGCCGGACAGCAATGAGAAAGGCGGGCGGAAGGGTATCGGAACTTGCCTTTTGGAGCAACCGGAGACGCGGCCGGATCATTCCGCATCGGGGGTGATATGCTGCAGCACGTTATCGATCAGTCCGTATTCCTTCGCTTCGTCGGCCATCATGAAATTGTCGCGGTCGGTGTCGCGTTCAATCTCGTCGAGCGTGCGGCCGGTGTGCTGCTTCAGAATCTCATTCATGCGTTGCTTGACGCGCTTCACCTCTTTGACGTGAATGTCGAGTTCGGTGGCGGTTCCGCTCATGCCGGCCAGCGGCTGGTGAATCATAATGCGTGCATTGGGTAATGCGTTTCGCTTGCCTTCCGCACCTGCCGTCAATAGGACGGCCCCCATGCTCGATGCCTGCCCAATGCAGTACGTGGCAACGTCGCAGCCGATGTACTGCATCGTGTCGTAGATGGCCATTCCCGACGTAATCGATCCGCCTGGCGAGTTAATATACAGATGGATATCCGATTCACTGTCATCAAACTGCAGAAACAGCAATTGGGCGACCAGACTATTGGCAACCGCATCGTTGACCTGACTGCCCAGAAAGATGATGCGATCTTTGAGCAGGCGGCTGTAAATGTCCATTGCCCGCTCTTCGCGGCCGCTTTTCTCAATGACGTAAGGGACGAGCACGGACATGATTTCGATCTTCTCGTAAACGAAGGGAAAATGGTTGCTGAAAAAACGACGGCTGCCTTTACCTACTTCTTGCCCTCTTTTTCCGAGGGGGAATCATCTTCGGGCCGAGCCAAAACTTCATCGACGAGCCCGTATTTCATGGATTGTTCTGCCGTCATGTAGTAGTCGCGGTCGGTGTCGCGGGCAATCACATTGATGGGCTGTCCGGTGTGCTTGGCGAGCACGATATTGAGCGACTCGCGGGTGGCGAGAATGTCTTCGGCCTGGATTTCAATATCCGAGACCTGCCCTTCCACCTGACCATACGGCTGATGAATCATCATTTTGGAATGGGGCAAGGCGTATCGTTTTCCCTTCGCTCCACCGGCCACCAGAATCGCACCGCCACTTGCCGCCAGTCCAACGCAGTAGGTGGCGACTTCACTCTCAAGGTATTGCATGGTGTCGTAAATCGCCATCGTCGCCGTCACCGAACCGCCGGGCGAGTTGACGTACAAATGCACGTCTTGGTGCCGGTTTTCTGATTGCAGAAATAGCAGTTTCATCACAATCATGTTGGCCGTGCCATCGGTAATCACGCCGTCGAGAAACACAATTCGATTTTCGAGAAGCAGATCGCCGATGCCCATCTGCCGCTGCCGCGTATATTCCGCCGACCGCTGGTTTCTGGGACTCGAAAGCGGTCCTGCAAACGGATCTATCATCGGTGATTCCTCATCCCTTCAAAACCAATTGTGACACACGCAACTTCACTTCATGTTTGGCCGTGACGCGGAGTCACTAAAGCGGAACGCCCCGCACAGCACTCACATTGAAGTGAATCGCGGCGGCATGGCAGCCTGAGTTATTCGCCTCATCCGTCGGCTAGTCTTCCGATTCCGTCTCTGCCGATTCGTCGCTCTCTGCTTCGGCGGCCATTCCGCAAACCGAATGTGGCACGGCCGAAACGCGGCTCTCATCGACCTGCTCAGGCTCATAGTCCTCGAACTCGGCTCGTTCGAGGATCACGTCAACTGCTTTGCGTTCGCGAATTTGGGCGTCCAGGTTTTCCGCCATTCCAGACTTCAACAAACGTGCCCGTACGCGTCGCGGGCTTTCGCCGCGCTGCATTGCCATCATCGTAATTTCGGCGTCGATTTCCGCCGGCGTCACTTCAATGTTTTCTTCGATGGCAATCTTATCCAACACAAAGTGCTCTTTGAGGGCCATGCGCGTCGAACTGACGGCCTGCTGCCTCAATTCGTTTTGGCGAGCCTGAATTTGTTGCGTGGTGAAGCCAGCCTGCTGCATTTCGAGAATCTCGCGTCGCAGCGCGTTCTCCACCTGATCCAACACCAAGCTCTCCGGCAATTCCCAGTCGGCCGCTTCGGTAATTTTTTCCGTCACTTGTTCCCGAACGGCCTGTCGCTGCTGGTACAGCGTCTGCCGATCAAGCATGTCGTGAATTTCTTTGCGAAGTTCCTCTTCCGACTCGACACCGATCCGGTTAAGCAAATCGGAGTTCATCTCCGGCAACTTCAATCGCGACACTTCCAGGACATTAAAGACGGCATGCACGGTCTCGCCGCGCAATTCGATCGATTCCGCCTCTTTCGAAACCGTAATGTCTGCTTCCCGCGTGTCGCCGACAGATGCTCCTAACATCAACTCGTCGAACGCGGTCAATTCGGCGTCGCTGAACTGTAATGCCGGCCTGACGCTGACGGTTGCCGACGAAACTTTGTGCAACGACTCGCCGTTGTGAGTGAATTCCATCGACAGGCTGACCGCGTCGTTTGCTTCCGCCCCACCCTCGCACGACTCCAATTCGCCGTATTGCGAGAGGTAGCGTTCGAGGAAAACGTCGATATCGGCGTCGGTTGTCTCCTTTACCGGACGCCGGATTTTCAGCCCGGCATAATCGGGAAGATCGAACTCGGGACGCACTTCGACGTCGAATTCGTATTCAAAATCACCCTCTTCCGGAATATCGAGGTCGTCGATATCCAATTCGGGCTGACTGATCGGTTCGAGATCGTCCCGGTCGGAAATCTGCTCCAGACTGTCCATCAACAGCCGTCGCTTCACCGTGTCGTCGAGTTCCGAGCGAAGTCGCTTTTCAACCAGTTTTCGCGGCACATGGCCAACGCGAAAACCGGGAATTTCCGCTTTTGAGACCATCTGGCCGACTTCGTCATCGTAAATATGATCGATGTCGGATCGCGGAACGGTGATGCGAACGTGCTTTTTGCACGGGCCGGTGTCTTCGATCACAATGCCCAACGAAAGGCTGAACGGGGCCGCTTCTGCGACTGCAGATTGATCGTCCGTAGACTGGCTTTCGTCGGCTCCTGCGGCGGCCGCGTCGTCTTCAGTTGTCATCTCTCAGGCTTTCCGTTTGACGACGTGCCGATGTCGTCGTTCCAATACTTGCGGGGGAAACCGCGAATTTACAAGGCGATAGCAACCAGCCTTGCGACAGATTTCCCGGACGTTGCGAAATAAAAAGAGCGGGCGAAGGGGTTCGAACCCTCGACATCCACGTTGGCAACGTGGTGCTCTACCACTGAGCTACGCCCGCATTCGATGCGATCATCGAGCCGCATAGACAGCCAACGCTGTCACAACCCGACCAAATACATTCATCTCCTCGTTTACGTCAACACGACTTTATCGAGTCCTTTCACTGGACGTCAACCGCCCGGCAAGCCAGATTCTCAAATACAGCACGTGATTATAGCGCCGGTCGGCGACGCTGCAAGTCAAATCGCAGTGCCACCGAACCTTTGCCTGGCAATTCCTGTCATCACGGCGAGCGCCAGTATCGCGGGGCGACTCAAATTTCTGTCCCGGATCTGATATGATGGGCGAACCGGACAGATGATTGCGGCGACACGTCATGCCGCCGATCTCTGAAAACCCGAATCATTCGAAGCCCAAAACCGCGACAATTTTCACTGGCAAAGAAAAATGACTGATCGACGTAACTTGTTCAACAAAGTCTGGGACCTGCACGCCGTCCGCGAGTTTTCCTCGGGACAAACGCAACTTTTCATTGGCCAGCATCTCGTTCACGAGGTCACCAGCCCGCAGGCATTTCAGATGTTGCGCGACCGGGGTTTGAGCGTGCTTTATCCCGAAAGAACGCTTGCCACCGTCGATCATATTATCCCCACCGGAAACCAGGCACGGCCGTTTGCCGACGGTTTGGCCGAAGAAATGATGACGGCCATCGAAAAAAACTGCGACGAATTCGGTGTCACATTACTGAACATCGACGATGAGCGACAGGGCATCGTACACGTCGTCGGACCCGAACAAGGACTGACACAGCCGGGAATCACGCTGGTCTGCGGCGATAGCCACACCAGTACACATGGTGCCTTCGGGGCCATCGCGTTGGGAATCGGCACCAGCCAGGTGGCTCACGTTCTCGCCACACAAACGCTCGCGCTGAACCGCCCCAAGGTTCGCCGGATTGAAGTCACCGGCGAATTGCGGCCCGGCGTGTTCGCCAAAGATGTCATTCTGCACATCATTCGGCACCTCGGCGTGCAGGGGGGAGTTGGTTACGCCTACGAATTTGCCGGCCCCGTCTTCGATTCCATGACAATGGAACAGCGAATGACCGTCTGCAATATGGCCATCGAAGGAGGCGCTCGCTGCGGATACATCAATCCGGACGAAACGACGGTCGAATATCTCCGCGGAAAACCGATGTCGCCGCAGGGCGAAGCCTTCGAGAAGGCGGCAAAATGGTGGGTCAGCCTTGCATCGAGCTCCAATGCGGAATTCGACGACAACGTCACCTTCGACGGAAGTTCGATCGAACCAACGGTTACCTGGGGCATTAATCCCGGTCAATCGGTTGGTGTGAATGAGCCATTGCCGACGCTCGACGCTGTTTCGGCCGATGAACGCGCCGGCATCGCCGAAGCGCTCGAGTTCATGGAACTGCAGGAAAACCAGCCCGTTAAAGGAGTGAAGATCGACGTCGCCTTTATCGGCTCGTGTACCAACTCGCGTATGTCCGACTTGCGAGAAGCGGCTGAGATCGCCAAGGGCCGACATGTTGCCGACGGCGTGCGAACGTTCGTCGTCCCCGGTTCACAATTGATTGCCAAGCAGGCGGAAGAGGAAGGGCTGGACAAAATCTTCACCGATGCCGGCTTCGACTGGCGGGCCGCCGGCTGCTCGATGTGCTTGGCAATGAACCCCGACAAACTGCAGGGCCGCGAAATCTGCGCTTCCACCAGTAACCGGAACTTCAAAGGCCGCCAGGGCAGCCCCACGGGCCGCACCCTGTTAATGAGCCCCGCAATGGCCGCCGCCGCCGCGATCAATGGATGCGTGACCGATGTGCGGGAAATGCTTGAACCCGCGCACGCCTAAGTACCAGCCCGAAGCGCAAGCGAGGGTTTTGAACGACAAACGACCTTTGTCGCTCACAATCAGAAATAAGACATACCTCTGCGAAAGCAACACCATGCAATCCATCCAACAAATCAGCGGCAGTGGCGTTCCGTTGCTGCTCGACGACATCGACACCGACCGCATCATCCCCGCCCGCTATCTCCGCTGCGTCACGTTCGACGGGTTGGGAGAGCATGCATTTGAGGATGATCGCAAACAAAATGCGAACCATCCCTTCGATGACGCGCGCTTTGCGAACGGTAACGTACTCGTCGGCGGGCGGAACTTCGGTTGCGGATCGTCGCGCGAACACGCGCCGCAATCGCTCAATCGTTGGGGGATTCACGCGGTCATTGCCGAGTCGTTTGCCGAAATTTTCTTCGGCAACTGCACAGCGCTCGGCATTCCCGCCGTGTGTATCGCGCGACTGGAATTGGAAAAACTCGCGACCGCGATCAGTGATGATCCCCAATTGGAAGTCACCGTCGATCTCGATGCGAAACAAGTTTGCTATGGTGACGCAACAGTCGCCTGTGAAATTCCCGAAAGCGCTCGCGTCTCGCTGGTAACCGGCGAATACGACTTCCTCGCGCAACTGCTCGACGGGAAATCGCAAATCGAACAGACCGCCGCATCGCTTCCGTATATGACGAATTTTTCGTGACTCCGGTTAGCCGCGACCCGCGGGGGGAGCGCGCCCGCTCGATGACCGACAACGCCGCCAACCGTCGCGATTTTCTCACCGGGAAAGCGCTCCGTTCAAACATTGAACGTGCCGGCGAGGAATTGGCCGACGAAATTGCAGCAGCCGATGCCATCCCGTCGGCGGGCGATACCGTGCGGCTGGCGACGCGGGCGATGGCTTGCGAATTCGCCATCATTATGAATCCCGGTCCCGCCGATCAGGTGATGACGGCCTCTGCCGCGCTCGATCATGTGCACGAACTCGAAGCGCAGATGACGGTCTACCGGGACGACAGCGAGTTGTCGCAGGTCAACCGCCGTGCCGCCGACGAACCGGTCGAAGTCGAAGCGTCGCTACTTGAATTGCTGCTGCAAGCGCGGAAAATCGCCGTCGAAACCGACGAGGCATTCGACCCGACTGCCGGCCCGTTGATTGATTTGTGGCGCACTTGCCGTCAAGCCGTTCGCTTGCCGACAAACGATGAAATCGACGAACAACGCGAATTGACCGGAATTGAACAAGTCGATTTCGATGAACCGAATCGCAGTGTGTCGTTCCGGAAGCCGGGCGTCGAACTGAACCTGGGCGGGATTGGCAAAGGGTATGCGCTCGATCGAGTCGGCCAGATTCTGCTCGATGGCGGACTCGACAACTGGCTGTTTCACGGCGGAAACAGCAGCCTGTTGGCACGCGGCGATCACAACGCGTTGGGCGGTTGGCCGGTCGGGCTTCGCAACCCGTTGTTCCCCAAGCAGCGGTTGGCGACGGTGCTGCTGCGAGATTGCGCACTTTCGACCAGCGGCACCGGCGTGCAGCACTTTCGACTGGAAGGGGAACGCTACGGACACATTCTCGATCCACGCACGGGTTGGCCGGCCGACGGAATGCTGTCGGTAACCGTGCTTGCGTCAACGGCTGCCGAAGCCGACGCACTTTCGACCGCCTTTTTCGTCATGGGGGTCGAAAATTCTCAGCAATATTGTGATAATCGAGATGGAATTGGTGCCATTCTGATTCCACCGCCTCGCCGGGGCCGCACGCTGGAACCCATCGTGTGTGGAATCCCTGAAGAGGTTTTGTTTTTCACCGAGACGCCCTAATTGCCCCCGGAGTTTTATCCCGTGCCCGATTTGAGGAAAGTATCTCTACTGGCCGTCGTGCTGATCGTCGCCGTGCGATTGTGCATCGGCTGGCAGTTCGCCTACGAAGGCTTGTGGAAGTTGAATTCACACACCGGCCCACAGCCGTGGACTGCAGCCGGCTATTTGAAAAATGCCAGCGGACCCTTCCGTGGCATGTATCGTGATATGTCGGGCGACCCCGACGAATTGAGTTGGCTCGATTACAAAAAGGTCGATGCGCGCTGGAGCGGCTGGTACGACCGATTGCAGAAACAGCATCCCGATCTCACCAAACGCCAGAAGCAAAAGTTGAACGAACTGCTGAACGGCGCACCGCAATACCGCGTCGAGTTGAAACAACTGCCCGACGGCGTGAAGTTCGGCGGGTCGATTGCCAAGGTTGCGAAGTTCGATGCAAAAATCCAGCGGCTGATCGTCAACGGTTCGTCGCATCCCAAACCGGAACAGCGGCACCTCATTCCCGCCGAACGCGATGCGATGCTCAAATTCGCCAAGGTGGTGGAAGACCCCGCGCCGGAAGACGTCGAAAAAAACGAGATCGCCAAAGCCTACCAGGAAGCGGTTAACATTGTGTACCAGCGATCGGCGCGACTGGGAATCAAAGAACAGGCGCTCGCATTGTTGAGCGGCGACCCGGAACGGGCTACGCAGATCTACGAGGATCAAGCAGGAACGATCGACCACAAACGCATCGGCAACATCGAACTCTATCAGACGCTGTTGAAGAGATACGAGAAGAATCTCGCCGTTGCGCAGACGGCGTTTCAGCACGACCACTTGCAGAAACAGTGGGCCGAAATCCAACGGATGCGTGCCGACCTTGTTGGCCCGATCAAGGCACTCGATACCGAACTCAAAGCGAAAGCCCGCAAACTGCTCACCGCCAAGCAATTGGCTCGCGGTCCCGTGCCGACGCCGTTGGTTGGTATCGCCCTCAAGGACCAGATGACAATGTGGGCGTTGCTGATAATTGGCGTGATGTTAATGACCGGCCTGTTCAGCCGCGTGTCGGCAATCGCGGCGGCGGGACTATTGATGTCGTTCTATCTGGCAATGCCCCCCTGGCCTGGATTTGTCGAATTTCAAGCGGCCGCCGGTCCCGAGCACAGTTATATCGTCAACAAGAACCTGATTGAAATCTTCGCACTGTTGGCAATCGCCGCATTGCCGACCGGGCAATGGTTCGGCATCGACGCGATCCTCTCGCGGCTTTGCGGTTGCAGCAAGAAGAAATCATCAGTAGCGGCAGCAACACAAAAGACACCGACAACAAAACAGTAACCAACCGGTTAACCACATATCCGTTTAGCCGCGCCCCAACGGGAAGCGCGAACGCAGGAGACAAGCCATGCAATTATCAGACGAACAAAAACAAGTCGGCAAAGAAAACTTCAACGAAGCGGTCGGCACCGTTCGCGACGAAAAGATGACCGATCTCGAACGCCAGGGGTTTACGCGGCGGTCATTCATTAAAGGGGCTGCCGCCGCCGTTCCCAGTTTGGGTGCGGTCTACTTTGGCTACGAAAAGCTGAAAGGCGACCCGGTCCGCACGGCGTTTATCGGCACTGGCGATGAGGGCAGCATCCTCATCACCCAGCATCCGCCGGACTACATGAACATCGTTGCGATCGCCGATTTGCGACCGTCGAATCGCGAACGCGCCTTCCACGGCGACGGCAACGAGCACCGTGTCGGCCTGATCAAAAAACTCGGTGCCGAGCCGGCCTCGAAAATCCAACGGTTTGATGACCACAAAGAATTGTTGGCCGCCAAAGACGAGTTGGGACTCGAAGCGGTCGTCATCGCCGTGCCGCTGAATCAACATATGCCGTTGGCCATCGAGTGCATGCAGGCCGGTCTGCATGTGCTTTCCGAAAAGCTGATGGCCCACAACATTAGTGAATGCAAAGAAATTATCCGCGAGCAGAAAAAAGCGGGCGTATTGTATGCGGTCGGCCATCAACGGCATTACAGCGTGCTGTACGACAACGCCAACGAACTGGTTAAGCAGGGCCTGTTGGGCGACATCAAATTCATTCGCGCCCAATGGCACCGCAACAACAGTTGGCCGGGCCGCGACAGCTGGCGAAAACCGATTCCCAAAGAAGACATGGAAGCCCTGAAGGGCAAGACCAAGGAGTGGGGTTATGAAGACGTCGAGCAGATGTGCCATTGGCGGCTGTATGACAAAACCGGCGGCGGACTGATGGCGGAACTCGGCAGCCATCAACTCGATGCAGCGAGCATCTTTCTCGGCAAGGTTCACCCCATCGCCGTGCAGGGTTACGGCGGTCGAAACTTCTACGGTGTTAATGGCGTCGGCTCAAAGGACAAGCAGGAAGATCACCGCGAGGTGGACGACCACGTTTACGTCACCCTGGAATTCCCCGGCCCGCATCATCCCAAATCGGGCAAGTTCCCCGAAAGCGAAACCGACGAAAACGACATCGTCATCGTTACCTATTCGTCCATCAACACCAACGGACTGGAACCGTACGGCGAAACGGTCTTCGGCAGCCGCGGCACATTAATGGTTCACCTCGAACAGGAAGCGCTGCTGTTCAAAGAGAATCAGCCGGGTGGAAAACCGGGCGGACTGGATCAGCGGTTGTACGTCATTAAGGGCAAGGGAGGCGACGTGGTGATGGACACCACCGAAAGTCTCGCACCGGCAACGCAGGCAGCAGTTGCCGGCGACACCATGCAGAAGATCAGCCGCGGTTACACCGAGGAAATGGAACACTTCTGCCACTGCATTCGCACCGACAATTTCAACGGCCCCAACGACGGCGGGCTGCGTTGTAACGGCGAAGTCGCGATGGCCGACGCCATTATGGCGCTCACGTCGAACCTGGCGATGAAGTACCGCAGGCGGATCGAATTCAAGGATGAGTGGTTCGACCCCGATAGCGATGCCACTCCCGAAACCGATCCCGATATTGTCGGCAATCTCGCCTGAGGAAACACGTCACGTATTGAACTGCGAAACCGTAAGCGGCGCTCGCTTGCGGTTTCGTGGACCTTCGAATCATCCTACCCCGATTACCATTCCCATGGCCCGCTGGCCGGATAAAACGCGATCGACGCTGCTCACCTTCGTGTTGATCTTCATCCTCTTCCCGCTGCTTTGCTTCCTGGCATGGTGGTTCGTCCGCCGTTAACCGCAACTGTGGACAATTCATCCATCCACAGAAGCCTGAAGCGCAAGCGAAGGGGCTGTCTGGCTTCGCCTTGGAATCGTCCTTCGCTTGCGCTTCAGGCTTCTATTTTCGCTTGCGTTCGTTTTGAGCCGCCGCCGAACACCGGGACTACGCAATGACATCCCACACCGGCTGCCCATGCAGCGCGGCGGCAACCGGACGCCCCGATGTATCCTGCAGCGTCAGATGCGGGTCGATGCCAAGCAGTTGATAGATCGTTGCCACGTGGTCGGCCGACGAAACCGGGCCGCTAATCGGCCAGGCGGCCTGCTTGTCACTTTCGCCGTAAACCGTGCCGCGTTTTACGCCACCACCGGAAAGCAAAATGAATCCGCACTGCGTCCAGTGGTCGCGTCCGCCATTGCCCTTCTTGACTTTCGGTGTGCGGCCCATTTCGCCCATTAACACAACCAGTGTTGAGTCGAGCAGGCCGCGTTCGTCGAGGTCTTCAATCAACGCCGAATAATTCCGGTCGAGTACCGGAAGGTTGAAATTCTTCAGCAGCCGAAAGTTGTTGGAGTGCGTGTCCCACTGTCCCGCGCCGATGCCGCCGTCGAAGCTCGATTCGGTTGTCACGCCGACGAACTTTACACCCGCTTCAACCAATCGGCGGGCCGTCAACATGCACGAACCGAACAGGTTGCGGCCGTAACGTTCGCGGTGATGCGCCGGCTCCTTTGACAAGTCGAAGGCCGCGCGCGTCTTGCCCGACGTCAACAGATCGAACGCCTGCTGTTGGTACCCTTTGAAGTTTTCCATCGCCAACACAGATTCTCTTCGCGCCGCTTGTTCGTCGAATTGTTCGAGCAACGACCGCCGACGATTCAACCGATCGAGCGCGATGTCCGGTAACTGATCCAACGCCGACAACGTCGGCTCGGCCAGTGGAACCGCCGGGTTGATGTGGGCATTGCGGCCGGCCGTCTCTCCCTCAAACCGCGCCCGATAAGACGTGAACAGCGGGTCGTAGGTTTTACCCAGAAATCCGCCGTACGGACCGGCCCGGTGTTTCGATTGGCTGTGCCCCGGATGAGAGGGCATCCACACATACGACGGCACGTCGCGCGATCGCAATCCCGCGTACTGCATCACCGCGCCGATGCTCGGCTGATCGGTCGGCTTGGCGACGTTATCGACAATCACCGGCCCCGAATAACCGGTCAACATGTTGTACGGACTATGGGTGTTGTAAAGATGCGTGTGCGTGCGGATGAGCGTGGAGCGATGCATCGTTTGCGCAGTCAACGGTAGATGCTCGCAAACCTGCAGTCCCGGCAGCGACGAATCGATCGGCTGAAACTCGCCGCGAATCTCGGCCGGCGCTTTCGGTTTCATGTCGAACATGTCGATGTGGCTGGGACCACCGATCAGGTTCACCAGAATGACGGCCTTGGCGGAACCGCTTGGTGTTTGCGCGCCGGCAACGGCGTCCGACAACAATGACGGCAACCCCAGACCGACCGCCGACAATGCCCCCGCCTGCAGCACGTCGCGCCGCGAGATTCCGTCGCACAACTGCGAACCTTGCCCGAGGACTCTTAACACGTGCCGACCCCTTCATTGAAACCCGTTGCAATGAACGCAGGCATCGTATCAAGAAGTGCTTATCAATCTCAAGAGGGAAGGTGTGAATCATCGACTGCCGTGATTCAACGGCGCGTATCACAAAACGCATTTAGCCGTCCCGCTCGCGGGGCGTGACCGTTGTTCAAGTCATTCAACCGCGCAGCTTCCGCAGAAACACCGGCCAGTAGGCAATCACCATTCCCACCATCATGCCAACACCGTGCGCCGTGTTCCCGATGTGTCCGATGGCACCGGTGAAGCAAATGACAAACCAGGCGACCATCAAGAACGCAATGCGCGGCGGCATATAGAAACCTGATTCCGGCTGATAGCGGCTCTTGATCCAGAGGTAGCCGAATAGACCGAACACCACGCCCGACATCCCGCCACCGTATCGGCCGGTCTCAAAATACTGGGCAACGTTCGACAGGATTGCAATCGCTAAGACGATGCCAAGAAACCGCACTCTCCCGCGACGCATCTCGATGACGCCGCCTAGATCCCGAAGCCACATCATGTTAAACAGGATATGCAGCGGCCCGAAGTGGATGAACATCGGCGTAAACAGCCGCCAGATTTGGCCCCGGCGAATTGCCTGAAGTCCATGGGATGGTATCCATGTGGCGCGCCCCACAGAGTCGAATTCGATTGGGGCGATATAAAAATAGGAAATGAACGAGTCTGGAGCCTGACAGAAACCCTCCATTCTAAACAAACCGGGAGAATCGAACGCCAGGTTCCAGTTGGTACCAAAGGCCACGACAAACAGGCTGATTGCCATCAGCGTCGATGTCACCGGCACGCGTGCCGTCGTCGGCCGGTTCCAACGGTTGCGCATGTTGACGACTTGCTTCTGCGTGCGCTTGCGCTGTTTCTTTTCCTGCCGCCGCAAATCGGCCGCGGCCTGTGCGCCCTCGACGAAGTGTTCGGCCCCGGGATTCTCACGGTACTCGGCCAGTTCCTTCCGCGCCTGATCGACGTCGTCTTCGTCTAGAATCCAAACAACCCACCCGTCGCCCGCTTCTTCCACATTCGACTTCACCCCGCGCGTCAGCAGGAAGTCCTCGAACGTTCGCGCCGCGTTTTCGTCAGCCAGCGTGCCAATCTGTCGCATTCAACAAAACCCCTCAACGTAAACGCGTCGCGCTCAAAAAGCCCACGGATCGCGGCCCGTGGGATCAAACACCCTTCAACCGTGCAATTCTGCCAAATCCTTATCGTACAACACATGCTCCCGCCCCACAGTCTGTCCGTCGTGCGCACTCTCTCTCCACACGCGGGCGTGCTTCAACGTCTTCGCCAGATCGCGATGCACCTTGTAGGCCAAATCTTCCACCGTCCCCCCCACGGGAATTGTGAACGGTGACTCGTAGTTGGCCGGCTTGCCGGGAGCCTTGGTGTAAACGCGAATCTGACCGAGCGAACGAAAAATCAACTCCCGCAGTTCCTCCCGAGATTCCTCCCGGTCGAGTTCCACCTTGTGAGTTTCGAAAGTCGTTGGCACGTCTTCGTGAAACAACTCAAGTCGCGTATCGCAGTCGGCATCGTCGCCGCGCGTCACAATCATCAGTGTCCTCACCCGCAGCAACGAAAAATCCTCTTCGTCGAATCCGGTTTCCGACGACAGGATTGTCTTGCGCTGTCCCAACAACGCAATCACTTCAGCCGTCTCTGCCGGTGCGTCGTCGGAACTGCCGTCCATGCAGAGCAGCACTCCATCCGCCGAACGCACCAGATTGATTTGATACGGTTCAATGTGCGTATCGGTAATCGGCGGCATGTCGATCAATTGCACCGTCGCATCTTCCCAAGGCATAATCGCCGGTGCCGGCTCGCGCGTCGTAAAGGGATAGTCGGCCACTTCCGGAGTCGCCTTGGTCAACTCGGCAATGATGCGGCTCTTGCCGGAACTCGGGCCGCCAATCAATACCACTTGTCCCGCGCCTTGTCGGGGAAAGCGATAGTTCGGCCCCTTGCGCGGCGATTGCTTCTCGGTCTCGACCGCCGCTTTGGCTTCCTTCAGTCGCGTTTTTAAATCGGCCTGAAGATGGTCGGTCCCCTTGTGCTTGGGAATCAGTCGCAGCATCACCTGCAAACAATCCACCTCTTCGGTCGGCGAATGCGCCTTGCGGTATTCTTCCTCCGCTTTGCGATATTGGGGCGTCAAATTCGCAGGCATCGAAATCGTTTCTCAACAGTCATACGGATTCTGGACACACTGACCGACACCGCTTGCGGTTTCGCAGTCCCGTCAAAACGAAAACGTCATCTTAGCGGCACAGAAAACGCACGCAAAGACGACATCCCGGTCAGCGCGGTTCGCTCGGTCGATTTTCCTCGCGCAAAGCACGCAGCGTCTCGAGCCGTTCTTTCAACTCGGCCTCGAAACCCCTATCAACCGGCTCGTAATAAATCCGATCGACGCCGAGATAATCCTGATCGACCCAGCCGCCTTCGCCGTCGTGGGCGTATCGATAACCCTCGCCGTGGCCGAGTTGTTTCGCGCCGGGATAATGCGCGTCGCGCAGATGCACGGGAACCGGCAACACCCGCTGTTCCCGGACGTCGGCCAATGCCGCATCGATCGCCGTGTACGACGCGTTCGATTTCGGCGCGGTGGCGATATACGTGACCGCCTGCGCCAACGGAATTCGGCACTCCGGCAAGCCGACCAATTCTGTTGCCTGCGCCGCAGCCGTCGCCACCTGGAGTGCCTGCGGATCGGCGTTGCCGACGTCTTCGGCGGCTGCAATCACAATTCGCCGCGCAAGAAACCGCGGATCTTCGCCCGCTTCCAGCATGCATGCCAACCAGTAAATGGCCGCATCGGGATCGCTGCCGCGCATGCTCTTAATAAGTGCGCTGGCCGCATCGAAATGCTCGTCACCATCCTGATCGTATCGAATGGCTTTCTTCTGAATTGACTCTTGCGCAATATCCAGATCGAGCGTCCGGCCCACATCCACAACCGACAACACGCCGATTTCCAATGCATTGAGCGATTGCCGCGCATCGCCGTCAGAAATGTCGGCCAGGAAATCCAAGGCTTCGTCGGTCACTTCAACGCCGGACTGACCCAGACCTCGCTCCGTATCGTTCAGCGCACTCTTGAGCAAGGTCAGTATGTCAGCGCGACTGAGTGATTGAAACTCAAACACCTGGCTGCGGCTGACCAACGGCGAGACGAGCGAAAAGAACGGATTGGCGGTCGTCGCGCCGATCAAACTAATCACCCCCGCTTCGACATCGGGCAGCAGCACGTCCTGCTGGGTGCGGTTGAAGCGATGCAACTCGTCGATGAACAGAATGGTCCGCGACCCATCGACGGCCAGCCGATCGCGTGCTCCGTCGAGTTCCGCCCGCAATTCTTTCACACCGACGGCGGCCGCATTCAGTTTGCGAAATCTGCGGCGCGTGTGATTTGCAATCACTTCGGCCAGCGACGTCTTACCGGTTCCCGGCGGACCGTAGAAGACGACCGAATTCAACCGGTCGGCGGCCAGCATTCTCCGCAGCAGTTTGCCTTCACCCAGGAAATGCTGCTGCCCGGCAAACTCGTCGAGGGTTCGCGGACGCATCCGTGCCGCCAGCGGCTGGGCCGACTGAAGATTGGCCGCCTCCTGCTTGTCAAACAACCCCATGATGATTCAATTCATCGGAACCGAAATGTCGTAAAAACAAAAAAGCCCACGGGCAGCGCTCGGCGGGATAATGATCCGTGTTGAGTGGGATCTCAGCGTAAAAAAGAAACCTCCACCAATGCCGCTCCGGGGTGGAGAATGTACTGAACCCGTGAATCTAAAGTGGGTACCCCGCACCCGGGTTGTGTGAGCCGAGCGAACTCGGATATACACGCGGCCGAATCGACAGGGTTCCCCGGGATAGTGATTGTAGGGTCGACAAACTTGCCCGGATCGGACATGGCAGAGGTCGTGCAAATCCTCGAGGTTTGCGTCTCCAATCGTATCGCCGCCCGACCGCCCATGCAAGATGATAATTCGGGCTTTTGCAGATTGCCAAAACACCAATTCCAGGGACAAAAAAACGACCGCAGCGCCATCCGTTGACCGCCACCGTCGGATTGGTACAATGCATCACCATCGTCGCCAACCGTGCCGCAACCGAAGCGGTCGGGCTGTCGGCAAAAACAAATCGGGGCGTGGCTCAGCTTGGTAGAGCGCTGCGTTCGGGACGCAGAGGTCGCTGGTTCAAATCCAGTCGCCCCGACATCGGAAAAGCCTGGGAAACAGCTGGTTTCTTGGGCTTTTTCTCATTCTGCACGTCACTCGACGAGGCGTCCGAATTGCCCACAACTGACAGCGGCTTGCACCAATTGTCAGGATCTGGTGCAAGCACTGGTGCAAGCGAACTTCTGGTGTCATCGGTGCCCGTTGCCTTTGTAACATTTTTGTGCGGTGCCTGTTCAACACCCAGCGCCAATTCAGGCAGTCGTTCCAGAGCGCCTTGCACGTCCAGCAGCTTTGGGTCGGTGTACACATTCATTGTCAGATCGATGCTCGAATGCCGCATCGCCGCTTGGGCGGTTCGTGGGGCGACGCCCGCTTTGCTTAGGTGTGTTCCAAACGTGTGCCGTAACGCGTGAATGTCGATGGTCCGGCCGCGCTCGTCCACCTTTGGGATGTTCGCCAGTTCCAAATCTCGGTTGAGGATGCGGAGAATTCCTGTGGGAATGTTGAACAGTGGAGTGTCGGCCGAGAGGTCGGCGGACTGCTGACAACTGATGGCAATCGTAGCATCGCCGCTAAGGCTTTGCCGCTTCTCGCCGATCCATTCGTCCAACTCAACCGCCAAATCATGCCTGAGAGGAAGCTGGGAGCCTTCGCGGTT
>CAUZOL010000090.1:0-21302 GCA_963581435.1 Planctomycetota bacterium
TCGATTGCTTGCCAATTGCTGTTTCTTGCTCATTCAAAGTTCCTCCAAAAATAGTTTACGCTCGAATTCCAGTGTCCACTATTTCTGGGGAACTCCAAGAAGGTCGCTGCTGTTGAGACAAGAGAAGTTGATGGCAAAAAACCGGAAGGCTCAACGCGCCCAGCCCAGGTGACAGAAGATCGGAAGCCAGTTGTGGCTCCCGAGCCGGGAGAGCGATTCACTCAAACACGAAAAGCCGACAGTGCCAAGTATATCATTGCCATAACTAGGGTTACCGGCCGCGGAGGCCGGTAACCCTGTGTGAAGCACCCGCTGGAATGTCGAGCACGTCGTTGGCCGCTGCTTTGGTTCCGATTTGCCGTGGATTGACCGCGTCGGTCGCCTTGTTGATGACGTAGTCGTGAAAGGCGACTTTGACAAACGGGCCGTCACTCTTCGCGTTGAACAGCAGGCCGAAATCGGTTTCGTTTTCGGTGAGCAACCAGCCCGGTTGTTCCCCCTGTGGACCGGTGTCGGTGGTGAACTGGAATGCTTCCAGCTGGAACTCTCCCGAACCTGGCGCGTTTGCCAATTCCGACACTTGGACCGGGAGGGGTTGTGGCGCGTTCCACGATTCACCCAAGCAGCGTTTCAGTTGAGCGGCAGTGGTCGGTCGTTTAGAGTGCAAAGTCGAGCGAACCGGACATCGGCCAATGACGGGAGAACCAGACATGTGTTTCACCAGTGTTCGAGACCCAACAATTGCTCGCACAACTCCTTGCTGGTGTTGCGTCAAAATATCTCCGAGGCGTGCACGTGGTGAATTGGCGTTTGGTCATCGTGCAGCGGTGCTTTTCTTCGTTTTCTTGTTAGGCGGTTGCGGGTCGTCGGGAAACTCCAAGTCGGATGAGCCGTCACAAGCGACCAGTCCATCGGGAGCCGACAAGCTAACCCACAGTCCCGGTCTGATGTCGTTGCCGGCCGAACCTGAGAACGGCAATGCACCCGATGAATCTGTGCTGCCGGCTTTAGCTGCGCAGGACACACAACCGAACGGCCCATTTGCTCCGAATGAAACGACGCCCGAAACGCCGGGTCCTGCTCCTGTCAAACCAGCTGCGGACACGCCAGCGGCCGTCGTCGATTCGTCGTCGAACGCCAAACCCGACGTTGAGACGCTGCCGCCGCGTTTGCCAATCCCCGATGAAGCATCGCGGCAAGCCGCACTGAAGACGGTTCTGGCGACGTTCGATGCAGACTTCAAGGCGGCACGGGCGAGCAAAACTTTCGATCCGAAGACGGCACTTGTGGGAACGCTTCGGTCGGCTGCCGAAGCGGGAGGCAATGAACCGGCCACCAACTACGTGCTGTTGCAGCGAGCGCGTGAGCTGGCGGTTGAAATGTCCGATGTTGACCTGGCGATGGAACTCATCGACGAGCTGGCCGCCCGCTTCAAAATTGACGAGTTGGGGATGAAGGCCGAATCGTTGAGCGCATGCGCCGCCGGTACTCGCAACCCGGCAATTCTCCTGAAGGCCTATCGGCGCGGTTCCGATCTAACTCACCCCGCAATCGAGGACGACAAGTTCGATGTCGCCTTGGCGCTCGTCGATGCGGCATCTCTGGCCGCATCCAAAGCACGTAACCGGAACCAGGTTAAAGCACTGGCGAAGCAACGACGCGAGATCATCGGATTGCGCGGCAAATTCAAGAAGGCGCAGACGGCTGCCGAAACACTCGAGGACGAACCGGACGATGAGGCAGCAAACCTGATGTTGGGTACCTACCTGTGCGCCATTAAGAACGATTGGCCCGCCGCTGCGCCGTATCTGTCAAAATGCGATGTTCCCGATCTTCAGGAAGCGGCATCGCTTGAACTCACGAATCCGTCCGAACCGACCGCCCAGGCAGAACTTGGCGACAAGTGGTGGGCTGCAGCACAGCGAAAACGCGGAGATGAACAAGCGGCGTACCAGTCGCGAGCGAGCCATTGGTATCGCAAAGGTCACCGAAACCTCACCGGTCTTGAGAAGGTGAAAGTGGCAGGCCGACTCCGTCAACTGAACGAGATCACAAACAAGCGAACCCTGCGCCCGGGACTTCTCGTGCGACAGTACAATCCTCTCAAGTCGCAACAACAAGGCGAGCCGTTGTTAAACGGAACGGAAAAACTGGGTGATCCGCTGGGCGAACCGAAAGTGATCACTTCGATTGACACGTGGCGATTCGATGCACAATACAACGCGACGGCGACGGGGTTCTTGAGAATCGACGAACCGGGCAGATACTCCTTTGAGTCGAACGGCTTCTACGACCGTAATCTCTTATTCCTTAACGGAAAACTTGTCCTGAAGTACCAGCAGAAAACTCGCTTTGTTGTTGAACTGGACATCGGGATGCATCCCATCGTCTCCGTTGGAACTCCCGGAGCACGCGGATATGTGATCGTAACCTGGATGCCCCCCGGCAAATCAACACTCGAGCCGATTCCACCGGAGCTGTTGTTTCACAAGCCACCGGTGCCGTAACGCCACGGCCCGACGAACAAAGCGACCGTTGATTCTCTTTGCGATTCGATCGCGTTCCCTGTAGGCTAACCGTCTATTCGTATTCCCCTTTTTCGTGGCGAAAACAGCATGGCGGTTGCGGGCTCGAACATTCAGATTGGGCAAACCTTAGCCGAGCGCTACCAGGTCACAGCCACGCTCGGCCAAGGCGGCATGGGAAGCGTTTATCGTGCGATCGACCTCGAGCAGTGGGGCGACGTCGTCATCAAAACACCGCATCCCGCGTTGATGAAAGATCCCGATTTTGCCGCGCGGTTCGTTCGCGAGATTCGTTCGCTCGTGCAGTTGTCGCATCCGCACATTGTCAGAGTGTGCGACGTCGATACTCACGAAGGTCTGCTGTTTGCCGTCATGCAGTATCTGCCGGAAGGAAGCCTCGAAGAACGACAGCGTCCCTGTGCGCCGGCCGATGTTCTCGCATGGCTAATCGATATCGCCGACGCGCTCGATTTTATCCATCAGCAGGGACTTATCCACCGAGACGTCAAGCCGTCCAATATTCTGTTCGACGAATCGGGCGGAGCGTGTCTTTGCGATTTTGGAATCGCCAAAGCCGTTGCGGCGGCCGATGCCGTTGACGAGAAAGGGCTGACCGGTGCGGGGACGATCATCGGCACGGCCGAGTTCATGGCCCCCGAAATGCTCATGCCCGACCTCTACGCCGAAGAGTACGACGAGCGTGTGGATCAATACGGGCTGGCGGTCACCGTCTATTCCATGCTGGCCGACTGCCCACCGTTCAGTGGCGACACGGCGGCAACCGTGGCGGTGAAGTTGGCACAAACCAAAGCACCGTTGCTTCACGAACTGCAACCGTCACTCCCTGAGGAACTCTCGCGGGCCGTCGCGCGGGGTTTACTAAAAAAGCCCGAACGCCGTTATCCGGACTGTCGCGGCTTTGCCGATGCCGTTGCCAAGGCCATTGGAGAGAACACGGGGCGCGCGACCAATGTCAAAGCGCAGCCATCGACACAGAGTGAACGCCATCCGTCAGATCCATCGAAACCGTCGAACGAGATCCGCGTCACAGCGGTCGCCAACACGTTAATGGAGCAACGGCCCAGTCACGAACCGGAATTCCCGAACGATGAGTCGGCGGAATTCAACGAGTCTTTTCCACTCGATAGTGGAAGCCGGAATCACAGAAGACAACGGCCACTCTCGATCATTGATCGGCTGAAATCACGCACCGGCATTGCATGGTCGGTGGGGGCCATCCTCTGCCTGCTCGTTGCCGTTGTCGCATTCAATTCCTGGAATGCCGCAGAGAATGGTCCGCCGCATGATCCCTTATCGACAAATCCAACAATTCACGCTTCGCTCCCAGTTTTTGAAACGAATGCGAAACTGTTTCACTTCGACTTTGACACCGGTCCGCGGCCGAACTTCACTGCGTTTGATGACGCGGAACTTTTTGAAATTGACACCGATGGCCCCGACCTCAGAATTACGAAATCCGCCGACGAGGGGAGCGTTAACGCAAGCGAGTGGGTGAACGCTGGCGTTCAGTCGAATTTCACCATCGACGGGGACTTTCTGATTACGATTGAGTTTTCCCTCGCCAACTTTCCGCCAGCCGGTGGGGACGATCGAATGAATGAGTCGTTGCTTGCCGTCGTGGCAGCCGACAGCGGGACATTTCAGATCGTCCGCTATCGGCACGGCAAATCGAACCAAATCGAGTCGTATTCCATCGCACCGGTGAAACACGTTTCGGGTGTCGCGCAGAATTCTGGAGTTTCGAGCGGACAATTTCGCATCGCCCGGACAGGAACAACGGCGACGGCATTCTACGCGGCTGCTGGAAGTTCGTCGTTCACACCAATCGGCAACGCGACGGGGCTTTCAGGACCCGTTCGCATTCGGGCGTTCGCCGCTCAAGGTCGGCAAAGCGGACTTCGCTCCACAACCGCATTAGACGTCAGCTTCGACAATCTCGTCATCCAGGCAGCAAAGATCAGTGGATTGGTTGATCGGTAAGCCTTTGTCGTTACCCACATTTTTTGTCCTGAAGGGACACACGAAAAAAGCCCGGCAGTTCACTGCCGGGACACAATTTTTAACAGTCGGACATGAGTCCTGAAGGGACGACTGAAGGCCGTCCCGCAACATTTGAGATGGCATGCCGCAATTTGTGGGTAATTGCAAGCCGATAAGCTGCCGATGTTCGACCTGCGGAGAGTATCCGGAGAGAAGATAAGGAACGAATCATTGTCAAATGGGACTAAAGCGAACAAACAAGAACTCTTGATCGACGGACCCGAGCACGCGTCGCACACCATCGTTCTTGCTCACGGCGCTGATGCTGGCATGGACAGCGAGTTCATGCAGGCGATGGCTGAAGGGTTGGCCGACTGCGGTTTCAAAGTCGTTCGATTTGAGTTTCCCTACATGATCCGACGCCGCGAAACGGGCACGCGAAGGCCACCCGATCGGGGACCGATTTTGCACCAAACTTGGCTTGAAGTGATCGAGCAACTGGAAACCGACAATCTGATCATCGGCGGCAAATCGATGGGCGGGCGAATTGCCAGTCTGGTTGCCGACGAGGCCAGCGTCGGCGGGTTGATCTGCTTCGGTTATCCGTTTCACCCGTCCGGCAAACCGGACAAACTGCGGGTTGATCACCTGGAAGCAATCGAAACTCCGACGTTGATCGTGCAGGGCGAACGCGACGCGCTGGGCAACAAAGACGACGTTGCCGACTACAACTTATCGTCGAACATCCAAATCCATTGGCTGCCGGATGGCGATCACAGCTTCAAGCCACGTAAAATCTCGGGACGGTCGCAGCAAGACAATTGGAACGACGCCATCCGAACGGCCGCGGGATTCGCAAAGAGTTTGCCAACTAAAAAAGACTGAGACCCGCTGACATGATCACACTTGAGATTTTCTCCGACTACATCTGACCCTGGTGTTATCTCTGCACCGTGCGTGTGGAAAAACTGCAGGCGGCCTTCGATATCGAAGTCGTCTTCCGGCAGTTCCCGTTGCATCCGGAGACGCCCGAGGCCGGACTTTCGCTGGAAGAACTGTTCGCCGGTCGCAACATCGACATCCCGGCTGCCCAGGCACGGATGACGCAACTGATGGCCGAAGAAGCTTTGCCGTACGTTGAGCGAACGATGACCTACAACAGCCGGTTAGCACAGGAACTGGCCAAGTGGGCCGAGACTCAACCCGGCGGTGAGGCAATCCACGATGCGTTGTTTCATGCCTACTTTGCCGATGGTGTGAACCTTGCGAAGATTGACAATCTGGTCTCAATTGCCGTGCGGCTTGGACTGCCGGCTGCCGAAGCGGAACGCGTGCTGGCCGAACGGCAGTTTTCAGAATTGGTCGATGCCGATTGGCAACGGTCGCGGGAACTGGGCGTTACCGGCGTGCCGACGTTCGTTGTTGGCAACCGCGGTCTTGTCGGCGCGCAGCCGTACGAGCAACTGGAAGCACTCGTCACGTCGGCCGCACGTGAATAAATCGATCGTGACTTACTGCTGCTGTGAACCAAGCCACTCTGCCAGTTGCTTCAGATCGGCCGTGTCCATTCCCAGCACAAGTTCCTGCCGATGGACACTATGAACCGCCAGGATGTGGTCGGCGTGAAAGACGACGGAATCGCCCTGATGAAGTTCATGCAGCCGGGCTTCGTACAGCGGATTATCCACCACGCCAACAAAGAAATCGCCGTCGCGTTCCGAAATCTGCGCCCAGAAATCTTCGCCCCAACCTCGTGACGGCACATCTTGTTTCGATAGGGGTAGCAACGTCGCCGGGTGTTCGTGGCTGAGGATCGGTTTGGACATCTCACCGTTGCAGGATGGGCAAGAACATTGCTCGGCATCATCGTCGTGGACCGAGAATCGAGGCGAGTCGATTCGGAGTTCGACGAAATGGTCGATGCCGACATGTTTCTTGAGAACGGCATGTGGAATCTGGAAGTGCTCGCCATTTTCAGCGTGCATCTTGACGCCGTCGATTAACTCGTAGCCGTTGGCTAAGTGTTGGGCTTGAAATTGTTGTTCGAGGGTCATGGAATTACAGTTCCGCCAACGTCTTTACCAGCCGTGCCGGGTCGTCGCTGGAGAGTGAATCGGGCTTGTGCAGTAGCAGTGGCATGACGTCGTCCGGCTTGCCGGTGGTGCCGTTCAGATGCAGTTTCGCTCCCGTCTTGCGGACGCGGCGAACGAGATTCGCATCGTCTTTCAGCCACTTCGGCCAGAGGCGAATCGTTTTCACGCCCGCCTTCGCGAAGGCTTCGATGGCCTGCTGATTGGGGATCAGGCCGAGTTGCTTCGCTTGCGGCAGCAATCGGCGAAACAGCCGCGCCTGCTCGACGCTGCGAACGCCGACGATGGTCCGTTTCGGTGATCCGTGGGTTTTGACTTCGGTAACAACGGCCGTGTTGTACTTATCGCCCTGCTGCTTCAGGTCGAGCAAGACGTCGACCTTGCCCTTGCAGAGGACGAGAACCTCTTTGAGCGTGGGGACGCGCTGATCGCGGTACTTTGGATCGAACCAGCTTCCGGCATCGAGTCGCCGCACCTCGGCCACTGTTTTCTCCTGCAGTTTTCCCTTGCCGTTGGTTGTCCGGTCGAGCGTGGCGTCGTGCAGGATGACCAGATGGCCGTCCTTCGTCGTGCGGACATCGACTTCGACTGCCGTCGCGCCGGCTTCAATCGCCCGCTGAATGCTTGCCAACGTGCACTCCGGGCGATCGGCACTCGAGCCACGGTGGGCGATGATTTGCGTGACACGCGTCGAGGGCGGCGCTTCGGCCTTGGCGCTGGAAGCGAGCGTCAAGGCGATGACAGCAGCAACGAGAAAACGATAATGTCGCAACATGGCGAGTGTGCCTTTCACGGGGCAGTGCATTCGGTGTTTGTTCTTTCGATATGTTACCATGGCAGCGAGCTGGTATCGCCTCTACGGCGAGTTGAAACTCAAACGGCTGGTCAAATTCGTCCTCAGTTTTTGTGAAGCCCCGTGATGAACTTCAAGAACGCTGCCACAAGAGGTTTTATTTTGTGGAACACACGACGACTGTCATTTCATGGACATGCCAAGTGTCTGGCTCGCGTCGCCGCAGTTGTTGGAATTGTTGCCTTGTTCGGCTTTTCGGTGCGGGCGGAAGGCCCACGTGTTGAGACGACTGTTCGAGTTCGTCTCACGATTACGACATCGCTTTCGCATTCAAACACTCCGCTCGATCCAACGATCGACTTTCCAGCGTTGATTCGCAAAGCGGCCGTCGCCGGCGTGTTGGATCCGAACTCAATTGAAGTACGCAATGCGGCAACAAATAAGATGGTGCCGCACGCGTTGAGCGAAGACTTTGCATATGGCGACAAAGGTCGAGTGGAGTTTGTCGTCGCCGATCCGAGTCACCGAGAATTTGAGATTCGCTTCAGAACCGCCAAAGAACGGCCAGTGTTGACGCCGCAGCGCTACACGCCACAAATCGGTGTTGGTGATTTGCTGCGTTACAACGCGTCTCGGCCGCGACCGATTGCGGTCTCGTATTCGCCGGGGCTGTATGACTTAAACGGTGACGGAAAACTCGATCTCACCGGAACTTGGAATTATGCGTATCGGCCGGGGTGGCCGTGGGATGGAATTGTCTGTTACCCCCGCGTAGGCGAGAAGGCGTTTGCATTCGGCGACCTCACTCGCTTGCGTCATTCACGGGAACCGTCCGGCGAGCCGCAATTCTTCAGCCACATTTACATGGCGGTCGCTTTTGCCGATTGGAATCGAGATGGAAAGCTCGATCTGGTCACAACGCGCAGCGGAACAAAGTCGGCGGCGTTCTATCTCAACACGGGTCAGCTCGACGCCGGAGGATTGCCAAGATTTAAGCCTGCCGGTTCTGTGGCGGTGACCGGTTGGCAGGCGTGCCGAGCGGTCGATCTGGACAGCGACGGTGCCATCGACCTGGTTGTGGATGGCCAGTGCCTGCGAAATGAGAACCCCGATGGTTGGCCGTTTCGTGCGGCGAAGCCGGTCACATTAGATGCAGGGCGGCAACCCTGTTTTCTGGATATCGATCACGACGGTCGGCTCGACGCGGTTTGCCTGCGGGGAGGCAAGTCGCTTCAACCCAACTTCTACAAGGTTGCCTGGCGGCGGAATCTTGGAAATACACATCTCCAATTCGGCGACGAGCAACTCTTACCATCAGTGGATTCGCCGGAAGTCTCACTGATTTCTGCCTGGCATCACAAGAACCGGTCGGGGTTAACCGTCCAGCATGGTGCGTTTCAGGAGCTGTCTTTCTACGAACTGTCCCCTTCAACAAATGAAGAGGGGTCGAAAAACGAAGACGACCGACCTCGATTCCGCCGTGTCGGCCGGGCGGAATCGGTTTCGGCGGTGATGTCGCTTAGCGATCAGGCTTGGCCGTGCTTGTGCGATTGGGACGATGACGGCGATCAGGACCTGTTGATCGGCGGCGGTTACGGATGGCCGCGAATTGTGATCAACGATGGGACTCGCACACGGCCGGCATTCCGAGAGCCGCAGCGAATTCTTGCTAACGGACAGCCCATTCGCTTCGTACGGAACGAGCTTCTCGGCAAGCCGCACAACTGGCACGACATGGGTTATCCCTTTCCGGACTTTGTTGATTGGGACGGAGACGGCCTGCGCGATCTTGTTTGTCCGAACGAAACGAATCGTATTTTCTGGTATCGGAATATCGGTTCGCGGAAAGTTCCGAAGTTTGGACCGCGACGGCAGATTGTTTGCGACGGCTTTCCCGATTCGCCGAAACTTCGCGCGCTTTCGGCCACGCGTGCCAACGATCCCAAGTCAAACAACGGTGTCTATCCGTTCGAGAAGGAACGCCCCTTCCTATGGCGAACGGGCGCAGCGCTTGCGGATTTCAATGGAGATGGTCTGACCGACCTCGTCACACACGACGGCCACAAACGCGTCGCAACGCTTTTCACTCAATTTCGGCATAAGGACGGAACACTTCACCTTCGTAAGGATCGCGCGTTGCAACTTTCAGACGGAAGACCGATCAACGATGCGATCGTAAATCGTCGTTCACATTGGACCGAGTCGTTCCGAGCGATCGACTGGGACGGCGACGGTCTGCAGGATCTGTTTTACAGCGTGGCGGGGGCGCATGGTGGCACGAAGGATTCCGGCAGTATCTATTGGCTCCGCAATGTCGGCACGAAGAGGGAGCCGGTTTTTGCCTCGCCGACTACGATGCGCTGTTTTGGCGAGCCGATCCGCGTCACCAACCACGGCCCACACCCCTGGCCCGGCGACTTTGACGGCGACGGCAAACCGGACCTCATCACCTGCGTCGAATGGAGTGTCTACCCGTACTACAGCCACGCCGCTTTGATGATGAAAGTGCGACCGAAGTGCACGTTGGAATTGATGAAGTGATTCCTTTGAGTGCTTGGTTGGCATGTTCCATGTGGCTGCTTTGGGAAATCATTAAGTGCTTCCAGCGGTGAAGTTGCTGAGGCGAACCGGCTGCCGCTTTGATCCCCAGGTGCCGGGCGGCCCGTCGAACACGCCCGCGCAATCCGATCCGCAGAACGTGCATTGACCGCTGTCACTCAAATTCCATTCGCGCAGCACGTACCCGTCGCGGCCGACGAGAACGTTGCCGCACTGATGGCAACGTGTGCTGCCCCCTTCAATATCGCGCACGTTGCCCGTGTAGGCGTAGCGGACGCCGTTGGCTCGGGCAAATTCGCGTGCGCGCGACAATGTTGCCGGCGGCGTGCTGGAAATGTCAAGCATGCGAAAGTCGGGGTGAAACGCGGTGAAGTGCATCGGCACGTCGGGACCAAGTTCTTTGACCACCCATCGCGTCATTTCATCAATTTCCGCATCCGAATCGTTCTTCCCGGGAATCAGCAACGTCGTCAACTCGAACCAGACGTCGGTTTCGTGCTTCAAATAAACCAGTGTGTCGAGTACCGGTTGCAGATGGCTGAGGCAGACATCGTGGTAAAACGCTTCGGTGAACCCCTTCAGATCAACATTGGCCGCATCCATGTGCGCGAAGAACTCGGCCCGCGGCTCGGGACAGATTTCCCCGGCGGTGACGGCAACCGTTTTGATACCCCGTTCGCGACAAGCGCGGGCCACGTCGATTGCATATTCCATGAAAATCACGGGGTCGTTGTAAGTGAACGCAACACTGCGGCAACCCAGTTGCTCGGCGGCTGCGGCAATGGTGGCCGGCGATGCCTGATCGGCCAGCGTGTCGATTTCGCGCGACTTGCTGATATCCCAGTTCTGACAAAATTTGCAACCCAGATTGCAGCCGGCTGTGCCGAACGAAAGCACCGGCGTACCGGGGAGAAAATGATTCAGCGGTTTCTTTTCGATAGGATCGATGCAGAAACCGCTCGAGCGGCCGTATGTCGTCAAGACAACCTGATCGTCCTGACACGCGCGGACGAAGCAGAAACCGCGCTGTCCCTCGTGCAGTGCGCAGAACCGAGGGCAGAGGTCGCATTGAATGCGGCCGTCGTCGAGTTTGTGCCAGTAACGCGTCGGCACAGTTGATTCTTCGGCGAGACTCATACTGGATTCCGTCGTGCGAGTATCTTGCCCGATGATGACGCCACGCGGTACGATGCCGCTTGGCGTTTTGCAGGCGATCACCGCTTACTGGTCCGCTAAACCGCAAGCGACATTCCGTCGATACCTATTATAGTGGTTAGAAATCGCCCCGTGATAAACTGGAAAGCTTGTTCGCAATGACAGTTGTTCGTCCGCCGGCTGTTGCCGGGAAGTTCTACTCCGATGATCCCGAGGAACTGCGTGCAGCGGTACGGGATTATCTCGACGCGCCCTTCACCGAATCGGCCGTCTTGCCGCCCAAGGCGATTATTGTCCCGCATGCGGGTTATGTCTACTCCGGTCCTATTGCGGGAAGTGGCTACGCGCTGCTGAAAGAGTCGCGGGGAACCATCACCCGTGTCGTGCTGTTGGGACCGGCGCATACTGTCGCGTTTCAGGGGTTGGCGGCCAGCGGTGCCGATGTCTTCGAGACGCCGCTGGGACCGGTGCCGGTGGATACTGCTGCGGTGTCAGAACTTCTGCAATTACCGCAGATACAACTTTTGAATGAAGCCCATGCGCGCGAACACAGTCTGGAAGTGCATCTGCCGTTTCTGCAGGAAACGCTGGCGGATTTCCAACTGATTCCGTTGGTGGTCGGGCAGACAACACCCGCAGAGGTGTCTGAAGTTCTCGAAGCGCTATGGGGCGGACCGGAAACATTGATCGTCATCAGCTCCGATCTCAGCCATTATCACCCCTACGAAACCGCCTGCCGTTTTGATCGGGAAACGTCGCTGGCGATTGAAGAGGGGCGCACGGGCGATCTGCGCGGTGACCGTGCGTGTGGTTTTCTTCCCATTGCCGGATTGCTGGAGTCCGCCGTCAAGCACAACTTACACGCCCGAACTGTCGATTTGCGAAACTCCGGCGATACAGCCGGCGGCCGCGATCAGGTTGTGGGATACGGTGCCTACGTCTTGGAACCGAATACAGGAAACGGAACGGCATCGGTGCTGCCGCGGGCCAAGAACCTATTCACCGATTGTGAACCCGAAACGCTCGATGCCGAGAATGAGCAGCGACTGCTCGACGTTGCAGCGGCAGCAATTCAGCGAGGCATTGAATACGGTGCCAAGCCGGAAACGAATGCCGCCGCGTTTCCCCCGCCGCTGCAAATGACGCGGGCGACATTCGTCACGCTGACTCACGGCGGGCAGTTACGAGGCTGCATGGGATCGTTGGTGGCGACGCAACCACTGGTGTGCGACGTTGCCTCGAACGCATATTCAGCGGCATTTCTCGATCCACGATTTCCCCCACTCGCACTACGCGAAGCCGACTCACTCGACATTCACATTTCGGTGTTGAGCGTGCCCGAAGCGATGTCGTTCGAATCGGAAGCCGACGCGATCGCGCAGCTTCGCCCCGGCATTGACGGCGTGACGATTTACGAGGGGAATCGCCGGGGGACATTGTTGCCGGCGGTTTGGGAAAAGATTCTCGATCCGCGCACGTTTTTCGAGACCGTCAAGCAGAAAGCCGGACTGCCCGCCGATTATTGGTCGGCGACATTACGCATCGAACGGTACACGGCCACCTCAATCGGTCACGAGGCGTGACCGGTTCACGCTTGCGGTTTCACAGATTTGCAAAACCGCAAGCGGACTACCCGGGCGTTACTTAGGTTGCTGAATGAGGACGTTGACGCCTTTTTTGTTCGAGAGAACGATATCGGGGCGTTTGTCGCCGTTGAAATCGATCACCTGGAACTGCGTGCCGATGCCCGTATCGCGGCCGGCGGCGATTTCGTGCGGAATGAATGTTGGTGCCGATCCTTTTTTGCGTTTCAGTTCGTACCAGTACATCACCACCGGGTCTTTGCCGCCGGGGTCATTTCCCTGGTGGGCGAAGAATCGTTTGCCGGTCGCCAGATCGCGTTGGCCGTCGCCGTTCATATCGACGAAGTGTAACGCGTGCGTTTGCGAGTAGCTTTCGTCGATGAGGTGATACTTGAAAACCGGGCCTTTCTTGCTCTGCGTCTGTTCGAACCACCACACGCCGTGACTATGCGTGTTGCTCATCAGAATGTCGTTGTCGCCGTCGAGGTCAAGGTCTTCGACGTGGACATCGGCCGCGTGCAACGAGTTGCCCTCGCCATTTTTTGAAAGCGTCCAGGCGTGAAACTCCCATGTCCCCTTGGTTCGCTCGACGGGGGCTTCCCACCAGCCGTGCGGGATGATGACATCGGTACGGCGGTCGTTGTTCACATCGCCGATTCCCAACCCGTGGTAATATTTGAATGTGCCGTTCTTACTCGGATCGCCTGGCCGACTGACAGCATGGAACTTCCACTTTTCGTTGACTTTGTCGCCGATTGGAATTTCGAGAAATCCCATCTGTGCTTCCGGCTGTGAACCCATGATGAGTTCCGGTTTGCCGTCGCCGGTGAGGTCGGCAAACAACGGCGTTTCATTACAGGCACTGTGCCAGATGACGTGTTCTTTCCAGTGTCCCGGTTTGTTCTTGGGGTTTTCGTACCAGTGGCAAGGAGCGCCGGGAAAACCGACGACAATGAAGTCGTCCCACCCGTCGGCGTTCACATCATAGGCCCAGTTGGCAAAGCTGTTGCTGTAACCTTTTGTGCCGTCATATTTCCCCACGGGCCGAATCTCGTGCATCTTCCAACTCGGAGCCTCATACCAGACATCGCCCGCGAGCACATCGTTCTTACCGTCCTTGTTAACGTCCGCCGATGCCACGCCCTCGGAGCGGAATGTTTTGTCGAGGGTGATCCGCTTCCAACTGAAGTCGCCCGACGGTCCGTCGGCAACGCAGACGGTTGGAGCGAGGAGCAGGGTGAGATAACACAGTGCGCGATACATGGTTTTAGTCTCCGATGTCGTCTCAGAATTATGAAATCTGATTTGCTTCGTTGTCTCGTTCCGAAGCTCTGCCTGAGAACGAGTGGGTTAGTGTGTAGTAAACTTCCGAACGCGGTTGTTCGAACTGTCGCCAATATAGACGTTCCCCGCTCGATCCACAAAAACGCCGTGCGGTCGCGCGAGGCGGCATTTGCGTGGGTTGCCGTCGGGGCCGTCTCCCTGTTTGCCGTCACCGACGATTGTTTCAATGATACCACTCTCGTGACGGATAACGCGAATCGTGTGGCTTTCGGTGTCGGCCAGATAGATGTCGCCGCCCGGTCCGACGGCGATTCCCTTGGGACCGGAAAGCAATGCCTTTTTCGCGTCGCTGCCGTCGCCCGTGTATCCTTTCTTGCCGGTGCCGCCGATGTGATGCAGCGTCTTCTTGTCGAGGTCGATGCGGAAAACCGCGTTCCCTTCACGCAGCGCCAGAAACAGGTTCGATTTCCCGTCGAAGTCCAGCGCACGCGGACCGTTCAGCGGCGTCCCCTGCAGCGAAGCGCCATCGGGCGTCCGTTTTTTCTCGCCCGTGCCGGCGAATGTTGTGATGATTCCACTTTTCAAATCGACTCGGCGGATGCGGTGATTGCCGATGTCGCAAATGTAGAGATTGCCGCGATTATCCAACGCGATGGAATGCGGGGAACTCATGCTGGCCTGAATTGCGGGTCCGCCGTCGCCCGAAAATCCCGATTTCCCCGTGCCGGCGACCGTGGAGATGATGCCAGTCAGGGCGTCAACACGTCGCACGAGATGGTTTTTCATCTCGACAAAGAACATGCTGCCCTGCGCGTCGAAGCGAATCTCATACGGCTCGTTGAGCTTCGCCGCCGTTGCGGGGCCGCGGTTTCCGGAGTAGCCCTTTTGTCCGTTGCCGGCAACGGTTGTTAGCCGCCCCGTTTTTTCGTCGAGTCGGCGAACGACGTGGTTGGTTGTTTCGCAAATGTAGAGTGCGCCGTCCGGTCCCAGCGAAACACCAAACGGTCCGCCGACACCGGCATCGCGGGCAGGACCGTCATCGCCTGTGAATTCGGCCTTGCCGTTGCCGGCAATCGTGACGACTTCATCAGCCAAGGCGACAGGTTGTTCGGTGAGACTCAACAAGCCCGCTTGAAGCAGGCAAAATGAAAACAACAAACAGCGCATGCGGGTTCGCCTTCCAGTCGTCAATCTCTTCAGTCGTTCATAGAACTGCAGCTTCTGTTGTACCGGCAAGTCGCGGCGTCGCACAAGCGGATGTCGGAATTGCCAAAGTTTTTTCGCTGCGATTCTTTGCGTCCTCTGCATCTTTGCGTTAAAAGGTTGGGATGCAGATTCTTTCTGCCGTTGCATCTGGCCAATTTGGCTCCCCGGTAATTTGACGAGTTCTCGCGAATGGGAGCAATCGATCTCTACGTCGGCATCGTCATCATGCTGGCGGTTTCCAGTGGCCTGTTTCTCCTCGGGCGACGGATTGCCATCCTCGGTCCGCGCTGGTTGACCAATGTGTTGGCGATCTTGACCATCGCGGGAGTCGGCGCGTACGCCGTCTATTTGCGCGACAACATGCTGATGGCGATCATGCTTCCGTATTCGAATCTCATCGTGCTGGGGAACTGGTTTCCGGTGGGAGTGGGATTTCTGGGAGGACTGGCCTGGATTCGGGTTTACGGCGGCCGCGTGCGAAAGGGAATTTACACGGCCGTGCTGTTGGCCGTTGGTCTGTTTGCTCTACTGCAACCACTGCTCGGCACGCCACCGGAATGCAACAACGAGTGGCTGGGTGAGGTCTGCATCCAAACATCCGATGCGACCTGCAGTGCTGCGTGTGCGGCCACCGTTCTGGAGTCGGTCGGTATCGATGCCAAAGAAGGCGAACTGGCCCAGCTATCACTCACCCGCCACGGCACCAACTGGCAGGGGTTGTATCGCGGACTGAAATTGAAGACAGCCGGCACGAAATGGGACGTCGAAGTGTTTCAATGCACGGCTGACGAACTGCGAGACCTGGGCGGCGGACCGAAGATTCTGGCCGTCGGGTTAAAACGCGGAAGCAACTACGATCCCAAGTACGTTGATGAGTACGGCTGGGAGCTTGGACAACTGCATTCGGTGGTGTTGTTCGGTTTTCACGACGATGGCCGCGTGCGGATTGGCGAACCAACACAGGATATCGGCATAGAATACTGGAACCCCGAAGACCTGCAGTTACTCTGGCGCGGCATCGGACTGCGCTTGGTGCCTCGCCTATAATTGGTATTCCAATCGGAGCCTGAAGCGCAAGCGAAGAATGATTCCAGGGCGATGCCAGCAAGCTCCTTCGCTTGCGCTTCAGGCTTCAATTATTGGATCGGCTCGTTCGCCGCTATCTGACGCTGTGGTCATCCTGCCGATGTTCGCTGAAAGAAACAGATTCAATCGACATCTCTCCAGAATCCGCTATAATCAATGGGCGTTGATGCGTCGTGATTCCCTCCCTCAAGCCCCAAACAACTGTCACCCTGTAACGAGGTACGATCGGCATGGATCAGGTTTTTGAAGGAACCCCCAAGGCGGAAATCCGGTTGGAAGATCGCAGGGTCATCCGCGGGGACGTCTCCAACGATTGGGGCTCGAAGTTGCAGTGGCAGGTTAGCCGCGACGGCAAAGTGGTCGCCGCCGTGGCAGCACGAATCGACTCGGCTTACGAGCATCCCGAAAAGACACCCGGGAAATACGAGATCGTTCTGCAGCTCTTCAAGTACATCAATTACAAGAAGGATGCCAAGGGCGAATACACCGAAAGCAAATTCATCGATATCTCGAACAAGGTCGGCTACACGGTGTAGCTACGGTGCAACGCACCGTAGAGACTGCGAACCATTGGTTCGCAGCTATTTCGCCTGACCCTGCGATCATGTTTTTCGAGTCCAAAGGAATTGGTCCATGCTTCACGTTGGAAATGAAAAAGTGCCGGTTTGCAGCGGTGTGAATCGGCGCAGTTTTCTGCAAGCCGGAGCCGCCGGAATGGCCGGGCTGTCGTTGCCTGCGATGTCGCAGTTGGAAGCGGCAGGAGCCGTCGATGGTTCGAAGGCGAAGATCAAGAACTGCATCACGCTGTTTCTCGTCGGTTCGCCCGGTCACCTCGACACGTGGGACATGAAACCCGAAGCCCCCGACGACATTCGTGGCAAATTCAAGCCGATTCACACGAATGTTCCCGGCATCGATATCTGCGAACACTTTCCGCAGATGGCGAAGATGATGGACAAGGTGGCCCTCATTCGCAGCCTGCACCACAAGACCGGTGCCTCGCACGAAAACGGCCAACGCTGGATGATGACCGGCCACGACTTCACCGCCGACAATCCCAAGCCCTATGCCGGCTCGGTCATTTCGCGGTTGTACGGACCGAAAAGCAATCTGCCGGCGTCGATCATTCTGCCGGTCAAAATTGGCAACACCGGCACTTCAACTCCGCACGGTCAAAAGGCGGCGTTTGCCGGCACGGCACACGAGCCGTTTTTCCTCGGTGCCGACCCGGCCCGCAGCGATTTTCAGGTGGCGAATCTCAAAGCGCCTGCGGGACAAACGGAGTTCCGCATTAACGCCCGCCGCAATCTGCTGGCCGAACTCGATGAATTGCAGCGACGCACGGAAACCAAGGCCACCAAACAGCGCGAGACGGCTTACTCCCGCGCTTTCAATCTGCTCACGTCGCCGGAAACCAAACGGGCCTTCGACCTGGATGACGAACCGGACAAACTCCGCGACCGTTACGGTCGCAACACGATGGGACAAAGCTGTCTGATGGCACGGCGGCTGATCGAGCGCGGCTCGCGGTTCGTCACCGTCAACCATTTCGACACAGTGTTCAACATCGCCTGCTGGGACATGCACGCCAACGGCAGCAGTCTGAACAACACCTACCTCGACTACGAAAACATTCTCTGCCCGCAATTCGATTTGGCGTTTACTGCGCTTATCGAAGATTTGCAGCAACGAGGATTGCTGGAAGAAACCGTCGTCGCCGTCGTCAGCGAATTCGGTCGCACACCAAAACTCAACGCCCGTGGTGGTCGCGACCACTATCCCTCGGCGTGGACGAATTTTCTTTGCGGGGGAAACATCAAAGGCGGACAGGTGGTTGGCTCGACCGACAAAATTGGTGCCGCTCCACACGACCGTCCCGTACAACCTCCACAAGTCCTGGCTTCGATTTACCAAGGCATGGGCATCAACCTGGAGACCACGATGATGCCCGGCCCAGGCAGCCGCCCAATTCACCTGATCGATGCCAAACCGATTCGCGAATTGTTCTAACGCACCGTTTGATGCTTTCGACGCTGCCTATGGGCGCCACTGGCGTGTCGCCAGTGCATCGCGCGGGACGCTGGCGAAAGGCCAGTGGCACGCGTTTGTCATGAAAAGAAGTGAGCGCAGAAAAGGAACCACGCAATGTTGCATCTTGGCAGCTCCCGAGTTCCCGATTGTGCCGGTGTGAACCGTCGCAGTTTCATGCAGGTTGGCGCAGCCGGCGTCGGCGCTCTTTCGTTGCCTAACCTCTTCCGTCTGCAGGAAGCGGGGGCGGTCGAATTCTCCAAAGAGAAGATTAAAAACTGCATCACATTATTTCTGGTTGGCTCGCCCGGCCATCTCGATACGTTCGACATGAAGCCCGAAGCGCCGTCCGACATCCGCGGCAAATTCAAACCGATCCAGACCAACGTGCCGGGCGCGGACATTTGCGAACACTTTCCGTTGCTGGCGCGACGAATGGACAAAGTCGCCTTGATCCGCAGTCTGCACCACAAAACCGGTACGGCTCACTCAAACGGTTCGCGGTGGATGATGACCGGCCGCGATGAGATTGGCGACAATCAGGCACCGCATACCGGATCGGTCATCGCCCGCGTTTTTGGTCCTCAGGGCAATCTGCCGACGTCAATCATCCTACCCACCAAAATCGGCAACACCGGCGGCCCGTCGATCAATGGACAGGAAGCGCGCTACTTAGGCAGCGGCTACGCGCCGTTCTTTCTTGGTGCAGACCCCGCCCGCAGTAACTTCAAGGTCGCCAATTTAACGCCCGCTCAGGGACAGAACGACTTTCGGATTTCAGCCCGTCGGGATTTGTTGAAGCAATTGGACACATTACAGCGCCGCACCGAGAGCAGCACCACGCTGAATCGCGACACCGCATACGCCCGCGCCTTCAACCTGTTGACCTCGCCCGAAGCAAAATCAGCCTTCGACCTGGCGAAGGAGCCTGAGAAAGTTCGCGACACCTACGGCCGCAACCGGCTGGGACAAAGCTGCCTGATGGCACGCCGACTGATCGAGCGGGGAACCCGGTACGTCACCGTCAACCATTTCGACACCGTCTTCAGTATTGCCTGCTGGGACATGCACGCCAACGGCGGCAGTCTGAATAACACCTATAAAGATTACGAAAACCTGCTTTGCCCGCAATTCGATCAGGCCTATTCGGCACTCATCGACGATCTGGAACAGCGTGGTTTGCTGAAGGATACCGTCGTCGCCGTCCTCACCGAATTCGGCCGCACACCCAAACTCAACGCACGCGGTGGCCGCGACCACTATCCGAATGCTTGGACGAATTTCCTCTGTGGAGGCAACATCCGTGGCGGCCAGGTGATCGGTTCCAGCGACAGGCTGGGTGCTGCTCCGCACGATTACCCACTGAAACCACCGCGCGTCATCGCATCGATCTACAAGGGAATGGGTATCGATCTGGAAACGACAATGATGCCCGGTCCCGGCAGCCGCCCCATTCGACTGATCGATGCCGAACCGATACCGGAGCTGTTTTAACCCAAACCGACGCCTTGGCGTCGATCATCGCACCGCCGACTAGCAACCTACTGATCGCTGTAGTTATTGAGGCACTCAAATGATTTCACGCCGCACCGCTCTTCCGGCATTTGCATTAACGTGGCTCGTGCTCGCGCTGTGGGCAAGCCCCGCTGCCGCCGCGCCGGAAATTCGCAACGTCAATATTCGTGGTCTGCAAATCGGTGCGAAAACAACCCTCATCATCGACGGTACCGATCTGCTGCCCAACCCGCAAATCGTCATGTCGCTGCCGATTTCAGCACAAACCGTCCAGCCCAACGCGACTGCCACGCGCGTGGTGATCGATGTCACACTCGACAAGTCGGTGCAGCCGGGCATGTACAACTTGTGGCTTGGCAATGCGAACGGCATCTCGGGCAAGACCGTTGTGGCCGTCGATCATCTGCCTCAGCGAGTCTTCGCCACTGAGATTGCAGCGCTACCGGTCGCGCTGCACGGCGCAGTTGGCGGCAGCGCGAAACTGCGCACCACCTTCGTCGGCAAGAAGGACCAGGAGATTCTGATAGAAGCGGAAGCCACACGGCTGGGAGGAAAGCTACGCCCGGTCCTGCATCTTTACGACCCAGCCGGCAAACACCTTGCATGGTCGATGCCGTCACCAGCACTACGCGGCGATACGCGGCTGACAGCCAAATTGCCCGCCGCCGGAAAATACACCGTCGAATTACACGACTTGCAATACGCGGCACTGGCGCCAAATCATTTCCGTCTGAAGATCGGAATGTGGCAGTTCGCCGACCAGGTCTTTCCGATTGCCGTCGAACGCGGCAAACCGGCGTCGCTGGAGTTAATCGGAAACATCTCGCCGGACAAGAGAATCCCGCTGACCACATCCATACTGGCAAATCAACTGCCGGTTCCCTGGTTGGACACGGTCGCATCCAGTGGATTGCAGCCGGGAGTGCGCGTCAGTCAGTTTCCCGAAGTTATCGAAACCGCAGCGAAAGATCCCGTGCAGCAGTTTCCGGCAGTACCGTCGGCAATCAACGGCCGGTTGAGTGCAGCGGGTGAACAGGATCGATATCTGTTGGTCGTCAAGCCGGGCGATAAGTTGCGATTCGATCTGTTTGCCGAACGCGTCGGTTCGCCGGTCGATGCCGTTCTGGAACTGCTGAACGACAAAGGGGGCCGACTGGCCATCAACGACGACGCAGCCGGCACTGCCGATCCGCAACTCAATTACACTGTCCCGGCCGGCGTTGAGAAGATTATCGTTACCCTGAAGGACGTGAATGGCGGCGGAGGCAGGCGATGCATTTATCGAATCGCCGTCACAACATTGGGTCCTGCTGCAGTTGCAGATTTTACGTTCAAACTCGAGCGAGACCGTCATAATGTCGCTCAAGGCGATCGGTTGGTGGTCAAGGTCACCGCCGATCGACGCGGCTACAACGGGCCGATCAAGTTGGCCTTCGACAGTCTGCCCGATGGTGTGCAGACGCAAGGCAACGTGATT
>CAUZOL010000091.1:0-20920 GCA_963581435.1 Planctomycetota bacterium
CCGCATCCTGTTCTTCTGTGGAAAACTGAAACTCAAACCGTGCTGAAAACACCCATTAAAATCGGTGAAGAACCCTGAAAGACGGAGCGCCATTGATTCGATTCGCAACGACCAATTGGTTTGTGCAAACCCCCAAGAAGGCACAAGAGTAGTCTCATCGCGAACGCGTTCGCCGTAATTCATCAACCGTTCTGCGAACATTTTCCGGCGCTGTCCTTTCCATTCATGGCAACGTTGTTCGTGACAATCGTGGGCAAGCCCGTCGATTTGCGCTCAAGCGATGGAGGCATTGGGTGTGAACAGGAACACCGTGGTTGGTTTCGTTTCTTCGATCATTCTTGTGACTCTCTACACCGTCGCGTATGTCAAAACAGTATCGCCATTGACGATGTCGTTTGCATCCACACGGAGCGTCTCGATGACGACTTTCACTTCTCCGGTTTATCTCTACGGTGGCCCGCTCAGCGACACTTTCTTTGCGCCCGCAAACTGGATCGATCAACGTGTCCGGCCAAATGTTTGGGTCAATGAGAAGACGCCGTCACCGTACAGGAGGCGTGGTTGGATTGATGAAGAGGCGTCGTCAGAGGCAGAGTAGTGGGGCTGGCTGTGCCGGACATTTATTGAGCAGTGACGTCAAATGTGAATCACGTCCGGCTCTTGCTGAATTCGTTAACACTCGCGGAGTTCCGTGTCACAACGAGGGCGCGAGCCGTCATTCCCGCGCAGGCGGGAATCCAGTCGGTTCGCGGACAACCGTGCGGCGCGTGTTGGGGTGACGTGGGTGTGTTGATGGTAGTTTTACGTTAATTGCCGGCTCGCTGGATTCCCGCCTGCGCGGGAATGACGTTTTCCGAGTAGAATTTGACTTGTTTGCTCGTTACCAAGCTCCGCAGGAAATTGCATGACTGATGGCAACCAATCCACTTCCGGCGACTCATGCAAACAGCTGTTGCGCTGTGGGCTCGTTTGAAAGCGTTGCGCGATTCACTTCAGCAAGTAACGATTTGCGATCGTGATGCCCGAGAGCATGGAACCGACGATGCCGAGGAAGCCCTGGTCGGTGCCGCAGATGTAGAGGTTCTCTAAATGCGTGCGGCCGTCGCGGAGTTTGTGGGGGGCGCCGTAGACGCAGCCGTTGGTGTGGCCGGTGAATTTGCGGATGGTGCGTGGCGTGAAGACGTCGGTGTCGACGGTGAAATCGCGAAACTCGGGCATCACCTTCACGGCCGACTCGGCAATCTCGTCGAAGCAGCGGGCCTTTTGTGCCACGTATTCTTCTTCGGGCAGGTCCATCCAACAGGCGGGGTTGGCCAGCGCGGTGATGCGAATGCGGCCCTCTTCCAACGGTTCGTCGTACTGAAAATTGTTCGGCGAACAGATGATGCCGCTGCGCAAATCGACCGGCTCGTCGGGGCATTCGTAATGAAAAGCATCGGCGTGGTTGTAAAAGACAATGGTTTCGTGGTGCGGCAATTCGGACGGATGCCGGTCGAGCATGGAGATTGTTTCGACGAAGGAAATCTCTCCCGGCGTGTAGTCGGCCTTGTTGTCTGGCACATCGCCGGGGCAGAGTTGCAACGTTTCGGCCGAACCGGCTGATGAGACAACGTTTTCGCCAGCGAGTTCTTGGCCGTCGTCGAGAATGACGCCGACGGCGCGGCCGTTGTCGGTCACAATCTCGCGGACGCCGGCTCTGAGTTTCAGTTCGCCGCCCAGCGATTTGAACTTGCGGACGACCTGTTTCATGATCTGCCGCACGCCGTGAAAAGGTCGTCCGAAGCCCTCGTAAAAAATGCTCTTGAACATGATCACGAACTGCGTGAAGTCCATGTCGTGCGGCGTGGGGCTGCCGTAGAACATCAGCGGGCAAAGCAGCATGTCGATCAGCAGCGGATCGGAAATGCAGCCGTTGAGAACTTCGCGGGCCGACGTCTCGCGTTGGAAGAGATCGAGTTCGTCGTGTGCGTCGATGTGGCCGAGCAGCTTCTGAAAGTTGTCGGCCTGCCCGGGAAATTGTTCGGCGACCTGTTGCTTCAGGAATTCGAAGTCGTTCGTGAATCGCAGCGTGCGGTTTGGGAAGACGACGGACGATTCGACTTGGGGGACGAGATCGAAGTCGTCCCACCGCAGCCGCAGTTGGCGAAGCAGTTTGCTGAGCGGGCCGGTGCGGGTGCCAGGCGGTGCGTAGTTGGTGACCGCGTGCAGGCCGACATCGTGATTGTGTTTTCGCAGCCGGTAGAACGAATTGAGCCCGCCGATGGTGGTGTGCCGTTCGAGAACGCAGACGCGTTTCTCGAAGTGGGCCAGTCGAATACCGGCGGCCAGTCCGGAGAGTCCCGCACCGATAATGATCGTGTCGTAGCTCACGTCGGCGGCTGCGCAAAGGAATCAACGGACAAAAGCAGCTTGGCTGCAGAACCCATTGCGAATGGCGGCTCGGCACTGGCGACACACCAGTGGCACCCTCTCAGGCGAGGCTTTGTACGTCGCGGAGCATGGGAACCAGATACTCGACGGTGCTGCTCATTGTTCCCAGCTGGATGTATTCGTCCTCGGGAATCTGCACGCGATACCGTTTGCGCAGTTCCATCACAATATCGAGGAAGTCCATGCTGTCGAGTTCCATCTGCTCGCGGAACGCGACGTCATCGTCGAGATTCGACAGGTCTTCGTCGGGGGCGATACTTGCGAGAATATCGAGGATTACCAGCCTGATTTCGTCCGGGTTCATTCACACCACTCCAGCGGTCAACTTCTAGACATAATTCTTAACGATGACGACCGAATTGATCCCCAGCATGCCGAACGAATTGTTCAGGATGCAATCGACGTTCCCCAGATCGAGCGGTTCATTCGCGACAATCTGCGATAACGCACATTCGGGATCGGGACGATCAAGATTGATTGTAGCGTGTGCGATGCCATCGTCAAACGCAGGCAGGTTTCCAAGCAGTTCCAACGCACCGGCGGCACCCATTGCGTGGCCGATAAAACTCTTGGTATTGTTGATTACCGGCCGCGATTCATCGCCAAATGCCTTCCGCAATGCGGCGGACTCTTCGATATCGCCCTGGCCGGTGGCGGTTGCGTGACTGCTGACGATGTCGATGTCGCACGGAGCAAGATCGGCCCGTTTCAGCGCCAATCCAATGCATTCCGCTTGGCGGTTGCTGTTGGGAAGCACGAAATCGCTGGCATCGGAGTTCATGGCGTAACCGACGATTTCTCCGTAAATCGTTGCGTTACGAGCAATTGCGTCGGGAAGGCGCTCCAGCGTGCACAGGCCGCCCCCTTCGGCGACGACAATTCCGCTGCGGTCGAGATCGAACGGACGGCAGGCTTTCGTCGGGTCTTCGTGACGCGCCAGTGCTCCCTGGCTTTGAAAACTGGCGAAAATGCCAAACGTATGAATGCTCTCCGAGACACCGCCGGCAATCGCCAAATCGACTTCATTCAGCCGCAGCATCTGCACGGCTTGGATCAATCCGGCATTTCCCGCAGCACAGGCAGCTCCAAGAGCCAAATGTGGGCCGGTAATGCCCATGTTCAGAGTGACTTCACCGGGCGGATTGTTGGCGACGGTGCGTGGATTGTGGTGATGCGACCAGACGGACGTGTCGTAGTCGAACTTTGAGATCTCGTAGATTTCATTCTCGGTCTCGACGTTGCCGTGCTCTGTAGTGCCGATGTAGACACCGACCCGCGAGCGGTCGGTTTGTTCCCAGTCGATACCTGAGTTGGCGATGGCCTCGTTCGCACAATAAACAGAGATCGAGCCGGCTCGAGTTCCGCGGCGGACCTCTTTTCGCTTCTGGTACTTCAGTTCATCGAAATTGCAGACGCCGGCGAGAACTTCGCCCATATATCGCGTGGTGAACGGCACAACCCCCGATTGACCGGCGAGAAGGCTGGCTCGGAAGTCTTGCAGGCAATTGCCGTTCGGCGACGTCAAACCGATGCCGGTAATGACGATACGCTCTCGGTCAGGCGGACGATCCGGCATGGTTGAGAATTTGAAGACCCATTTTGCGACAGGACGAAGCACCCTGCACACTGGATTTGGCAGGCGAACACACAAGATTACCCTGCTGGTACCTGTGTTGCAATGCAGCGAGTTGGCATGTGAAACGCGATTCCGCAGGTCAGAATCCCGGTTTTTTGAAAAAGCCGGATTTCTCGCTCGCTGCCGACCCGCACGGGTGCTCAAAACCGCTATTGCGTCGGTTGCCCGTCTTGTCGTACCCTTCCGCTCCCAATCTCCGGTCACTCTCTCATTGCCGACCGGCTACTTCCCCACACACAATTCGTTTTTCACAAGTCTCAGATTTGGAACCGCCGCATGTGGTGTCCTAATTGTCAGGCGGACGTTGCCGCTGAAGTTTCGGCCCAAAGCCAACGGGTACGTTGCGCGACGTGCAGCACCGAGATTCAGTCGGGAACACTGGTTCGCACCGGCGCAAAGACCGAAGCGGCACGCGAACTCCTGCGGCGCTGGGCCAACGACGATCTGTTCGATCCCTTCGGTCCTCTTCCCGGCGTTGTGACCAGGCCGGACGAGGCATCGGTCGAGACTTCAGCCGCACCGATCGTGAAGGGGCCGCACGTCGATCAGCCAGAGTCGGAAGCGAATCCCGATCCAGCCGGTTCACGTCCGATCTATCGATTCGAGACCGCACACTCCGAGCGGGATGCGCCGCTTGCCGCGAAAGTTGCAAACGCAGATTCCGAAAGTCGTGTAGCCCAACGCGAAACGGAACCCGTGGCTTCGGTGGTTCGCCACGTGCATGAGCCGCATGTCTCGACATCGCAGACTCCCCAAGTTGCAGCAGTCCCGGATGCGACCAGTGAAGATGTTCGCGCGGCGGTTCAGGAAGACCATGCACGCAGTTCAAACTGGTCGTCGTTCTGGGGACAAATACTCGCGTACTTCGGTGTCGGCGGTTTGACGGTCGGCACGTCGATGGTTTTGTGGGGATACTACGGAGGCCCCGCCGACTATGCGCCGACCGGTTGGCTGGTTGTCACTGTCGGCCAAATGCTCTTATTTCTGGGTGTTGTCACCCTGGTTTCCGGTGGGTTAGAACAAACCACCGAAGAAGTCGCGCAGCGCATCGATCGTCTCGGCACGCGGCTGATACGCATCGAACAAGCAACGGCTTCCCACAACATCCGCCCTCCGCACACGCCGGTGCAACAATTCGCCGACAAGCAATCGCAGTCGCGAGAATCGCAAAGCCGGGAAACTCACTCGGTGTAGCAACTGGTCGCTGTTCAGAAACCCTGAGCAGAAACCTGGTTTTTTGAAAAAACCGGGTTTCTCATCGCTGACCGCTGAAAGCGAACTGCCCATGAACGCTCGCCGCATTGTCCTCTGTCTGGCACTCATCTGCGCAGCGAGTGTCGGCTGCCATCCGCTGAAATTCAAAGCGGGGCCGCACGAATCGCCGCTGGGACATCGCATGTCCGAGTTGAATTCAGCTCTTGATCGCCGCGAGATCACGCTGGATGAATTCGAGCGGTCGAAGCACGGCATTCTGCATGCCACCGGTCAGCCGGCGGCAACGAATGCCAGATAGTAAAACACCAGGCCGGTGACCGATGTCAGCGTGATGTCGATCGCTGAAATCCAGCCCAGCTTTTTGTGCAGCCCACTGTGATCGCCGGGTGTTGGCGGTGAGGGAAATCGCTTCAGCGCCAGAACGATTGTGAGCGCCCACATCAGCGGCGTCGAGATGGCAAACACCAGATGAATCCACAAGACGTTTCGTGCCTGCGTGAATGCCGGTGTCGCGAGCCATTCGGTTCCGCGGGCGCGCTCCACAATGTTTTCCCAGCCGCCGTGAACGACCTGCAGGTCGATTTCAAAAGCCCCAACGGTCAACAGCAGCACCACGCCCAGCGTGACCTGCAAATTGCGATGCAGCAGGTAGTTCCGCTTGAACTTCACCAGATAAATGCTGAACAGCAGCGTGGGAACAACGGCCACCAGCGCACAGACGACGACGTCGAGCATGAAAGATGCGTCGTTTCCGAGAAATCCGTTGCTCATAAGCGTTTTCCTGTCACGCAAATCGCCGATTGATCAGCAGCGCGGCTCACAGTAGCAGAATCGCATCGGGTGGCCAATACGGATGACCGCTGGCCCGAATCATCGGTGATTTGCAATTCTGTGCTGACTTGTGGCATGATCGATACAGCCGATACACTGGTGGGAGTGATGCCTGAAACGGCAGTCAAATTTGCAACTGAATGGACGATTATGAACTGGGACCAACTGGCTGACGACGTGCTTGCCGGCAAATCGATTTCTCGCGACGACGGGTTGGCGGTGTTAGCCTGTCCGGATGATGAGTTGCTGGCGTTACTCGATGCCACGTTTCGTGTGCGGCGGGAACATTTCGGCAAGCAGGTGCAGCTTTATTTTCTCAAGAACGCCAAGAGCGGGCTGTGCGCCGAAGACTGCGGATACTGTTCGCAATCGATCCAGTCGAAGGCCGACATCAGTAAGTACGCGCTGCTGAACGAGGAAAAGCTGCTGGAGGGAGCGCGGCAAGCGGCCGAGTCGCAATCGCGCACCTATTGCATTGTCGCCAGCGGACGCGGTCCGTCGAATCGTGAGGTCGAACACATTGCGTCGGCCGTCGAATCCATCAAACGCGAGTACGGCCTGCACATCTGCTGTTGCCTGGGATTGCTCGAACCGGAACAAGCAGCACGTTTGAAGGAAGCGGGCGTCGATCGCATCAACCACAATTTGAATACCAGCCGCAAATTCTACGACGAGATCTGCACCACGCACTCCTATGAAGACCGCATGCAGACGCTACGGATTTCGCGCGAAGCGGGATTGGAATTGTGCTGTGGCGTCATCGTCGGGATGGGTGAGCAGGACGACGATGTCGTCGATGTGGCGATGGAACTTCAAACTCTCGACGTCGAATCGATTCCAGTCAATTTCCTGAACTCGATCGAAGGCACGTCGCTCGAAAGCGTCGATGCGCTCAGCCCGCAGTATTGCCTGAAGGCACTCTGTTTGTTGCGGCTGACGAATCCGGCAACCGAAATCCGCATCGCCGGCGGCCGCGAAGTCAATTTGCGTTCGCTGCAGGCGATGGGATTGTACGCGGCCAACTCGCTGTTTGTCAGCGACTACCTCACAACCCCTGGCCAGCCGGCATCGGACGATATTCAGATGATCGCCGACCTTGGTTTCGAGGTCCTCACCGAAGCACGCTCCGAAATGACGCTGCCCGCGCCAAGCTGAATGCAAAGTTTTTCGCGGCCTGAATGCACGGCTTCCATTCGTTATGGCACGGTCTCCCGACCGTGCCACAGTCGCGACCGCAGGTCTCTCGTTCGCTCGGGGAGACCCGCGCACAACTGGCGTTGCAGCCCCGACAATCGTCCCGATCGGTTTGAGAACCCAATAGGCCGCATGGTATCCTGTTCCCACAGGATTTCTCGATTCGCGCGACCGGCCGATGCGAATGTCACGTGGCCGGTTTGATTCTCTTCTCAACTGTGAGGCACCATCCCGTGCGCTGCAAATTCATTTCGATGTGCATCATGCTTTGTTCGCTCTGCGTGTCATCCACTCAGGCAGAGGAACGCACGCTCGACGCCAAACTGCACCATCTGCGTTTCGGCGATGTCCGCGAATGGAGTGAGTTCCCCCAAAAGGCCGAAGCGGACGGGTTGACGATCAAATTTGCCGCGAAGCAAAACGCCGCCGCGCAAACGTTGCGGCTGCGGCAACAGGACGTCAAGCAAACCTGGCAGGTTCTCCTCAACGGCAAACGGCTGGGGCGATTTCTTCGCGACGAAAACGACATGGTGATTTATTTCGCCGTACCGCCACGTGCTTTGGTCGATGGCGAAAATGAGTTGAAAATCGAGCAATCGGGAACGCGGGCGGACGATGTCCGTATTGGAGAAATCACGCTCGACAGCCGCCCCATGCAAGAGGTGTTGGGTGTTTGTACTGTCTCGGCAACCATTCTCGACAAAACATCCGGCAAACGGATTCCCGGCCGTATCACAATCCTCGATTCCGACGGCGCGCAACACACAGTTGGCGCGACATCGAACGAAACGCTGGCCGTTCGGCCGGGCGCCGTCTACACATCCAACGGCCGAGCAACATTCGGTCTACCGGCCGGGCGATACACCATTTATGCCGGTCGCGGGTTTGAATACGGCATCGACTATCGACTGATCACACTCGAAGCCGGACAAACGGCCGACGTCAAACTGTCCATCGCGCGCGAAGTTCCCACCACAGGCTGGGTCAGTTGCGACACCCACGTGCACACGTTGACGCACTCCGGTCACGGCGACGCATCGATCAGCGAACGACTGATCGTGCTGGCAGCCGAAGGCATCGAATTGCCCATCGCCACCGACCACAACATCCACATCGATTACAACCCGCTCGCGAAGACGATGGGCGTGCGAAAGTATTTCACGCCGGTCATCGGCAACGAGGTGACAACCAAAACCGGACACTTCAACATCTTCCCCGTACAGGCCGGAGCGGCCATTCCCAATTTCAAGCTGACCGACTGGAAATCAATTCTCAAAGGAATCTACGCAACGCCCGGTGTCAAAGTCGCCATCCTCAATCATGCCCGTGATGTGCATAGCGGCGTGACACCGTTCGGCCCGAAACTTCACAACGCCATCGTTGGCGAGAACCTCAGCGATTGGCCGACCGGTCTCAATGCGATGGAACTGATTAACTCCGGCGCCCAGCAGACCGACGTGATGCAGCTGTACCGCGACTGGTTCGGCATGTTGAACCGCGGCCGTTATCTCACGCCGGTCGGCTCCAGCGATTCACACGACGTCGCACGACATTTCGTCGGGCAAGCGCGAACCTACATTCGTTGCAACGACGATGACGTCGGAAACATCGACGTCGATCAGGCGGTCGCCGCTTTCGTCGCCGGGAAGGTGATGGTCAGCCTGGGCCTGCTCGCAGAAATCACAGTCGATGACAAATACGGACCGGGGGAACTCGTTCCCAAGTCAGACGACGAACAACAGACGATTGACGTTCACATCCGCGTACTCGGACCGTCGTGGTCGCAAGCCGACCGTGTGACGTTGTACGCCAACGGTCGGAAGATTCGCGAAGAACAAATTCCTGCGGGGATAACACTGGGCGTGCAGTGGGAGAGGCACTGGAAACTGCCCCGTCCCGATCACGACGTCCATCTGGTCGCCGTTGCCAGCGGCCCGGGTGTCCGCGAACTCTTTTGGCCCATCGCCAAACCGTATCAACCCACCTCGCCGAACTGGGAGCCGCGTTGTGTGGGTTCCAGCGGAGCCGTCTGGATCGACGGCGATGGCAATGGCCAACGCAACTGCGCCTACGACTACGCCGACCGAATCGTCAAACGGGAAAAAGCACAACTCCCCGGCGTCCTCAAATCATTAGCGAATTACGACGAAGCAGTCGCCGCCCAAGCCGCCGGCCTGCTTGATCGTCGCGGCATATCGCCGCAGCAGAAAGACGTGCAGCGGTCACTCAAGAGTGCACCGCCCCAGGTCCGCGACGGCTTTGCGGCCTATCTCCGCGCATGGCGAGAGTCACAAATCGCCCGCAGTCGCGGCGAATAATCAGAGGCTCCCCGCAAACTCTCAACGATAGCAGTCGGCACATTCAGGATGACCGCAAATCATCCAGAAACTCCGATGTCGGCTCGACGCCTGTCACGCAGCAGGAAGTCGCGGGCGCGGGTGCAGGCGACGTAGAGTCAATGACGTTCCGTGTTTCAAGACACCACTGTGCATCCACCTGGTATCGAGTGCACAACTGACGCGAGACTCCCATCATTACGACGTAAACGATGAACTAGGGCAATCGTCGAACCGACACTCTGAAAGACGTACCGCCCGGGAAACGCAATTGCAGCGACACATGAACGTCTCGTGTGCAATTCAGAGTTTAATGGCTTAGGCTCTCGGATGCAGAGTGACAGTCCTTCGTAATCGCTCGGCGTTCGCTCGTGCGAAGTGTGCGGTGAAAGTTCTTCGAAGCATAGAAAAAGGATGAAACGAACAATGAAAAACAAATCCGACATGTCGTTCAATCGACGAAACATGATCGCCGGTTTGGGATCGGCGGCGGCCGGTCTTGCATTCATGCAAGACACGATTGGGGAACAGAATAATCCCGCAGCAAATGTCGTCGATCGATCATCGAGCTTGCGTATCACTGGAATGAAACTCTACTGGGTCGGCCCGGTGGTTTATGTGAAGATTGAAACCAATCATGGAATCACTGGCTGGGGCGATTTGAAGGGCGTCGATCCACGCCCTGCAAAAGTGCTTGCCGAATCGTTGTTCGAGCTAATCGATGGCGAGAATCCAACGCGGGTCGAATACCTCTGGCAGAAACTCTTCCGCGCGCATCGTGACATGCGCGGCGGAGCGTTGATGGTGCATACGATCGCTGCAATCGACATCGCGTTGTGGGACATTGCCGGCAAGCTGTGGAACGTTCCCGTTTACCGTCTGCTCGGTGGACCAACGCGTGATCGCATTCGCGTCTATCACACAGACAAGGCCCAGAAAGTCCCGCCGCATGGAATCTACGAGCACTCCGGAACGCCGGCAGATATCGACAGGATGGTGAAAGCAATCGCCCGTGCGCGGGAAAAAGTCGGACGCGACGGCGCGGTCATGTTTGACGCGCATTCGGCTGTACCGCCGGCAACGCTGATCCAACTGGCAGCGGCCCTCAAACCGTACGACGTGCTGTTCATCGAAGAACCGGCCGTCCCGGGCAACATTGAAGTTTTCAAGCGACTGAAAGCACAGATTGGTATTCCGTTGGCAACCGGCGAACGCGACCGCACGATTTGGGGGGTGTTGCCCTATCTGCAGGAAGGCTGTATCGACATCCTGCAGCCCGACTGCAACCACACCGGCGGCATCAGCCAGATGAAGAAGATCGCAACGCTCGCCGAAGCATATCACGTTCCGATCGCTCCGCACTGCACGGCCACATTCCTCGGCATCGCAGCGAGCCTGCACGTCGCTTCGTCGGTCCCGTTCTTACTGATCCACGAGTTCTACCCGCAAAACGCCGGCTTCAACGTCCCGGGTCTCACGCGAATGGCGTATGAACTCGACAAGGACGGGTACATCGGATTGCCGCCCGGCCCCGGGTTGGGTGTCGAAGTGGACGAGAAACTGCTGCAGCAGGAGTCGCTCAAACCGCAGAAATATCGCTGGCCGGGAGCGAAACTGAAGGACGGATCCATCGCCGACTACTAAGCCAAACACTTCCTCAAGAAACAGGAGACGCATACACAATGACAAATCGACGCGAGTTACTAACATCCATGGGCGCACTGGCGGCCGGTTGTTTTGTCGGCGGAGCTGTTGGTGGCAAATTGAATTCGGCCCTGGGCGTGGACGACGAGAACAATCCGGCGGCACAAGTCGGCGATCGCACGTCAACGATCAAGCTGACGAAACTGACCGCAATACCCGTGCAGCGCAAGGTGTTTCTCAAGCTGGAGACCAACCACGGCGTCACCGGTTGGGGCGAGATCGACCAGTTGGAAACACGCACCGCTGCGACGCTGGCTCGTTCGCTGTTCGAGTTGCTCGACGGCGAGAACCCAACACGCATCGAGTACCTGTGGCAAAAAGTCTATCGCTCGCATCGCGATATGCGCGGCGGACCATTCATGACGCACACACTGGCCGGATTCGACATGGCATTGTGGGACATCACCGGCAAGTTGTGGGGCGTTCCCGTCTACCGATTGCTCGGCGGACCGACGCGCGACAAAGTGTTGATGTACCCCACGCCCAAGGCGACCAAAGTCGGCGCGGGACCGTCGCCCTTCGCGGGCACACCGCAGCAAATCCAGCAACACGTGAAAAATATTGAGAATGCCCGCAAGCGTGTCGGCCCCGACGGCATGGTGATGTTCGACGCCCATTGCGCTCTGCCACCGCCTTTTCTGATTCAACTGGCCGCAGCGATCAAACCTTACAATGTGTTGTACATCGAAGAGCCGGCCGTGCCGGGCAACATCGAGGTCTTCAAACGGCTCAAGCAGCACATCCCCATCCCGCTGGCCGTCGGCGAACAGGCGCGGACGATCTGGGATGTCATCGGCTATCTGCAAGCAGGCGTCGCCGACATTCTGCAGATCGACTGCGCCCATACCGGCGGCATTTCACAACTGCGCAAGATTGCGACGCTCGGCGAAGCGTATCAAGTGCCGCTTTCGCCGCACTGTGTGACCACCGATCTCGGCGCGACTGCCAGTCTGCATGTCAGCGCCGCGATCCCGTTATTCCTGATTCACGAGTATTATGCCAGCATTTCACCACGCGGGCTGGTCAAGAAAAACTGGTCGATCGACAAAGAGGGTTACGCATCACTGCCCGAAGGTCCGGGCCTTGGATGCGTGGTGGACGAAGCAGTCCTGGCCAAACTCGCCAAGACTCCATCGCCACCCGAGTGGCCGACACGGGGACGATTGCCGGATGGTTCGATTTCCGATTACTGAGATCGCCAAATCGAAACCACTTACTTGCCAAAACTTTCCAATGCGGCGCGGCGAAAGGCTTCCTGGCTCTTGCCCCCATTGCCGGGAAAGCCGGCGTGTTGGACGAGCCAAATCAGAATCAGGCCGTGCTTGCGGTCGAAGTAGCTATTTGTGGAGTAAGCGCCACCGTGGCCGAAGCGGTCGCCACCGGTTGAGAAACCGAAACCGTAGGTGTTGGGAACACCTTTAGGAGTCTGTTTGCTCGTCAACTCTTTGATGGCAGACTCGGACACATATCGTCGTCCGTCGAGTTGCCCGTTGTTTGCCAGCATCTGGTAAAATCTCGCGAGGTCGGCGGCTGACGAAAACAGCCCGCCGGCGGGCATCGGATAACGGTTCACGCGGTCGGTCAGCGGATATTGAATCTGGCTGATCGTCGTCTCGGCCAATCTGCGATTGTTTTCGCCAGGCCGATACGACTTGGCGATTCGAGTCGCCTGGGATTCAGTGGGCCAAAACGTTGTGTCCTTCATACCCAGCGGCTTGAACAGCCGTTCGTCGAGGTATTCCTCAAACGGCTTTCCGGAAACCACCTCGATGATCCGCGCGGCTGTGTTGATTCCGGCGTTGCTGTACCGGTACTTTGTGTCCGGTTCGAAATCGAGCGGCGTCATCGCGTAACTGCGAACGCGGTCGGCCAATGGCAAGCGGTCGAGCGTTGGGACTTCCAACGCCGAACTAAACGGCAAGCCGCTGGTGTGCGACAACACGTTTCTTACCGTGATGGGGTGCGCGGTTTTTTTTAGCAGCACGTGCTGATCGTCCTTCTCTGCCACCACCATCTGCCCGCGAAACTCCGGCAAGTATTTTTCTACCGGATCATCAACGTTCACTTTGCCTTCGTCCACCAGCATCATCAGAGCCGTCGCAGTAATGGGTTTCGATTGCGATGCAATCCAGAATAGCGAATCGGTCCGCATCGGTTTCTTTCCGGCGATATCAGCAAACCCAACCGCCGATTGGCTGAGGATCTTCTCCCGATCGGCGACAAGCATGACGGCGCCGGCCAACTCCTGCCGTTCAACAAATGGTCTTACCGCATCGCTAATTGCCACGATTCCATTCGACTGATCAGCAACCGTGGTACAAGGCGAGACTGAGGCAAGTGTCGCCAAGAGGATGGCACACAAGCTGCTATGCTGACTGAATCGCAATGGGTTTCCGTTCATTGTTTCTCCTGTCGATCCCCAGCCGTACCGCTCGCGATGAGGCTGAAGTACTTTGGGGGACAATTCGGCGATCATGACTCGATCGACCTCAGTGTCGGCCCAGGCGAATGTCTTTCCCTCATTCGCATCAGCCAACTCCAATCTATACAATAACCGCTTACGATTGAAACAACATCGAGTTGCGGGAAGTAATTCGTAATGACAGGACAATTCCGATGACCAATCGAATCGACCGACGATCCTTCTTGCGAGGAACGGGCGTTGCGATGACGCTGCCGTTTCTCGATGCGATGCGGCCTGCGTTTGGCGATGATTCTGCCGAGAAGGCGATTCCTCGCCGGATGGTGGCGATCGAAACGAACATGGGCATCCTGCCGCGGTACTTCTTCCCCGAAGGCGCGGGAAAGAAATACAAGGCCAGCCCGTATCTCAAGCGACTTGCGGCGCATCGGCAGCAAATGACCGTCTTCTCCGGCGTCAGTTTGCCGGGAGTGACCGGCGCGCACGCGGCAGAACGGTGTTTTCTGACGGGAACGCCTCATCCGGAACGGGGTGGGTTTCGCAACGGTGTCTCGCTCGATCAGTTTGCCGCCGAGCAGATCGGAAACCAGACCCGGTTTCCTTCGCTCGTCCTGGCAATGAGCAATGAAAACCCGACGCTGAGCTACACGCGCAGCGGCGCACCGATTCCGGCGGAGAAGAGTCCGCGAAAACTGTTCGAACGGCTCTTCGTGCAGGGTCGCCCGGAAGAAATCGAAGAGCGCGTCGAGTCGCTCAAGCAGGGACGCAGCACGTTGGACTTTGTCGGCGAGCAATCGCGGCGGCTGAATCGCAAACTGTCGGCGGCCGATCGACAGCGAATGGATCAGTATCTGACAGCGGTCCGGGAGTTGGAGCGTCGCCTGCTGAGCGCACAAGAGTGGGAATACCGTCCCAAACCTAAGGTCACCGCGAAACAGCCCGCAGAGAACAAGAACCCACGGCAATTCGTCGAGCGGTCGAAAATGATGTTCGATGTCATCAAGCTGGCGTTAGAGACCGATTCGTCACGAATTGTGTCGCTGTTCATCGACACGACGGTGATTCACAACATCACACACCACGGCAACCGGCCGGAAGTGCTCGCGGAACTGCGCGGTCACGAAGAACGTCAGTTCGACGTTCTCAACGGCTTCCTCACTTCGCTGCAACAAACTAAGGAGCAGGGCCAATCGCTGCTCGATAGCACCACCGTTCTCTACGGCACGTGCATGGGGAGCGCGAACTCGCATTCCAACGTCAACCTGCCCGTGCTGCTCGCCGGCGGCGGATTCCGACACGGACAACATCTCGCTTTCGATACTGAAAACAACTACCCGCTCTCGAATCTCTATGTCTCGATGCTGCAGCGAATGGGAATCGAGACCGACGCATTCTCGACCGGCAAAGGCACGATGCGCGGATTGGAAATGGCATAAGAACCATGCGTCAATTCAAACTCCTTTCGACACTGTTGGCCGTCGTTGTTCTTCCTGCAACCGTTTCGGCGGCCGACGCGGCGAAGACATTTGTCTCGCAATTCTGTTCCGATTGTCACGGAAAGACGACGCAGGAGGCGACACTCGATCTGACGTCTCTGCCGCGCGACTTCGGCAATCCCGATCACTTTCGACGATGGGTGAAAGTCCACGACCGGATTGCGGCGGGCGAGATGCCGCCCAAGGACGCCGCACAACCGGATGCCGCCCAGCGGACTGCGTTTCTCAAATCACTCGGCGAGTCGCTGATCGCCGCCGAACGCGCGAAGGCGAACGACATACCGAAATTGCGGCGATTGACGCGGGCCGAGTATGAAAACACGATCCGCGATCTCTTCGACATGCCGGGAATTGCGCTGGCCGGAAATCTTCCCGCCGACGGTTCGGCGCATGGCTTCGACAAACACGCCGAGGCGCTCGACATCTCTCATGTCAATGTGAAGAAGTATCTTGAAGCGGCCGATCACATTTTGAATTACGCGATTGCCACGCGCCCGCAGCCGCCGAACATTCAGCGCAGGCGGATCTCGCTGGTCAATCGGGGCGGCTTTGTTGCTCATGTGGTGATGAACGGCGACGGAGTGCTGCTGAAAAACAAGTTGCCTGACCCCGAGTTTCCGCCGGCCGGCGATCAGAATCATCTCGATCAGGGAGCCCACGAACGCTGGGGATCGTTCCGCAATGGGGCCTCGGTCGGACTGTTTCGCCACGAAGACGAATCGTTCAACCCGTACTTCATCGAACACGTGACGGTCTATCCCGCACGGTATCGTGTGCGAACTTCCCTATGGAGTTTCCAATGGGACAAGGGCAAGGTATTGCCGGGACGCGGTACCGAGGCGGCCCGTCTTTCCGTCGTGCAGCTCACCGGGGATGGCCGTGGTGGTCAGCATCCAAGTTACGTGCTTGGCTATTTCGATGCTCCTGCCGAAAAACCGCGAGAGCATGAATTAGTGGTCTGGCTCAATCACAATGAGATGATGGGCTTGAACACCGCCTCGCTCGCGCCTGTGGCGAACTACTCTCGCAAGGGCCGGGCGATGGCGTTTACCGGTCCGGGAATTGCGATTGATTGGATCGACGTTGAAGGGCCATTGTACGAATCGTGGCCGCCGAAGAGTCACAAACTGCTGTTTGGCGATTTGCCGCTGACGGAGTTCAAAGTGGCCGACCATCCGGGCGTGCGGCCACCGCGACGCCTGCGAGTCCGGCAACTCGGAGCCGGTCAGAACCGCCCCGATCCGTCGCTTGGCTTGTGGACGGTTCAAAGTGAAGCCGCGCTGAAAGATGCCGAGCGTCTGTTGGCTAAGTTCCTGCCGAAACTGTTCCGCAGTCCGGTTGCAGAAGAAGTCCGCCGCGAATACGTCGCCCTCGTCAAAGAGCGGCTGGATGCGGGCGATTGTTTTGAAACTGCGATGCGTGCGGCGTATCGTAACGCGATGGTCGCTCCCGATTTTCTGTATCACGTCGAGACACAGGATGACGACGCGCTCGCCTGCCGTCTTTCGTATTTTCTGTGGAATTCGTTGCCCGACGAGCAACTCAGGCAGCATGCCGCTGCGGGCAATCTACGGCAACCGAAGGTGTTACACGCCGAGATTGCCCGATTACTCCAGCATCCAAATTCGCAGCGGTTCATCGAGGACTTTCTCGGCCAATGGCTGAAGCTGCGGCAAATTGCAGCGACCGATCCCGATCGAAAACTGTACCCCGAGTTCAGCCCGTATCTGCAGGACTCGATGGTTGCCGAGACGCGCGCTTATTTCCGAGAACTGCTCGACAAAGACCTGGACGCGTCACATCTGGTCAAGTCACCATTCGTGATGATCAATGAAAAACTGGCAACACATTACGGCATCGCGGGAGTCAGCGGCTCACGGATTCGCAACGTTTCGCTTCCCGAGAATTGCCCGCGCGGCGGATTCCTCACACAGGCCGCCATCTTGAAAATCACCGCCAACGGCACCACCACGTCGCCGGTGCCGCGCGGTGCGTTTGTGATGGACCGCATTCTGGGACAACCTCCCGAACCGCCGCCAGCGAACATTGCGGCCATCGAACCGGACGTCCGTGGCGCCACAACGATCCGCGAGCAGTTGAAAAAACATCGAAACCATGCGGTGTGCGCATCGTGCCACAAACAACTTGATCCACCAGGTTTTGCCTTGGAATCGTTCGACGTCATCGGCGGATTGCGTAGCCGTTATCGATCGATCGGCGAAGGCGATCCGGCTGAGCGAGGCTTGATCGATCCCTTTATCGGCATCAGCTTTAAATTGGGGCAACCGGTCGAAACGGCCGGCCAACTTGCCGACGGCCGGGCCTTCAAAGACATCACGCAATATCAGTCGCTGATTGCTGCCGATTCGACGCGACTGCTGCGGAATCTGGCTCAGCAGTTCACTGTCTATTCAACCGGCCACACGGTTCGTTTCAGCGATCGGCCGGCGCTCGAAGAGATCGTCCGCCGCACGCAGGCCCAGGGAGGCGGCATTCGAACCCTCTTGCACGAAGTGATCGGCAGCCCGCTTTTTACGGGCGAGGAGAAAACCATCGTGCGACCGGCTGGAAAGCAGAAGCCATCGCTCCTGGCCGACAATCCATACCGCATGATGATGAGGACAACGCTGCCGCAAGTCACGGCACCAATCATCGCCAAGACGTCACCAGCACCCACCAAAGAGGCAACCGTCGGCGATTTTCAATTCGACGACGCCCATACAGTTAATCTGCAGGTCGCTGGTTTGTTTATGGCGGATCGGGTGGATGACTTTCGCAAAGTGATCCAGCAATTCCCCGAAGCGAAACTGTTGAAGATCGATTTCAAGACCGCTCAAACAGACCTTGCCTACGCTGCCGACAGCGATCTGTTTCGTGGCGCAAAGCCCGAGCAAATCGTCGAACGCCTCAACAACCGCGTCCGCCAACTCTCCGGCTATACGCTAGCTGTCAGGCCGCTAAGCGCGATCCCAAGAGACAAACTCAGCCACATCGAAATTCCAATCATCGGCCTGGACTGCAAAGCGTGCTCGATGGCGGTTTACGACATTCTGGCGCGAATCGAAGGAGTCGAACAGGCCACCGCCAGCTTCCGGGACGGCCGCGCCACCGCCTGGATCGATCCGAACAAGACGAATCGATCGGTACTTGAAGAGACCCTCAAAAAGCGGGGCGTCCAGTTGAAGTTGCCTTGAGGCACGCTTTGCGGCTGACGCGATGCATGCTGCGGTTTGAAAACGTGCGGCATAGCAGCGACACAAAGTCTTCAACGGTAAACGGCGATATTGCAATTTGAGCAGTAAATGGTCTATCATCAACGGACGTTGATTTGTTATTGCCTGCAGACCAATCAGGACTTTTTCCTGAGGATTCCGCTGGCTCAATCTCCCCGCCATCATCCTCCCCCCGCTTGAACCAACTTTCCAAGATTGCCCGCATGCAAACCACCGGTCGAATGCTGTTTGCTTCCATCTGCCTTGCGTTGCATGCAGCCGTTGGGCTGGCGGGGGAATTGACGGTCGAACCGGCACGCGTGAGTTTTTCCGACGCGCTCGCTCACCGGCAGTTGATCGTTTCACAAGACGGCCGCGACGTGACCCGTCGGGCGAAATACGCATCGAGCGATGTCGCCATCGTGACAGTCGATGAGACGGGGTATTTATCGCCCGTTGGATCGGGAACGGCAACGGTAACAATCGTGCTGGATGGGACGACAACGGTTCCGGTAACCGTTGGCGAACTGAGCCAAGGGCGGCCGATCAACTTCGCCACCGAGATTGTTCCGCTGCTGAGTCGGTACGGTTGTAATTCGGCGGCCTGTCACGGCAAGGCGAGTGGGCAGAATGGATTCCAGTTGTCGTTGTTCGGTTTTGATTCGAGCCTCGATTACCAGGCGCTGGTGGAAGAAGGTCGTGGACGCCGCGTCTTTCCGGCGGCTCCGCACCAGAGCTTACTGCTGACAAAGGCAATTGGTGCCGTACCGCATGGCGGCGGTCGGCGATTCGACGAAAACAGTGAAGCGTATCGGTTGATGCAGCGGTGGATCGCCTCGGGTGTACCGGCCTCGGCTGAATCAACTCCCACGATTGAGCGGCTGTCGATCGTGCCGTCAGAACGCATTCTTCAGCCGGGCGATCAGCAGCAGTTGGCGGTTGTCGCCGAATACAGCGACGGCAGTTCGCGGGACATCACCCGTCACGCGCAATACCAAAGCAACATCGACGTCGTGGCGATAATCGACGAATCAGCGCTGGTGAAGGCGACGGGCAACAGCGGCGAAGCAGCCATCATGGCGCGATACATGGGACAGGTGGCCGTGTTTCGCGCGATCGTCCCACACGGCAAGCCGCTCAGCGAAATCGCCGGATTTCAGCCAGCGAATTACATCGACGAAATGAGCGTCGCCAAATGGAAGAAGCTGGGGCTGCAGCCATCGCCGCTGGCAAACGATGCGACGTTTCTGCGCCGCGTGACTCTGGACGTGTGCGGTCGATTGCCGACCGTCGATGAGACCCGCAGCTTTCTGGCCGACATTGCTGCCGACAAGCGACAGAAGTTGATCGACCGGTTGCTCAACTCTCCCGATTACGCCGCGTTCTTCGCCATGCGGTGGGGAGCGATCTTGCGAAATTCGAAGTTGGCGGGTGCCGATCAGGCCGCCTATGCCTTTCACAATTGGCTGAAGGACCTGATCTCCCGCAATCGACCGTACGATGAACTCGTACGCGGCGTGGTGGCCGCAGCCGGCGAATGGCAGGACGCGCCGGCGATCAACTGGTACTGGCAAATGCGCGACGACCAGTTGCATCAGGTCACTGCCGATACCGCGCAGGTCTTTCTCGGCATACGGCTGCAATGCGCCCGCTGCCATCATCACCCCTACGAGCGCTGGGGCCAGGAAGATTACTTCGGACTCGCAGGCTTCTTCACCCGGTTGGGCCGCAAGAGTTTTGGGCAACCGCCTCCTTACTATTCGTCGAGCCGATTGACAACCAGCGAGAAGAACCCGGTAACCGGCAAAGTACCGGAACCGAAATTCCTCGACGGCGAGTATGCCGAGGTCACCCCGGACGAAGACCCACGGCACGCCTTGGTCGATTGGATGACGAAGCCGGACAACCCGTTCTTCGCCCGCGTGTTGGTCAACCGCTTTTGGGGACATTTCCTGGGGCGCGGCCTGGTCGATGAAGTCGACGACATTCGCGCAACCAATCCCGCGTCAAATCCTGAGTTGCTCGACGCACTCGCGAAGGACTTCGTCGAACACAAATTCGACATGAAACACATTATTCGCACCATCCTCAATAGCCGCGTCTACCAGCTATCGTCGGAACCGACGAAAGCCAACGAACACGACCGCCATAATTTCGCCCGTTTCTACGGCCGCCGGATCATCGCAGAATCCTTTCACGACGCGGTCGATCAGGCGTGTGGTACGCAAACTCGGTTCAATGGTGTTAGCGGCAATGCCCGCGCGGTTGATCTGCCGCATGAAGGATTCGGTTCGTATTTCCTCGACACGTTCAATCGCCCGAAACGCGTGACCGGTTGCGAGTGCGAACGTTCCAGCGGTGCGACGCTGGCGCAGGTTCTGTTACTGGCCAATTCCAACGACATAGAAAACAAAATTGCCGACGGCAACGGCCGCGTGGCCCGG